>CAZQZX010000073.1:24314-26235 GCA_964597885.1 uncultured Planctomycetota bacterium
GAGTCGACGTCGTTGGCCAACAACGGCACCTGATCCCGGTAGAGCAGCCGGACCCGTCCGTCGGTGGCACCGAGCGAACCCGCGCCGACCCACACGACTTCGCCGCTCGTGCAGAGTTCGTCGAGATCGCTGCTGCGGTAACCGTTGACCCGGCCGGCGAGCACGTCGCGCTCGATGACGGAGGCGGCGATCGCCGCGCCCTGCATCTGCCCGATCACCTCGGCGACCGCGTCGACGCCCCGGCGGCGCGAGCCGACGCCTTGCCACGCTGGGAGGAATCGGGCGAGCGCGTCGCCCTCGACCGGTTCGATCTCTCGGCGCAACGCCGCCAACGAGCGTCGTCGGAGCTGACGGAGCACGTCGTCGTCGCAGAACTCTCGTTCGGACCCGCCCGGTCGAAACTCGCCGCGCAGGAGCTCGCCGGCCGAGACGAGCCGATCGAGGGCCCCGGCGGCTCGCGTCTCGGTGATGCCCAACCAGCGAGCGACGTCGCGGGTGTGGAACGGGCCATGGGTGCGGGCATACCGGCGACACAGATCGCCGAGGGGATCGTCGACCGGATCGGTGAACACGGCCGGGAGCCCGACCGGCAGCGCGACCCCGACGGCGTCGCGGAGACGCGCGGCGTCGTCGCTTGCGGCGATGCGGTCGTCGTCCGCGATGCGCACGTCGATGGCACGACGCTCCTCGAGCAAGGAGCGGATCCAGTCGCCGACCGGTGCGCCGTCGACGGAGCGGGCTTCGAGGTCGAGTCGGGTCAGCGGCCCGAGTCGGCGAAGCACGTCGTGGAGTTCGTCGGCATCGCGCGCCCGGCGGCCGTCGACGAGGAGCTGGAGTTCGAGCTCGAGGTCGGCCAGCACGTCGGCGTCGAGCAACTCGCGGAGCTCCTCGGCGCCGAGCACGTCGCGCAGCAGCTCGCGATCGAGTGCGAGGGCGGCGGCCCGTCGCTCGGCGATCGGCGCGTCGCCTTCGTACATGTAGACGGCGATCCACGAGAACAGGAGCGACTGGGCGAACGGCGACGCGGTGTCGGTGTCGACGGCGACCATGCGGACCTTGCGGCTCCGCAGATCGCTCATCACCGAGCGCAGCGCCGGAAGGTCGAACACGTCGTTGACGCACTCGCGCGTGGCTTCGAGCAGCATCGGGAAGGTCGGGTACTTGGCCGCAACCGACAGCAGGTCGGCGGCGCGCTGGCGCTGCTGCCACAGCGGGGTGCGCTGGTCGGGGCGCCGTCGCGGGAGCAACAAGGCGCGGGCCGAGCACTCACGGAACCGGGCGGCGAACATCGCCGAGTCGGGGAGCCTCGAGATGACGACATCGTCGATCTCGTCGGGGTCGAACAGCAGCTCGTCGAGCGGCAGGCGGTCGAGCGCCTCCGGGAGTCGCATGACGATGCCGTCGTCGCTCCACATGAGGTCGATCTCGCTCCCCCACTCCTCGCCGAGTCGGGCCTGCAGCGCCATCCCCCAGGGGGCGTGGACCTGCGCGCCGAACGGGGTGAGCACGCACACCCGCCAGTCGCCGATCTCGTCGCGGAACCGCTCGACGACGATGGTGCGGTCGTCGGGGACGACGCCGGTCGCCTCAGCTTGGTCCTTGAGATAGGTCAGGAGGTTCTCGGCGGCGAGGTCGTCGAGTCCGTGGCGGCCCTGGAGCCGTTCGATCGCGGCGTCGTCGTCGAGTTGGCGGACCTCGCGTACGAAGGACCCGATGGCTCGACCGAGTTCGAGAGGGCGGCCCGGGCCATCGCCGTGCCAAAACGGCATCTTGCCCGGCACGCCGGGCGCGGGGGTGACGACCACCCGCTCGAAGGTGATGTCCTCGATCCGCCAGGTCGACGCCCCCAGGAGGAAGGTCTCCCCGACTCGACTCTCGTAGACCATCTCCTCGTCGAGTTCGCCGACGCGGGTGCCGTCGG
>CAZQZX010000074.1:0-26215 GCA_964597885.1 uncultured Planctomycetota bacterium
ATTCGCCAGTCGACGCCTGGCCGCCTTCCGCGACGCCAAACTGACCGGAGCCGATTTCTCCAACATCACCTGGGGCATCTCAACCGAAGGTCTGAACGAAAAGGAGGAAAACTTCTTCAGCGGCGAACCCGGCACCACCTCGACCGCCGGCACCACCGCGCTGATCGCGACCGCCGCGTCCGCCCGGGGCACCGTCCTTCGCCGGAGCGCCGCCTTCGGCCGGGGCCTTCGCGCCCTCGCCCGACGCCGCACCCGGCTCGTCCTTCTTGCTCTTCTTCTCCATCGCCTGGCGTTCCTTGGCGACGTGACCACCCTGGATGATCGAGTCGACCAGCTTCGTCAGGAGGACCTTGATCGAGCGCATCGCGTCGTCGTTGGCCGGGATGGCGATGTCGAGCAGCTCGGGGTCGCCGTTCGTATCGACGATGCCGATCGTCGGGATGCCGAGCTTGCGGGCTTCGAGAACCGCGTTCTTCTCACGGCCCGGATCGACCACGACCACCGCGCCCGGCTTGCGATCGAGATCGCGGATGCCGTCGAGGTTGCGAAGGAGCTTTCGCTTCTCGCGCATGATCCGCGCGATTTCCTTCTTCTTGTAGAGGTCGATCTTGCCGTCACGCTCCATGCCTTCGATCTCGTGCAGACGACGGAGGCGCGAGCGAATGGTGTTGAAGTTGGTGAGCGTCCCTCCGAGCCAGCGCTCCGCCACGTACGGCATGCTGCAGCGCTTCGCCTCGGCGGTGACGACGTTCTTGGCCTGGCGCTTCGTACCGACGACGAGGATCTTCTCGCCGGTCGAGCAGAGGCGCGTCAGGAAGTGCGTCGCTCGCAGGAGACCCTTGACCGTCTCCTGGAGGTCGATGATGTGGATGAGGTTACGCTTGGTGTAGATGTACGGCTCCATCTTCGGGTTCCAGCGGCTGCTGCGGTGACCGAAGTGAACGCCGGCATCCAGAAGCTCTTTCATCGAAACGAGTGCCACGGTTTCCTCCTTCCCTCCGGACCTCGAAAGACCGCCCGATGCCCTCGAAGGGCACCTCCCCGAAAGACCGATCGGGGTCGGCGCGGCCACGCTAGGTTCATCGCTCGTCCGGCAATTGGGGCCTGTGAATCGGAATGCAAACCGATCTTTATACCATCCGCCCGAAACCCTGCAACTCCGGGCCGAGGGCGGCCCCCGGGCGGGTCGAGCCGGGGCCTCGGGGCGCCCGGCAGGCGGTCGGAAGCCCTTTCCCGTGCTAAGATTCCGCCTCGCCCGCAACCCACGGGCAAGTCGACGAGGGAACGACACGATGCGGATCTTCCTGAGCGCCGGAGAGGCCTCCGGTGACCTCCTGGGCGGCAACCTGATGCGCGAGCTGAATCGCCTGCGCCCGGGGATCGAATACAGCGGCCTCGGCGGCCCCACGATGGAGGCCGCGGGCCTGCGGAACCACCGCGACCTCACCCAGGAAGGCATCATGGGGATCCTGCCGGTGATCAAGGCGGCGCCGGACCTCATCCGCCTGATCCGCGAGGTCGGCCGCCTGTTCGACGAGATCCGCCCCGATGCCTTCGTCCCGATCGACTACCCCGGCCTCAACTTCGTGCTCTCGAAGATGGCGCGCCGCCGGGGGATCCCGGTGATCTTCTACGTGAGCCCCCAACTCTGGGCGTGGGGCCAGTGGCGGGCGCGCAAGGTGCGGCGCCGCGTCGACCGCATGCTCGTCATCCTGCCCTTCGAGGAGGAGTTCTTCGCGGCTCGCGGGGTGACGACGCGCTACGTGGGACATCCGCTCGTGGACCGGCTCACGGGCGTGACGGACCCCGACGACGTGATCGCCGAGATCCGCGCGGGCTCCGACCGCGTCCTCGGGCTACTCCCGGGATCGCGACTGCAGGAGGTGCGGCACCTCCTCCCGATCATGCTGCGCACGGCGCGGACGCTCGTGGATCGGCATCCGGATCTGAGGGTCGTGCTCCCCGCCCCTCCCGCCGGCAAGGAACGAGGCGCGCTCATCCGCGAGCTTCTCGCGAGCGATCCGCAGTCGCCGGCCGAGCTGATCTCGGACGTGCCTCACGGCGTCATGCGACACGCCGACAGCTGCCTCGTCGCGTCAGGGACGGCCACCGCCGAGCTCGCGTTCCTCGGCACCCCGATGTCGATCCTCTACCAGGTCTCACCGACGGCGAGGTTCTTCGCGCGATACCTGCTTCGCGTTCCACGGATCGGCATGGCCAACATCCTTGCCGGTCGCGAGGCCGTGCCGGAGTTCTTCTTTGCCGAGCCTCCGTACGAAGAGATCGCGCGCGCGACGGAAGGCCACCTGTTCGACGGGCCCACGCGCGAGCGCACGCTCGCCGAGCTCGCCCGGGTGAAGGAGATTCTCGGGCCGCCGGGTGCCTCGGAACGCGCGGCGCGCGAAGTGCTCGATCACCTCGGGGAGAGCGTCGCGACGGCGGAATGATCGCCGGCGGGCGGACTAGGCTCCGGGCGAATCCGCGCCGTCGATGAAGGCGATCGATCGCTCCTGGAAGCGTCCGATCTCCTCGAGAATCCGATGCGCCACGGTCAGCGTACGCAGCGCGTCCTCACCCGAAACGACCGGACGCTCGCCGGTTCGCACGGCATGGACGAACGCCTCGATCTCCTTGAGCAGCGGCTCGGCCTTGTCGGTCTCGAGCGGCTCGGCACGGATGTAATCCCCGAACAGCAGCGCCCGGGGGTCGGAGACCGTCTTCGGATCGAGCTTCGAGATCGCGCCCGAGATCTCCGAGATGTCGCGATTCAGCCGGTAAACCGAGCCCGTGTGGTTACCGAGATCGGCCGAGGCGTAGCACTCCGGCGCGAAGATCCGGATCTTGCGCTCGCTCTTGAGCGACACGCGGCTCGCCGTGACGTTCGCGACGCAGCCGTTCTCGAACGTCAGCCGCACGTTCGCGATGTCCTCGCTCATCCCCAGGACCGACACGCCGATCGCATCGACTCGCTCCACGTCGGAGCTCATGAGATGCAGGATCAGGTCGAGGTCGTGGATCATCAGGTCGAGCACGACGCCGATGTCGGACGAGCGGAAGCTGAAGGGGCTGATCCGCTGCGACTCGATGAAGCGAGGACGGATGCCCAGACGCTCGATCGCGCGGCACGCGGGATTGAATCGTTCGACGTGGCCGACCTGCAGCGTCCGGCCGCGCTCCGCCGCGAGCTTCACCAGATCTTCCGCCTCGCTGAGATCGCGCGTCAAAGGCTTCTCGATCAGAAGCGAGACGTCACGAAGGAGCAGAGTGCGAGCGACCTGATGGTGACTGACGGTGGGAGTGGCGACGCTGGCCGCGTCGATTTCGGGAAGATCGTCGAGGGAGGTGAAGTGGGGAGCGCCGAACCGGCCGGCGACTTCGCGTGCCGCCTTCTCGTCGGTGTCGACGACCCCGACGAGCTCGACGCCGTCCATCTCGGCGTAAATGCGCGCGTGATGCTGGCCGAGATGCCCGACGCCGATGACGGCCGCTCTCATGCCTCTCTGGCCGCCTCCAGCGATCGTCCCTTGACCGAGCTCTCCATCTCGTCGAAGAAGTCGAGCAGCTCGGTGAGCTCGTCGCACGGGTTTTCCCACGAGTGGATCTCGTCGAGCGCTTCACGCCGCGAGACGTTCGAGTGGTACAGGAAGCGGAACGCTTGACGGATCGACTCGACGCCGTCCGCATCCACTCCGGCGCGACGCAGGCCGACGACGTTGGCCCCGCGCACGCGCGTCGGGTTGCCTTCGACGATCATGAACGGCGGCACGTCCTGACGGATACGCGTCATCGCTCCGACGAAGGCCAGTCGACCGATAGTCGTGAAGTGATGCACGGCCACCGCACCGCTGATCACGGCGCGCGACTTCACGCGAATGTGGCCGGCGAGCATCGAGTTGTTCGCGACGATGATGTTGTCGTCGAGGATGCAGTCGTGAGCGACGTGGCAGCACGCCATCAGCATGTTGTGATGGCCGATCGCGGTCAGTCCACCACCCTGCGCCGTACCGGTGTTGATGGTGACGAACTCACGAATCTGGTTGTGATCACCGATCTCGAGCTGGGTCTGCTCCCCGCGGTACTTGAGATCCTGGGGCGGCGCCCCGATGACCGCGTGCGGGAAGATCTGGTTGTCCGAGCCGACGTTGGTCCGCCCCATGATCGTCACGTGGTTCGACACGACGTTTCGCGGTCCGAGGACCACCTCCGCGCCGATCACGCAATAGGGACCGATCTCGCAGTCCTCACCGATCTCCGCTTTCGGATGAACAACCGCCGTTTCGTGAATGTCGACCATTCGCTTTGCCCGAGCTTCCTCGGGCCTCCGTTCCAGGGGGTGCCGGCGGGTTTCCTCCCCGCCCTCTCCGGCATCCCGGACCAGTGATCCTCTATAGGCGGGCGCACTTTCGAACGCCCCCCGCTCCGGTCACGCGCAATCGCTCACGAGGTCGGATCGACCATCATGAACTTCATTCGTCCTTCGGCAACGAGACGATCGTTGACCTTCGCCCGAACGAGCACGTACCCGGTTTTGGATTTCAACCTCAGGGTTTCGGCCTCCAATCGAAGCTGATCGCCCGGGATGACCGCCTTTCGCAGCTTCACCCGATCGATCGAGAGGAGGACCGCCGTCTTCTCGGTGTTCTCGAGCTTGCGCAGGAGAAGCACTCCGGCAAGCTGTGCCATCGCCTCGATCTGGAGGACCCCGGGCATGATCGGCTCATCCGGCCAGTGCCCGTTGAAGAAGGCCTCGTTGATCGTGACGTTCTTCAGGCCGACCGCTCGGCGGTGGCCGTCGATCTCGATGACGCGATCGATCAGTAGGAAGGGATACCGGTGCGGAAGGATGCGTCGGATCTCGTTGATGTCGAGACCGGTGTCCTTCGTAACGAGTCCCTTGACCTCACGATCGTGGTGGAGCTCGATGAGCCTGCGTACGAGCTCCATGTTGTCCTGATGACCGGTGCGCGTCGCGAAGACGTGCGCCTTGAGATCCATGCCGAGGAGGTACAGGTCGCCGATGAGATCGAGGACCTTGTGCCTCGCGAACTCGTCATGGAATCGAAGCTCGTTCTCGAGGACGCCGCCCCGCGCGATCACGAGCGTGTTCTGCGTGTTCGCGCCCTTCCCGAGGCCGGCCGCGCGCAGCTTCTCGGCTTCGGATTCGAGGCAGAACGTCCGCGCCGGCGCGATGTTCTCGGTGAAGCTCTCTTCCGAGAACTGAACCGAGTATCGCTGCAGCGGCAGCTCCGAGGCGCCGTTCTGGCTTCCCCGGTAGTCGAGCGTGTATTCGATGTGCAACGCGTCGTCGTTGCTCGGCAGCGCGAACAGAGTCGCATCGCCGTTCTGGATGGTGATCGGACGATCGAGCTTGAACTGACGACGCGGCGCCTTCAGGTCCTGGATGCCCGCCCGCAGGATGTTCTCGACGAACGGCTGCGAGCTGCCGTCCATGCCCGGAACCTCGGGGCCGTCCATCTCGATCTGGATATTGTCGATTCCGAGACCGGAGAACGCGGCGAACAGATGCTCGACAGTGTGGACCTCGGCGCCGCCGAACTCGAGTGCCGTCCGGCGCTGGCGCTTGCCGATGTGCTCGGGGCAGGCGCGAATGTGAGGTCGGTGCTGGAGATCGACCCGTACGAACGTGACCCCGGTATCGGCCTCCGCGGGGAGGAGAGTCAGATTGGCCGTCTCACCGGTGTGGAGACCCACGCCGGAGAGCGTCACTGGACTCTTGATCGTTCGCTGGGTCTTTCTCAAGGGAGATGAATCCTCGTGGCCCCCGCTCTCGTTCGCCCGCTTGCTTGCGGTGGTGCGACGGTACGCGTGGCGAACCGCGGGGCCGTTTCCTTCGCGGCCCCGCCGGTTTCGGCGGGTCCTGCCAATCCCTCCCGTGGGTATGGTGGACGAACGCGCGCCGGACGGACGAGGCTCTTCACGCCCTAGCTCGGCGTGTTCCCTCGCCCTCCCTGGCGACCCAATCCGTCTCCTCGACAAGCCTTCCAGCGGATACGCCCATTGCTGGAGGGCGAAATCCTACAACGGTTTGCGGGAAGTGTCAATTCCCGCAAGGCCCCCTCGCGCCCCGCCCTCGCGGCGCCCTCGGGCCACCGGCAACGCCCCGCCTAGCGGTTCAGCAGGCGGAGCACAGCTTCCGTAACATCAAGGGAAGAATCGAAATACAGCACCTGACGGAGCGTGATCTGGGCGATCATGTCCTGATCCGACTTTCCGTCCGGCTCGGATCGATTCATCACCAGCACGGCGTCGAGCCCCCGATCGCGGGAAACCTTCTCCGCCGCTTCTTGTATATCGACATAGAGTGTCTTCCATCCGTCGATCTTCTTCTTCTCGAGCTCACGCATCTCCGACTCGTAGTCGAACTTCAGCGAGAACTCCTTCATCGCGATGAGCCGCGCGGCCTCGGCCCGCTTGCTGCCGGCGAAGGTCGCCATCTCCTCGCGCTCGAGCTGGAGATCGTTCTCGCCCTTGCGTCGAGCGTCGACGATCTCCTGGTACTTCGCCCCCAGGGTCTCGGTCAGCTCCGCGTTCTTCGCGTAGTTGTTGAGGACGTACTCCATGTCGATGAACCCGTAGCTCTTTCCCTGCGCTACGAGCGCGCCGGTCGGACGCAGTGCCGCCACCAGGGCGAGCGCGGCGACGCCGGCCATCGCGATCCAAATCTTGCGATCCATCGTCGTTCTCCTTGCCAGAAAGGCCCGCGCTGCCGCAGGCCGGATCAGAATCCGAATACCGGGGCTCCGAGGGTGAACGAGAACGTCTGCGTGTCGTCCTCGTCCTGCTCGAAGAACGGAAAACCGAAGTCGAGAGCCAGCGGCACCTGCCCCAGGAAGGGGATCCGCAAGCGGAAGCCGAAGCCGGCCGCCGCCCGGAAATGCCGCATGTCCTCGGTGTCTACCGACTCGGATACGGTACCCGTATCCACGAACAACACCCCGCGAAGCGATTCCGCCAGCAGCGGGAAGCCGTACTCGACTCCACCCACCGCCAGCACGTCACCGCCGACGGGCTCGTCGCTGCCGCGGGCCGCGCCGCCGGACTGCCGCGGACCGACGCCACGGAACTCGAAGCCTCGGATCGACTCGCGACCACCCGCGAAGAAACGCTCGAAGATCGGCACGCGGTCGAGCTTACGAGTGGCCTCGGACCAGCCGAGCCGCGACCAGACGGTCACCACATGGCGCCGGCCGCGCTGGTCTTCGTACACCGGGAAAAAGCCTCGCGCGTTGCCGGTCACTCGATTCATGTCGACATCGCCGCCGAGCACCATGCCCACGTACTCGTAGCCGAGCTCGGCCCGGAAGCCCTTGGTCGGCGTGACCGGGGCGTCCAGCTGACGATAGACGATCGACGGGCCGAGCCCCATCAGGTTCGAGCGCCCTTCCCAGTCGTACGCATCCTGCGGCGCGTCGCGACCGAAATCGTCGAGCGTCACCTGCTCCGCTCGCCACCGCATGTGCACGGAGAGGTCCGGGTTGAAGCGACTCAGATAGCGCCCGAGCGAGATGCGTCCACCCTGGCGCGTCTCGTCCCATTCCGGACGCAGTCGGATCCGGCGGAAGACCTCGGTGTTCAGGCTGTTCTTCGTGTCGAACAGGAACGGTTCCTCGAAGGCCACGCGAAACCGCGAGAGCTCGGTACCCGGGCTCAGCTGGATCGTGAATGTCTGGCCGGCCCCGGTGAACGCCTCTCCCGCGAAGACGTCCGAGAAGCTCTCCGGCAGGTCGCCGATGTCGAAGTTCCGCTTGATGAGCGAGATGTCACCGACGATACCGGAGTTCGAGCCGACACCGACCGAGAACCGGATGAAGCCGGTCTGGCCTTCCTCGACCGACACCGTGTAGTCGCGGATCGACGCCGTGTCGTTGCCGGGCGCGTCGTCCGCCTCGATCCGGATGGCCTCCGGAACGAAGTAGCTCGATTGCGCGAGGCGGTTGTAGCTGCGGCGGACCTCCTCGAAGTCGATGGGATCACCGGGCGAGAGCGAGATCTCGCGGCGGATCACCTTCTCCTTCGTGAGTCGGTTGCCGTCGATGCGCAGTTTGCCGAGGAAGACCTTCTCCCCCTCCTCGATCCGGAACACGAGGTCGCACACGCCCGGGGAGCGATCGTCCCACAGCGGATCCGCGACGACGCGCGCGTCGATGTACGCCTGCTTGCCGTACATCCGCTGGATGCGCTGCCGATCCCGCGCCACGAATCGATCGACGAGGAACTCTCCCGAGGTCATCCCGATCGACGAGCGAAGCTCCTCTTCCGTGAAGAGCGTGTTCCCCTCAAAGCGGATATCGCGCACCTGGTAGCGAACGCCTTCCTCGACGAAGATCGTGATCGACGCGCGTCGACGGCTCTGGTTGAACCACACGTCGCCGAGGTTCACCTTGACGTCGCGGTATCCCTCCGCGCGATACCAGTTGCGGATGGCGATGACATCCTGGTCCAGCACCTCGCGATCGATGTAGCGGTTGCGGATGAAGCCGGACGACTTCGTCCGGATGATGCGTCGGAGCTGCTTCGCCGTCAGATGCTTGTTGCCGACGATCTTGATGTCTTCGACGGCGACACGCGGACCTTCGATCACGCGGATGGTCAGATCGATCCCCTCGGCCGTCGCCCGCTTCTGCGCCTTCACGTCGGCAAAGAGGAATCCCTTCTGATCGTACAGCCGCTCGATGTCGCGCGTGACGATCTCGAGGATCATGTCGCTGATGAACTGCCCGGGCTTGAGACCGACGGCCGCGTCGACGTCTCCGCGCTCGAGCTTCTTCATCCCCTTGAACTTCACGCTCGCGATGCGCGCGTTCTCCTTGACCTCGAAGCGGACGACCACGCCGTCGCCGTCGGGCTCCACGAAGACGTCGACCTCGTAGAAGCCGAGGGCGTGCACACGCTTGACGTCCTGGTCGAGTACGGCCCCACGGAGCGGCTCACCCTCGCGCGTCCGCGCGGTCACGCGCACCGCCTGATCGCTGATGCGCTCGTTGCCGACGACATCGACACGGTTGACCGTACGCCCCTCGAGCGACACGGCCGGAGGCTGCCCGAATGCGGGAGCCCCCCAGCCGAGAAGTCCGGTCCACGACACGACGACGAGCACAACCAGCGAGCACCACGACCGCGTCATGAGGTCAGGCCCCGTCCCCGTGCCCGGGCAGCGACGGGTTCTCGAAGCGCAGACAGCTGCCTCGGAACCGGAGATCGACTTTCCCGGTAGGGCCGTTTCGCTGCTTGGCGACGATGACCTCGGCCATGCCGCGGTTCTCTTCCGTCGGCTCGTAGTACTCCTCGCGGAAGAGGAACATGATGACGTCGGCATCCTGCTCGATGGCGCCCGATTCTCGAAGGTCGGAGAGGCGAGGTCGGTGGTCTTCGCGAGCGTCGACCGAACGGTTGAGCTGCGAGAGCGCGATCACGGGCACGCTCAGCTCGCGACCGATTCCCTTCAGAGAGCGCGAGATGACCGAGATCTCCTGCTGGCGGCTCTCGGCGTGCGGCGCATCCATCAGCTGCAGGTAGTCGATCACGATCAGGCCGAGGTTGTCGCGCGCCTTCATGCGGCGGGCTTTCGCCTTCAGCGTGAGCGGCGACAGCCCGGGGGTATCGTCGATGATGATCTTCGACGCGGAGAGCCGGTCGGCGGCATCGGTGAGCCTCGGCCACTCCTCTTCGGTGATCTCCCCCTTGCGGAGCCGGTGCGCATCGACGCCGGCGCGCATGCAGAGCATGTTCTCGGCGATCTGCTGCCGCGAGGTCTCGAGGGAGAAGATCGCGACCGCCTGATCCTCCCGCACGGCGACGTTCCCGGCGAGCGCGAGCGCGAACGACGTCTTCCCCATCGAGGGACGGCCCGCGATGATGATCAGCTGCGACGGCTGCAGGCCCGTCGTCATGTTGTCGAGGTCGTAGAAGCCGGTCTCGAGCCCTTCGAATCGACCGCCGGTCTCGTGCATGCGGTCGATCTTGTCGAAGGTCTCGCGCAGGATCTCGCCGATGTCGGTCGCGGATCCCTTCTCGCGATCGCTCGCGACCTCGAAGACGGCCTGCTCGGCGCGATCGACCATCTCGTCGACGTCGGGCGTGCCGGTGTAGGCTTCCTGGATGATCTGCGTGGCGGTCTGGATGAGCCGCCGAATGGTGGCCTTCTCGCGGACGATGCCCGCGTAGTGAAGACCGTTGGCCGAGGAGGGAACCGACTCGACGATCGTGACGAGGTTCTCCACGCCACCGACCTTCTCGAGGAGTCCTTCGCTCGCCAGCGCATCCTTCACGATGACGAGGTCGACCGCTTGCCCCGCGTCGTACAGCCCGACCAGCTTCCGGAACAGGATCTGGTGCTGGGTGCTGTAGAAGTCTTCCGGCGAGAGCAGCTGTGCCGCCTCGCCGAGCACCTCCTGATCGAGCATCGCCGAGCCGAGGAACGAAACCTCCGCTTCGGTGTTATGCGGAGGTACCCGCCCTAGTGTCTCGTCCCCCTTCATCCGTCGCCCTCCGGAAGAAGCCCATCAAGCCAACCGCAAGCGGATAGTATCTCACAGTCCGTCGCGGCAAGCGAGAGCCATGAATCATTCGGAGGTTTCGGACGCGTCCTCGCCCTCGGCGGCTGCGGCATCGTCGTCGCCGTCGCCGTCTTCCTTGTCCTCGGACGAGTCCATGACCCACACCTTGAGCTCGGAAGTGATATCGGCGTGAAGGTGGATGGGAACGGTGAAGACACCCGTTTCCTTGATGGGCTTCTCGAGCTGGATCGAGCGGGCTTCGAGCTCGATTCCTTCCTTCGCGAGCGCCTCGGAGATCATCGCGGACGTCACCGAGCCGTAGAGGTGTCCTTCCTCGCTCGCCTTGGCCTCGATCGAGCACGAAGCGGCCTTGATCTTCTCGGCGAACGACTTGAGGCCCTCGATGCGCTGGCGCTCCTCTTCCTCGAACTTGACCTTCTCGGTCTCGACGCGCTTGAGGTTGTCGGACGTGACGCTGTACGCCATCGCCTTCGGGAGGAGGAAGTTCCTCGCGTATCCGGTGGCGACGTCGACGACCTCACCGGGACTCCCCAGCGACTCGATTCTCTTGCGAAGGATGACTTTCATCGTCAGTTCTCTCTCACTCGTCTCGCCTCGGGACCGGCTTCCAGGGGGAACTCCCCTTCCGCCGCCGGGCGTGTGCGATTACGGGATAGGTACGCCTTCGAACCGGCGAACGGGCCTACTGACCGACGTACGGAAGAAGCGCCATGAAGCGCGCGTGCTTGATCGCGAGCTTCACCTGCCGCTGGTGCTTGGCGGTGTTGCCCGAGCGCTTGCGCGAGAAGATCTTGCCCTGGTTGGTGCACATCTTCTGCAGCACGCCGAAGTTCTTGTAGTCGATCTCTTCGCCCGTTCGGGTGAATCGGTCGCGGTTCTTGCTCGAAAACTGCTTGTATCGCTTGGCCATCGAAAGATCCTCGGTTCAAATGCGACCGGCGACCGCGCTGGCCGCCGGGTTCGAGATTCTACGGGACTTTAAGCCTTGTCGTCACCGCCGGCATCACCCGCCGGCGCGGCGTCGCCTTCCGGGGCGGCATCGCCTGCCGGGGCTGCATCGCCTGCCGGGGCTGCATCGCCTGCCGGGGCGGCTTCCGCTTCCGGCTTGGGCTCCTCGGCGACGGCCGTGGCCGTCTCCGCCGGTGCCGCAGCCGCAGCCGCCGGAGCACCCTCGCCCGCCGGAGCCGCAGCAGCCGACGCACCGGCAGCAGCCGCTCCCTCAGCCGGCTCGGCCGGCTTCTCTTCGGGCAGCTTGTCCTTCTTCAGGATGAGGACTCGGAGGACATGCTCGGAGATCTTGCAGTCGCGACGGATGAGGTCGATCGCCGTGTGCGGCGCCTCGAAGTACGTGAGGTAGTAGATCCCGCGGCGGACGCGCTTGATCTCGTACGCCAGCTTCCGCTCTCCCCACTTCTCCTCGCGAAGGATCTTCGCGCCGTGTCGATCGAGGATGCCGAGCACGTGCTCGCGGAGCGGCTCCCAGTCGGCCTTCTCCTTCGCCTCGAAAAGGAACATTCCTTCGTAGATCTTCAAATCCGTCGTCCTCCGCGTGCCGGCCGGGCTCAGACTCCCGCCGGCCGCTTTTCCTGACTGCCCGCTCTTCCTACAAGTGCGAGCCCGTGTGTTCTGTTGTGTCGCTAGTCCCGTGACAGCGCGCTTCTGGTCTCGGTGCCGCGTAACCCTTTCACGCGCCGCCGTTGTATCGATTCATGCAATCCACGAGATCCCCGCTCCGAATCCAGGACTCGGCGCCCTCGGCGGCGAGCTCGATCGTCTCTTCGAGCACGCGGCGTTCCCCGGGGGGGACGGGCGAGAGGACATGATCGGCCGGGTCTTCGCCGGCGCGCGGGGATCCGATCCCGATGCGCAGCCTCCCGAAGTCCTCGCGGCCGAGCGTCTCGATGATGCTCTTGACCCCGTTCTGCCCGCCCGCGGAACCCTTCGGACGAAACCGAATCCTCCCGAGCGGCAGATGGAAGTCGTCGTAAATTATCAAAATCCCTGCGTCAACGTCACCACTCACCTCGAGCAGCTCCCGGACGGCCCGGCCGCTGCGATTCATGAAGGTCAGGGGCTTGGCCAGCCAGACCCGAGCCTCTCCCACCTGGATTTTCGCCGCAACCGAGTGCGAAAGCGGCTCTTCCCGCTCCACGCGCAGGCGCTCGGCGAGCAGATCCACGGCGCGAAACCCCACGTTGTGGCGGGTATCCCGGTAGCGCGGCCCCGGATTGCCGAGCCCCACGACGATCCGCGTGGGCGGCTCCTTCACCCCACCGGCTTCGGGGGGCGGGCTCCCGGCGGACTCGTTTTCGGGCTCTTCCATCCGATGGCCTCAGCCGAAGTCGACGGCCCGTGCCTCCTTATTCCTTGGCGGTCAGGATCTCCGGCTCCGCGTCGTCGTCCTCGCCGCTGTCTTCCGCGGCCGCGGCGAACGTCACGGTCGCGACCACCGCGTCGGGATGGACCGCGCCGACCCCATCCGGGAACGCGAGGTCCTTCGCGAACAGGTGCTCCCCGACTCCCATCTCGCTCACGTTCACGAGGATGTTGTTCGGGATGTGCTTCGGAAGGCACTCGATCTCGATGTCGTTCATGACATGGTTCAAGACGCCACCCTCGGCCGTCCCCTTGGCGTGCCCTTCGAACTCGATCGGCACCGTCAGGGTCACCTTCTTGTCGCGGTCGACGCGGGCGAAGTCCATGTGGAGCACCTCATCGCCGAGGTAGTCCCACTGGATGTCCTTGAGAAGCGCCTGCTGCTGCGTGCCGCCGAGATCGATCTCGACGAGGTGCGCCCCCGCCTTCACGATGCCGTCGACCTGGTCGCGCGGCGCGCTGAACGAGATCGACTCTCGCCCGAGGCCGCACAGGACGATCGGAACGCGTCCTCCGGCTCTCAGCTTCTGGCTCGCGCGCGAACCGAGCGCTTCCCGCTTTTCTACTTCGATGACAAGTAGATCCATATCGGATCTCCTCCAACTAACCTGGGTTCACGGATTCGGCATCCAACCGAGACGCCGTCTCTATTGTCAGTCTTTGTACTTCTCGAACAGGTAGCTCACCGACTCGCTGCGGTGGATACGTCCGATGACGTCGCCGAGGAGCGTCGCCATACTGAGCGCCTCGAGGCGATCGACCGGCTTGTTGTCCACCGGGATCGTATCGGTCACGACGATCTTCTCGACCCCTTCCGCGGCGTTCAGGGTCTCGACCGCATTCCCGGACAGGACGGGGTGGGTCGCGCACAGGTACACCTTCTCGGCGCCGTTGGCCCGCACCGCTTCCGTCGCCTTCACGATCGACGTTCCGGTCGAGATCATGTCGTCGCAGATGATGCAGTTCTTGCCGTCCACGTCCCCGATGAGGTTCAGCACCTCCGTCTCGGTGCCGCTCACGCGCCGCTTGTCGAGGATGACGAGGTCGCAGTTGAGGCGGCGGGCGAACGCTCGGTTCATGCGGACGCTACCGACATCCGGCGCCACGACACAAACCGGGTCGAGCGCCAGTTTCTTGAAGTACTCGAGGAAGACCGGCATCGCGAAGAGGTGGTCCACCGGCACGTCGAAGAAGCCCTGGATCTGGGCGGCGTGCAGGTCGACCGTGATGACGCGATTCGCGCCGGCCGCCGAGATCAGGTCCGCGACGAGTTTGGCCGAGATGGGAACGCGGCCCTCGTCCTTTCGGTCCTTGCGGGCGTAGGCGTAATACGGGATCACCGCCGTGATACGTCCGGCCGACGCCCGCTTCAGAGTGTCGATCAGGAGCAGGAGCTCCATGATGTTGCCGTTCACCGGCTCGGCGCCGGTCTGCACGACGAACGTATCGGCACCGCGGACGTCGCGGCGGATCTTGATATCGATCTCGCCGTCCGGGAATCGATCGACGTGAGCGTCACCGAGCGGGATTCCGAGGTCCTCGCAGATCCGCTCGGCCAGCGGTCGGCACGAATTCCCCGAGAAGACGATCAGATCCGTGTAGGCCATGACTCTTTCAGTCCGCTCCGCTTACCCGCGACTCTTGGCTTTCAACTTCTTCGCGGGCACGCCCGCGTAGACCTCACCTTCGGCGATCCGCGAATCGCGAACGACCACGGCACCCGCACCCGTCGTCGCGCCCGACTCCATCTCGACCGGAGCGACGAAGACCGTGCCGCTCCCGACGAAGGAACGATCGCCGATCACCGTCGGCGACTTCTTCACGCCGTCGTAGTTCGCGGTGATCGTTCCGGCCCCGATGTTGACGGAGCTGCCGAGCACCGCATCCCCGAGATAGGTGAGGTGCTTCGCCTTCGAGCCCTCGCCGATCTTGGAGTTCTTGACCTCGGTGAAGTTGCCGACCTCGGAGCCGTCCGCCATGTCGGTGCGCACCCGAAGATGCGTGAACGGCCCCACCTCGCACTTCCGTCCGATGCGAACGCCCGAGCGGATCACCGTGCAGGGATGGATCACCGTGTCAGCGCCGATCTCGACGCCGACGTCGATGAACGTCGTGCGAGGATCGACGATCGTGACTCCCGCGTCCATGTGGGCCGCGAGGATCCGATCGTGCATGCGCTCGGCACACCGCGCGAGGTCCGCACGGCTGTTCACACCCTGATAGTCGCCCGCTTCCGCGTCCTCGAACGTCGTGACGACCCGGCCGCTCCGCCTCAGCGAGTCGACCGCGTCGGTCAGGTACACCTCACCCTTGGTCTCGTTCGGGGTCAGCGCGTCGACCACCCCGAAAATCTCGGGGGCCTCGAACGCGTAGATCCCGGTATTGATCTCGTCGATGCGCCGCTCCTCGGCGCTGGCGTCGAGCTCCTCACGGATCCCGACGATCTCGTCGGCGTCGCGCAGGATCCGTCCGTATCCGGTCGGATTCTCGACCCGCGTCGTGAGGACCGTCATGCGGCTCGCGCGGCCCCGATGATGCTCGAGGAGCGCCCGAAGCGCCTCCGATCGCACCAGCGGCACGTCGCCGTACAGCAAGAGCAGCGTCTGGGCCTCGTCGCCAACGGCCTCGCGCGCCACCTGAAGCGCGTGCCCCGTCCCGAGCTGTGGCTCCTGGACGGCCCACGCGATATCGTCGTCACCGATCGCGTCCCGCACCTGATCGCGGCCGTGCCCGACCACGACGACCACCCGATCCGCACCCGCCTCGCGGGCGGCGTCGATGACGTGTCGAAGCATCGGGAGGCCGTACACTTCGTGGAGCACCTTCGGGCGCTCCGACTTCATGCGCGTTCCCTTGCCCGCCGCCAGGATGACGGCCGTCGTCGTCGAATGGTCGGTGTCACTCATGCCGGTCTCGCTTCAAACCGCGCAAATCGAGCCGCCCGAGGCGTCGTACGCGAGGGGCGGTGGGTCGGCGCGGGAGGGCCCGGCGCTGCCAGGTCACGAAAAAACGTTAACGTTAGCATTTCGCCCCTGGAAATCAACGCCTTTCCGGCCTTTCGAAGGCGCCGACAGCCGAACCGCCAAGGCCAATCACCGCAGACACTTGCGACGGATTCCCAGCGCGCCAGAACCGCGTGCGAGGGGCGCGTGAGCCTCGGGGGGCTCAGTTCTGCTGGTTGCCGCTCGTCGGAAGGTATCCGAGCTCCTCGAGCTGCTTGCGCACCTTGGGGTCGAGCGAGGCGGGATCGACGTCGAGGAGAGACTTGCCGCTGCCGGAAGGCCCATCGAGGAAGGGGCTCGAGATCTCGACCAGAACCGGCGTCCTCGAGGGATCCGGCGACTGGCCGCCGCCCTCCCCGGCCCGGGCCAGCCGGACCCGCGGCGAGTACAGGACCGACGGGAACGCGACGCCGGGAGCGGTTCGGAGCCCGCCTTCGAGCGCGACGTCGCCGGGATCGATCGGACGCTTGCCGATCCGGAGGTCCGTGACCAGGAACCCGGGGCCGGCCGGGACCACCAGCACGAGCTCGGCCGAGCGTCCCGCGACGCGGACCACCAGCCGATCCTCCGACCGCTCCACCAGCACGCCCCCCGCCGGACGGGCCTCCTCGACCCGGATCCCCGCGGCGCCGTACACCCGCAGCTCGAACGGACCGCCCTCGCTCCCGGCCGGCCGCTCGAATCGCAGCGGAAGCCGGTGGTGGTCGCCCCGATCCTCGCGGCGGATCTCGACGATCGGCGAGTCGCCACGGGGCACCGGCGCCGGTGACGCGTCGTCGAGGTACAGCAGATGCCGATAGATCGAACGCTCGGGAGACGCGTCTTCGGCGAGACGCAGCGCCTCGAGCGGCAGCGGCTTGCCGTCGACCTCGAACAGCACGCCGAGCGCCGAGGTCCAGTCGGCCGCGACGAACAGCTCGTCGGTGTCCTCGCCGTCGAGCCGCAGGTTCATCTCGAGCGTGCCTCGGTCTTCGCCGTGCCGGTCGTCGGCCTCGAGCCCCATCGCCGTGACCGAAACGATGGAGGACTTCAGCGGACGCAGGATCCCCCGCACGGTATGAGCCTGACCGTCGAGGCACGTCACCTTCACACGGATCGGCACCTGTCCGAGGAACTCGTGGAGCTCCTCCTCGAGCTCGCGACGCACATCGGGATGCGATTCGCTGAGCTCCGTTCGCTCCGCCGGATCCGCCTCGACGTCGTAGAGCTCGAAGCTCGCCTCGGTCGGAACGTGCGGCTGCAGACGGTACGCGAGCTTGAAGTCGCCGCGACGGACGATCTTCTCCTTCTGGTATGCACCCTCGCTGAAGAGCGTGCGGACGTCGTCGGCGCTCGCGTCGTCGCGGAGCCACGGCAGGAGGCTCTGCCCGTCGACCTGTTCGGGAAGCGTCTTCACCCCGGCGAAGTCGAGCAGCGTGGGCAGCACGTCCACCGTCTGCGCCGCGGTCTCGACGAGACGCCCCTGCTCCTGGCCGGGAACGCGTACGAGCAGCGGTGGCTCGGATACCTCATGGAACAGTCGCTGGTGATTCGCGAAGAAACCGCGCTCGCCCAGGTTCTCGCCGTGGTCTGCGGTAAACACGACCACCGCGTTCTCGAGCAAGCCCCGTTCTCCGAGAGCGTCGAGCAGGCGGCCGATCTCCGCATCCATCCGGCGCGTCTCGCCGTCGTACTGCAGCCGGAAGAACTCGCGCTGTTCCTCGGTGAGATCCCAGTCTTTCGTCGAATCGGGGAGCTCGGGCTCTTCTCCGCCGAAGTAGTCGACCGCGGGCCGGTCGAGATAGAGCTCGCGATGCGGGCTCGGGGGCTCGTACGGCCAGTGCGGATCGAAGTAGTGCGCCCACACGAAGACGGGAGCCCCGCTCGCATCCTCCTCGAGAGCCGTGTCGAGGGCGGCGAGCAGCTTGTCGTTCGTGATCGCGGCGGGCTGCTTGGCGTACTCGGAGCCGCAGTCGACGTAGGCGTCGAATCCCTGGGTGAATCCCGAGGCCACGCCGTCGACGACGCGCGCGCTCACCGCGGCGAGCGTGATGTACCCGGCATCGCGCAGCGACTCGGCGAGCGTGTCGAACGCCGGGTCGAGCTGATACCCCATGTAGGAGAGGCCCTGCACCTTGTGCGACCGCATGTAGGCGCCGGTGTGCATCGAAGAGAACGTGACCGACGTGTTGTTCGATGCGCTGACGAAGTTGCGGAACTCGTACGAACCGCGCGCGAGCCGATCGAGTACGGGCGTGATGCTGCCCGAGCTGCCGTAGCTCCCGAGCCGATCGCGCCGGAGCGTGTCGGCGGTGATGAGGATGAGGTGAGGTTTGCCCTCCGGCCCGTCCGACTTCTGCGGCCAGTTGATCGATACGGCGATCGCGATGAGCGCCAGGGCGATCGCGACCGCGGTCACCGTGAGGTGCGAGCGCGAGGGAGTGTCGGATCGTTCGTTCATGGCGAGCTCGGTCGGGACTCGGATGCGTCGAGACGCGCGGGGTCGGCACGCGCCGAACCGGACGCGAGCGCGGATTATAGCACGAGCCGAATCCACGTCGGGACCAACGCGGACCCCGCCTCGGAATCACGGCCGAGCCCCCGGCCGCCCGGTGGCGATCCGTCCTAGAGGTCGGTCACCTGCGAGACGCCGAACATCGTTCCGAGCGCCGGCACCTCGATGCGCGCCTGACCGGGCGTCTCGCTCGGGCCGTAGTG
Source organism: uncultured Planctomycetota bacterium (assembly GCA_964597885.1). Lineage (GTDB taxonomy): Bacteria > Planctomycetota > JACOTG01 > JACOTG01 > JAUIME01 > CAZQZX01. Next base: position 18,614 of record CAZQZX010000074.1, read on the forward strand.
ATGCACGCGGATGCCCGTGAGCCCCTGCGCGCTCGGCTCGTGCTTCTCGAGGAACAGCAGCGAGCGGAAGTTCTCTTTGAAGAGCTTCCGGGAGACGACGTCCTTCTTGCGCTCGAGGAAGTCCGATGCCTGGTGCAGCGCCTCCTGGGGCGTATCCGCCTCGAGGCTCGCGATGATGCCGACGCCGGTCGACGAGGCACGGACCACCGTCTCGATCCATCCCGGTCCGTCGAGCCCGTCCACGGCGAGCAGATCGGGGTTCTGGCCGAGACACACGCGGATCGTCTCGCCGAACTCGACGGTGCCCTTGGGCTGCTGCCGCTGGAGAACGAGTCCGGTCGTGTTCTCGAAGATGAACTCACGGGTACGCGAGAGCAGCAGCACGAGCGAGCCGCGTCCTTCCGCACGTCGGCGGATGAGGCTCGACATCAGACGGGACTTGCCCGACGAAGGCGCGCCCGCCACGAGGACGAGCCCCTGCTCGAGCCCGGAAACCAGGTCGACGAACGAGGGATCGGTCTCGAACGGCGCGAAGAGATCCGGCACCTTGTAGAGGAGGTGCGCGACGACCATCTTCTTGGCGCCCTCACCCGAGATCTGCAACCGCGCGGGCGCGGCCTGCCCCACCTCGACGAGGATCTCGATCTGGCGGTCCTTGCGGAGCGCCTCCTGCTGCGGACGATCGAGCGTCGCACGGACGAACCGATCGATCGAGTTCGGATCGACGCGAGGGCCGTCGAGGTTCGTGACGACGCCGCCCTTCTTCAGCTTCGGCTTGAGACCCGGGATGAGGAACAGCGAATCGCCGGTCGTCGGCGTGAGTCGCTTCAGCCACGTCTCGACGCTCGAGCCGCGCGGGGCGATGCGGCCGCCGCCCTTCACCTCGGGCATCACCCGCTTGGCGATCTCCGCGAAGGTCTCGCGGATCGCCTCCATGTGTCGTTCCTGCAGATTGCGCGCGACGGTCCCGCCCTTCCGACGCTTGCCGCGAAGGCCTTGCTCGGCTTCATCGAGCTGGCGCGCCACCTCGAACAGAAGGTTCTCGGTCGTGACCGTGATGTTCTCGCCGGGCGTCGGCTTGTCGAAATCGAACTCGAAGGTCCCCTCTCGCCAGAGAAAGACCTGGAGGGCCGCCTGCAGTCCCTGCAGGAACTGATCGTCCATGACGTAGACGACCTGACCGTCTCGGAAGTAGATGTAGCCGACTCGGTTCCCCGAGCGGACGGTCAAGAGCCCCGTCTTGCGGCCCATCATCATCGTCTGCGCGATGTCGACGAGACCGAACTGCCCCAGGTCGCCGGTGAAGACCGACTGGCCATGCGGGGTGTTCGATACCGACGCGAGAGCCGGTTCGGCCTCGGGTGGCTTCTTCTTTCGCCTGGCGAGCTTTCCTCTCATCTAGGCCGTCGCTCCTGCGGTGCGCCTCTCGCGCGCGGTAGCCGGCAGGTATTGCTTGAAGTTCGCCTTGTTGATCGCGTGGGCGTAGGCTTCCTCCGGTTCGACGAGCTGCTTCTTGAGAAGGTCGAGCAACGAGGCGTCGAGGCTCTGCATGCCGTCCTTTCGTCCCGTCTGGATGATCGAGGGAACCTGGTAGGTTTTCTGCTCGCGGATCAGGTTGCCGACCGCGCCGGTTACCGACAGGATCTCGACGGCCGGCACTCGACCCGCACCGTCACGCCGCTTGAGCAGGCGCTGACTCACGACGCCACGCAGACTCTCAGCGAGCATGACGCGGATCTGGTTCTGCTGCTCGGGCGGGAAGACGTCGATGATTCGGTCGATCGTCTGCGAGGCCGTCGAGGTGTGCAGCGTCCCGAGCACCAGCTGTCCGGTCTCGGCCGCCGTGATCGCGAGCTGGATCGTCTCGAGGTCTCGCATCTCACCGACGAGGATGATGTCCGGGTCTTCTCGAAGCGACGCGCGGAGCGCCCGCGAGAACGAGCGCGTATGGCTCGCGACCTCTCGCTGGTTCACGAGGGATCGCTGGTTCTTGTGGATGAACTCGATCGGATCCTCGACCGTCACGATGTGCTTTCGCGACGTGCTGTTGATGTGGTCGATCAGCGCCGAGAGTGTCGTCGACTTCCCGCAGCCCGTCGCGCCCGTCACGAGGACGAGCCCCTGCGAAGCCCGCGTGAAGTCGAGCACCGACTCGGGCAATCCGAGCTGCTCGACGCTCAGGATCGTCGTCGGGATCATTCGGAAGACCCCGGCGATTCCCTTGCGCTGCTCGAAGATGTTGCAACGAAGTCGCGTGACCCCGGTGATCTCGTAGGAGAAGTCGATGTCCTTCTCCTTCTCGAAGCGCAGGATCTGCTCCTCGGTCATCATCTCGTACAGCAGGCGCTTCGTGAGCTCGGGCGTCAGCTCATCGTAGTCGAGAGGCCGCATCTCTCCGTGCAGACGGAGGAAGGGCGGCGCGCCCGTCGCGAGGTGCAAGTCCGAAGCTCCCTGCTCTTTGATGAGCGAGAACAGTTCATCAATCGCCGCCATGGCGCTTCATCCTCCTGGGATCAGATGTCGCAGACCGACAGAACTTCTTCGAGAACCGTTTCACCCCGGCGCAGACGCTCCATGCATCCGTCCGACAGACCGGCTCCGCCGTGGTCTTCGAGAGCGGCGAGCGGCTCGTTGCCGTGCAGGATCCGCTTGAGACTGCGGTCCATGGCCCAGAAATCGAGCAGCGTGTCCTGGCTCGAGAAGCCGGTGAAGCGGCAGACCTCGCAGCCCACCGGACGGAACGTCGGAATCTGGGGGGTATCGGTCGTCTCGTGGGACACCGGCAAGCGGCCGGGGCCTTCGATCCGCTCCTTGCAGTGCGTGCAGAGGACACGGATCTCTTTCTGAACAAGGACGCCCGCGAGCGCACTCGTCACGAGCGCCACGTTGATGTCGTGGCAAAGCAGATAGCGGATCACCGATCGGGGATCCGGGAAATCCATGGAGGCAACGACGGTCCGGCCCGTCAGCGCGTAGCGGAGCGCCCGCTCGATCTCGCGTCGTTCGAAGAGCGAAGGCAGGACGATCCCGTCCCACTCCCCGTCGCCGGGAACGACGAAACGATCCGCGCCGACCATCGGGTCGATCACCTGCAGCGAGCGGAACGCGTCGAGCTTCTCGTAGCCGCGCGAATCCTCGCGCAGCGAGACGAAGCGGCGGCCGGGGCCGAGCATCGCCTGCGTGAGCGTGTGGAGGATGCGACTCGTGGCGGCCGGCGGGCTGCCGGAGACGATCCACAATCCCTGGCGCCGCGCGAGGAGCGTCGCCAGCTGATCGGTCGCGCGATCCGGGAGGCGCAGGTCCTTGAGCTTCGGGAGCGTCGGCGGCCCCACCGGAAGCTTCAGGATGGCGGCCGGTCCGTCCGGCTTGGAGACGAGCGTCACCGAGAAGGCGATCTCGTCCTCGCCGATCGTCACGCGGCCGACGGCCTCGTGGAGCCCCTCCGGCGGCGAGTCGGTCGGCAAGCCGTCACCGCTCATCGCGAAGAACGCGCGCACGAGCGTGCGATACCAGTCGGAGCGCAGCGAGTACGTCTCGTGGACGGTGCTTCCGGTTCGGATCTTCGCTTCGCCGAACGGCGCACCCGGGTCGAGCAAGATCGACGTCGCATGGGCCGAGAGCGAGCGGCGCAGGATCATCTCGGCCAGCGAACGACCGGAATAGTCCGCGACGTAGTGCTCGAGATCCTTCGAATCGAGCCGCGACGATTCCACGGGATCCCTCGTGGCCTCCGAAGGATCGACGCAGAGGCGTCCGTACAGCTCGTCGATCAGCGTGGCGACATCCTGATGTGTGCCGAGCGCGATGTTCAGCTCGAACTCACCGAACGTCTCCTGCGATGCGAGTCGCTCGAGCTTCAGCGGGTCGTCGACCACGACCGAGAGCTCGTTGCCCGTCCGGAAGAGAGGCGCCACGTTGAACTCGCGGGCGAGCGTCTCCGGGATGATGTCCCGACAGCCCGGATCGACGGTGATGTCCCCCGGCCGGATCAACGGGAGCTGATACTGGCTGGAGAGCGCCCACTCGATGTCTTCCTGGCTCAGTTGCCCGAGCGCGACGAGGGTCTCACCGAGAAGCTGCCCCGTCTCCTTCTGTCGGGAGAGCGCCTGGTCGAGCCCCTCTTGCGTCACGAGTCCCGCTTGCAGCAGGATCTCGCCGAGGAACGTGTCTCTTTTCTTGGGAATCATGATCGGTCGTATCCCCCTGGTGTTCACGGACACAGACTCGCGCGGGGCGCGCGGGCCCGGTTTCCCTCGGGTCTTTCGGAATTCGAAGCGGCACGAGTTTATGGAAATCCACGGCGCGCCCGGCACACGCTTCCAACGACGCGGCGCGAGGGCTAGAATCGGACGCGTTCCCCTAGTCGTGGAGACCCGATTCGATGGCAAGACGCACGCTGCTGCTCGTGATCCTCGCGCTGATAGGGATCAGCACCCTGGTTCATTGTCGACAGACTCCGCGCACACAGACCGTCGCGGACCTCGTCGTCCAAGGCGGCTCGATCTACACGATGAACTCCGACTCCCCCACGGCCGAGAGCGTCGTGATCGGCGGGGAGCGGATCCTGTTCGTCGGCAAGCGATCGCGAGCGGCGAGCTACATCGGCCCCGAGACGCGCGTCGTCGAACTCGGCGACCGGGCGGCCTACCCGGGCTTCAACGATGCGCACGCGCACCTCGTCGGGCTCGGGGCCTCCCTGAGGCGACTGGATCTGATGGGCACGCCGTCTTTCGAGTCCATCGTCGAGATGGTGGCCGCCGCGGCGCGCGAGAGTGAGCCCGGTCAGTGGATCCTCGGGCGCGGATGGGACCAGAACGACTGGCCCGAGAAGGCCTTCCCCACGCATCAGGCCCTGAGCGCGGTCTCTCCCGAGAATCCCGTGGTGCTCGAGCGGGTCGACGGGCACGCCGTCATGGCGAATCGACGCGCGATGGATATCGCCGGCATCGACACCCAGACCCCCGATCCCGACGGCGGGAAGATCCACCGCGATGCGCGCGGGCGAGCCACGGGCGTTCTGATCGACACCGCTTCCGGCCTGGTCGAGCGTCATGTTCCGGAATCGACCCGCGAGGAGATCCGCAAAGAGACGTTGCTCGCGATCGAAGAGTGCTATCGCTACGGCCTGGTCGGGATCCACGATGCCGGCGTCGACAAGCGCACGCTCGAGGTGTACCGCGAGCTGATCGACGACGGACGGTTCGACTTCCGACTCTACGCGATGGTGTCGGCCACGTCCCCGTACCTGCAGGAGGCGCTACGACGCGGGCCCGAGATCGGCACCGGCAATCACCGGCTCACCGTGCGCGCGGTGAAGATGTACGTGGACGGCGCGCTCGGCTCGCGCGGAGCGGCTCTCCTCGAGCCCTACAGCGATGATCCCACCAACCGCGGCCTGCTCGTGACGGATCGCACCACGCTCGAGACCATCGTGAACGACTGCCTCGGGGCGGGCTTCCAGGTATGCACGCACGCCATCGGCGACCGCGGCAATCGCCTGATGCTCGATACGTACCAGACCGCGTTCGACCGCAGCCCGTACCCCGATCCGCGATTCCGCATCGAACACGCGCAGGTGCTCGCACTCGAGGACATCCCGCGCTTCCGAACGCTCGGGATCATCCCTTCGATGCAGCCCACGCATTGCACCTCCGATATGGACTGGGCCCCGGATCGCCTCGGCGATAGCCGCACCGTCGGCGCCTACGCGTGGCGCTCCCTCCTCGATGACGGAAACCCGATCCCCTGCGGATCCGATTTCCCGGTGGAACGCGTCAATCCGCTGCTCGGCGTGTATGCGGCCGTCACGCGACAGCACCCGGATGGAACCCCCGACGGCGGCTGGTTCCCGGATCAGCGGATGACTCGCGAAGAGGTCGTGCGCGGCTTCACCGCCGACGCCGCGTATGCCGCGTTCGAAGAGGATCTGCGAGGCACGCTCGAAGTCGGCAAGTTCGCGGATCTCTCCATCTTCGACCGGGACATCCTCGAATGCCCCGACCCGGAGATCCTGGAGGCGCGGGCCTGGATGACGATCGTCGCCGGCAACGTCGTGTACGGGCCCGACGCTCGGTGAAAGCCCTCGTGCGGATCGCCAGCCTGCTCCTCGTCGTGGGAAGCCTCTCGGCGTGCGGCGGCGCCGAGCCGAAGGTCTTCCCCGAGGCCAACCTCGTGCTCGTATCGATCGATACGCTTCGGGCCGATCACCTGAGCCTGTACGGATACGAGCGTCCGACCTCGCCCTACCTGGAGACGCTCGCGAAGGAATCGATCGTCTTCGAGAACGTGATCGCCCAGTCGACGTGGACGACGCCGTCGCACGCGGCGATGTTCACGTCGCGCTACCCGACCGAGCTCGGGCTGCGCTCGTGGCCCGATCCCGGACGCATCCCGGACGCGTTTCCCACCTTGCCCGAGTCCCTCCGCAACGAAGGCTTCGCGACGCACGCGTTCACGGAGTCCGCGTGGATGGCCGGCAAGTTCGGGTTCGAGCGAGGCTTCGACCGCTACGACAGCACGGGCGGCCTGATGCGACGGATCTTCCCGCGCATGGAGATCGCGCTTCCGTCCTTCGTGAACGACCGCTTCTTTCTGTTCCTGCATACATACGACGTTCACTGGTACGAGCCGATCCAGGAAGCCCTCCGCCCGTTCGAACGCCCCTATCGCGGATCGCTCCGGCCCTCGAACCAGCTCCGAAGAGACGTGCAGAATCCCAAGAACCGCGCCTGGCGCGAGTCGCTGACGCCGCCCGATCTCGACTACCTCGTCGACCTCTACGACGGATCGATCCGCGAAGTCGACGGCTACCTGGAGCGACTCGTCGAGGTCCTGAAGAAAGCCGGCGTCTGGGAGAACACCCTGCTCGTGATCACCGCAGACCACGGAGAGGAGTTCCTCGAGCACGGCCTCACCGGACATGGCTTCTCGGCCTACGACGAGCAGATCCGCGTGCCGCTGATCGTGCGCCTACCGAAGGGTGCGCACGGGGGGCGGCGCGTGCGCGAGCAGGTGCGAAGCATCGACCTGTACCCCACGCTCCTCGAGTGGCTCGGCGTTTCCGATCCGCCCGTCGGGCTCCGCGGGCGCTCGCTCGCGCCGGTGCTCGACGGGAAGCTCGACGAGATTCCCGCGTTCGTGGATCGCGGGCACGTGCCGAAGGTCTGCATTCGCACGCCCGAGTGGAAGCTGATCCACGACACCAAGTTCAACGGCTTCGAGGCCTACGAGCTCTCGAGCGACCCGGCCGAGTCGAAGAATCTCGCGCGCGACGGAGGCGCCGTGCCCGTCGAGCTACGAACGGCGTTGTCGAGCTGGCTCGACGGCCTGGAGCGCCCTGCCGATCCCGAGCCGACGCCCGCTCTCACGGAGCGTGAGAAGGCGAGAATGACGGAGCTCGGCTACACGGTCGAGGGCGAAGGAGACGACGCCGAGAAGGACGGCGGCAATCCGAAGGAGCAGGACGAGTCGCGGAAGGATCGTCGCTGAGGCTGGCTGCCCGAGCGCTGAGGGGAGAGGGAGTGGGGGTGCCGGAAGCATAAAAGCCACCGGCACCAACCCGGGCAACGATATATGACTTTCGCCCGGAACTACGTCCGGACT
>CAZQZX010000075.1:0-26040 GCA_964597885.1 uncultured Planctomycetota bacterium
ACGGCGTGATCGCGAAGACGAAGCCATCGAGCGGACGGTGCTCGACGCGGTTCCAGTCGCCGAGCGCCGAGATCGGCTGCTCCTCCATGATCTCCTGGAGATACGACGCGTTGAAGCGAAGGAAGTCGATGAGCTCGACGGCCGCATCGATCTCGGCCTGAAAGGCGGTCTTCGACTGGTTCAGCATCGTGGCCGCATTGATGCAGTCGCGGTAGCGCGTCTCGAGGAGGCGCGCGGCGCGCAGGAACACGGCGACGCGGTCCTCGAACGACGTCGCGGCCCAGGCGTCCTTCGCGGCCATGGCGGAGTCGATCGCCGCCTGCACCTGATCGGCCCCGGCCTTGTGGAACGTGCCGAGAGTGTGTCCGTGATCGTGCGGCATCACCATCGTCCCGGTGTCACCCGTCATGACCTTCTCGCCGCCGATTCGAAGCGGCACCTCGACTTGCATGCCGGCCTGGCGATCGAGCTCGGCCTTGAGCGAAGCTCGCTCGGGGGAGCCCGGCGCGTAGGAGCGGATCGGTTCGTTCGAGGGGACGGGGACCTGGAATCTGCCGAGGGACATGGGTGCCTCCGAAGGGTATCGATGCGAAGGGATCGGGCGCGATCCCCGGGTTGGTCCGGGGGCGACCCGGATCACGGATGCCGCGGCATGCGCTCGCGCGCGGCGAGCCGGTATTCTGTCTCTTGAGCCTCCTGAGTTCAAGTTGTGTAGAATCCCGGGCATGTCCATCAGCGTGTTCGACCTCTTCACGATCGGAATCGGGCCCTCGAGCTCGCATACCGTCGGCCCGATGCGGGCCGCGCGGCAGTTCGTCGTCGGACTGCGGCGCGACGGGCTCCTCGCCCGGACGAGTGCGATCCAGGCCGTGCTGTACGGCTCTCTCGCGGCGACGGGGCGTGGCCACGGAAGCGACCGTGCCGTCATCTTCGGGCTCGAAGGCGATACGCCCGAGGAGATCGATCCCGACACCATGGAATCGCGCGTCGAGGCCATCCGCCAGACGAGCGAGCTCCGGCTGCTCGGCGAGAAGCCCGTCCGCTTCGCGCTCGACGAGCATCTGGTCTTCCAGAAGCGGGAGTCGCTGCCGTTCCATCCGAACGGGATGCGCTTCGTCGCGCGAGACGAGGCCGGCGAGACCCTGCGTGAGCGGGTGTACTACTCGGTCGGGGGCGGCTTCGTCGTCGACGAGGAGGCGGCGGGGGCCGATCGCATCGTGCCGGACCAGACCGAAGTCCCGTACCCGTTCACGACGGCGGCGAAGCTCCTCGAGATCTGCAAGGAGGCGGATCTGCCGATCAGCGGCGTCATGCTCGCCAACGAGAAGGCGCGCCGCGATGAAGGAGAGATCCGCGAGGGCCTGCTCGAGATCCGTCGCGTGATGGAGGAGTGCATCGAGCGCGGCTGCCGCACCGAGGGCGTCCTACCCGGCGGTCTCGAGGTCAAGCGGCGCGCGGCGGAGCTCTATCAGCAGCTGTCGCATCGTCCCGAGTCCGGGCTCAGCGATCCGCTGAACGTGCTCGACTGGGTGAACCTGTACGCGCTCGCCGTCAACGAAGAGAACGCCGCCGGCGGCCGTGTCGTCACGGCGCCGACGAACGGAGCGGCCGGCATCATCCCCGCCGTGCTCCGCTACTACGACCGCTTTGTTCCGGGCGCGAACGACGACGGGATCGTCCGGTTCCTGCTCACGGCGGGTGCGATCGGCGTGCTCTACAAGGAGAACGCTTCGATCTCGGGGGCCGAGGTCGGGTGCCAGGGCGAGGTGGGGTCCGCGTGCTCGATGGCGGCGGGAGGCCTCGCGGAGGTCCTCGGTGCCAACGTCGACCAGGTCGAGAACGCGGCCGAGATCGCGATGGAGCACAATCTCGGGCTCACGTGCGATCCGGTGGGCGGGCTGGTGCAGGTGCCGTGCATCGAGCGCAACGCCATGGCCGCGATGAAGGCGATCAACGCCGCGCGCATCGCCCTGCGCGGGGACGGCCGGCATCTGGTCTCACTCGACGACGTGATCAAGACGATGCGGGACACCGGCGCCGACATGAAGACGAAGTACAAGGAGACGTCCCGTGGCGGGCTCGCCGTCAACGTCATCGAGTGCTGAGACCCGGGCGGATCTCAGGGGCGCTTCTTTCGCTTTTTCGCGTTCGGCTTCGTTTTCTTCTTGGCCGTCGTCTTCTTTGCTTTCTTCGCCGGGGCCTTCTTCGCCGGGGCCTTCTTCCGTGAGCGCGGCGTGTACCGGAACCGCTCGAGGTCGACGGTGCCGTCGTCCTCGAACTCGACGCCTTCTTCCTCGAGGTGCCAGCGCTGGGATCCGGGCGCGAAGTCGGGGCGACGGTCGGTGGAGCATCCGCCCTTCGCGTTGAGGACGCGCTGCCACGGGACGTCGTCGGGGCACTGGTTGAGCGCCCAGCCGACACCCACGGCGGAGAGTCTTCGATCGATCAGCTGCGAGATCTGGCCGTAGGTCATCACGCGGCCGGACGGGATCCGGCGCACGATGTCGTGGACCTCGTCGAATGGTCGATCGCTCTTGGCGCGGCTCATCCGTCGGTCTCGCCGAAGAGCTGCCCTTGGGTCGGCGCGGGCGCCACGCGCTCGGGCGCGCGCACGGGAACGCCGAGGGCTTCCGTCAGGCCGTTCGCCCAGTATTCCGCGAGCTCGACCGTCTCGTGCTCCTCCGGTTGATGCAGGAAGATCCACAGCGTCTCGAGGCCCTGCTCGAACCATTCGACCTGGCGCCGGATCCACGCGTCGATGCGCGTGAAATCGGAGGGGTGCAGGCGATTGCCGGTGAAACGAACGATCGCCGACGAGGCCGTGAGCCGCTGATGGATCGCGTCGCGTCGTCCCGCGGTATCCGTGACGATCGCGAGCGTGCCTCGCTCTTCGAAGAAGTCGAGGAGCGCGTCGGCGGCCGAGCCGCGGAACCAATCGGCATGCCGGAGCTCGATCGCGAGCTGGAGGTCGTCGGGCACCGCGTCCACGAAGGCCTCGACGTGGCGACGTCCCGACGGGTCGAGCGTCGGCGGGAGGACGGCCCACACCGGCCCGAGGTGCGAACCGAGATCGCGAACGGCATCCGCGAACCTCGCGACTTCGGACTCGACGCGCACCAGGGCCGCGTCGTGCGTGATCGACCGCGGGAACTTCGGGCAGAAGCGGAAACCCTGCGGCACCGCTTCACGCCACTTCCGGAGCGAATCGCGCCGCACACCGTAGAAGGTCGAGTTCAGCTCGATCGCCTCGAACTGCCGCGCATAGGCCGCGAGGTAGTCGCCCTTGCGGACATCGTGCGGATAGATCTTCCCGACGAACCCGTCGTGATTCCACACCGGCGCGGCCAGGTAGACCTTGGGCGCCTTGGGCTTGTCGGAATGGCGGCGTGCCGCGGCCAGGGCGTCGCGCGTTCGTGGATGATCGTTCGGCAGAGCGAAGTCGATGCCGTCTGGGCTTGGGACCCTTCCGAATTCCATGCGCGCCAGTGTAGCGAATCTCACCGATTCCTATCGCGGGCCCCACTGATTCCTGTCCGGCGATCCCTATCGTTTCACCGGGCGATACGGTACCGTGCGGCTCGACCCTTCACGGTCCATGACGGAATTGCAGTACGGGAGCGGCGCGCCACGCGCCGATGGCGGTTACCTTCGGTTCGGTCTGATCAAAGGAGTCGATGCATGGGAGGGATGCCCTTTCTCCGTCGCGGCGCATTCGCCGTCGCGATCCTCGCGGTTGTCCTCGTCGCGTTCACGAGTGTCGGTGCGAAGGCGGATCCGCCGCCCGGCTACTACGACACGGTCGATGCCACGAACGCCACGACGCTGCGCGCCACGGTCCATACCGTCGTGGAGGATCATACGCGGTTCCCCTACACGTCGAGCGCGACCGACACGTGGGACATCCTCGAGCTCGCGGACGAGGATCCGAACAACACCGGCAACATCCTCGATCTCTACAAGAACGCGAGCTACCCGAAGGCGGGCGGCGGAAACTCGAACTACAACCGCGAGCATTCGTGGCCCTCGTCGTACGGCTTCCCGAACGACAACAGCAGCAACTATCCCTACACCGATTGCCACGCGCTGTTCCTCTGCGATTCGGGCTATAACTCCTCGCGGAGCAACAAGCCGTATCGTTACTGCAGCCCGACGTGCACGGAACGGGTCACCGACGTGAACAACGGTCAGGGCGGGGGCAGCGGCGTCTATCCGGGGAACTCCAACTGGACCGAGGGCTCGAACGAGACGGGCACGTGGGAGTGCTGGATCGATCGCCGCGGAGACGTGGCGCGCGCCGCGTTCTACATGGACGTCCGCTACGAGGGCGGCCTTCACGGGGTCACGGGCGCCGTCGAACCGGACCTCATCCTGACCGACGACACCGCGTTGATCCTCGCGGACGCGGGAAACAATCAGTCGGTGGCCTACATGGGGATCCTCAGCATCCTCTACCAGTGGCACCTCGAGGATCCCGTCGACGCGCAAGAACAGGCGCGCAACGACGTGATCTTCAGTTTCCAGGGCAACCGAAACCCGTTCGTCGATCACCCCGAGTGGGCCGATTGCCTGTTTGGCGGCGGTGCTTGCGGAACGACGGGAGGCGGGCAGCCGTTCATCAACGAGATCCACTACGACAACGTCAGCGGCGATACCGGTGAGATGGTCGAGATCGCCGGCCCCGCGGGTACCGACCTTTCGGGCTGGATCGTGTACGGCTACAACGGGAACGGCGGCGGCACCTACGCTTCGGTCGCGCTCTCGGGCGTGATCGCGGATCAGGGTGGATGCATGGGCACGCTCTCGTTCTCGTTCTCGGGGATGCAGAACGGGGCGCCGGACGGCCTGGCGCTCGTCGACGATACGGGCGCGGTGGTCGAGTTTCTGAGCTACGAAGGGGCGTTCACGGCGACCGGTGGTCCGGCCGTGAACCTGACGTCCACGGACATCGGCGTGGCGGAGAGTGGCTCGACGCCGGTCGGCTTCTCGCTGCAGCGCGTCGGGACGGGATCCTCGGCCGCGGACTTTACCTGGCAAGCTCCGGCGGCCGACAGCCCGGGCGCGCCGAACAGCGGGCAGACGTTCGACGCCTGCGATACGACTCCGCCGGCGGCACCGGGCGGTATCCTCGCCACGGCTTCGGACGGCCAGGTCGACATCGACTGGAACGACAACGGCGAGCCGGATCTCGCGGGCTACAACCTCTTCCGTTCGACGACCTCCGGCGGGCCGTACTCGATCCTGAATGGCACGCTCCTCACCACGAGCGACTACTCGGATACGAGCGTGACGAACGGTACCACCTACTACTACGTCGCCACGGCGGTCGATCTCGTCGGCAACGAGTCGGCGGACAGCTCCGAGGCGAGCGCCACGCCGAGCGGCGGAGGCAGCGGCGGCGGCGGCGGCGACCCGTGGATCAACGAGCTTCACTACGACAACACGAGCGGCGATACCGGTGAGTTCGTGGAGGTCGCGGGTCCGGCGGGAACCGATCTCTCCGGCTGGACGCTCGTCGGCTACAACGGGAGCGGCGGCGGTACCTACAACACGATCAACCTCTCGGGGACGCTCGCCGACCAGGGCGGGTGCATCGGAACGCTTTCGTTCGCGTTCACGGGGCTTCAGAACGGGGCTCCGGACGGTGTCGCGCTCGTCGACGATGCCGGCACGGTGATCGAGTTCCTGAGCTACGAGGGTTCCCTCACGGCGACGAACGGTCCGGCGTCGGGCATGGCCTCGACGGACATCGGCGTGGCCGAGAGCGGCTCGACGCCGATCGGGTTCTCGCTCCAGCGAGTCGGGACGGGCTCGGCCGGCGCGGACTTCACCTGGCAAGCGCCTGCAGCCGACAGCCCGGGGGCGCCGAATGCGGGTCAGACCTTCGATGGCTGCGGCGGTGGCGGCGACACGACGCCTCCCGCGGCGCCGACTTCGCTGACGGCGACGCCCGGCGACGCGATCGTCGATCTCGACTGGGCCGACAACGGCGAGCCGGATCTCGACGGATACAGCGTCTACCGGGCGACCAGCTCGGGCGGACCGTACTCGCTCGTCAGCGGATCGCTGCTGTCGACGAGCGCCTTCTCGGATACCGGTGTCACGAACGGGACCACGTACTTCTACGTCGTTACCGCGAGCGATCTCGCCGGCAACGAGTCGGCCGATAGCGGCGAGGCGAGCGCGACGCCCGAAGCGCCCGGCAGCGGGCTCGCCTTCGAGGCAGGGACCGTGGTCGCGGGCGCTTCTTCCGTGACCGTGAACCTTCAGAACACGTATCTGAGCCCGGTTGTCGTGTGTACGTCGCAGTATGCGGCGAACTCGACGCCGGTCGTGACGCGCGTCGCGAATGTCACCGGGAGCTCGTTCGATGTCCGCCTGCAGAGCCCGGGGGATGTCGCCTCGATCAGTGCGGAAACGATCCACTACCTCGTGGTCGAGGAGGGCGCCTGGACGCTTCCCGACGGCCGCGCCCTCGAAGCCTTCACGTACTCGAGCACCCTCACCGACGAGAACAACTCGTGGGGCGGGCAGGGGCTCGCATACTCGAACAGCTATGGCTCGCCGGTCGTGCTCGGCCAGGTGATGAGCGAGAACGATGCGGACTGGTCGGTGTTCTGGTGCCGCGGCGGGAGTCGCGGAGCGCCACCGACGTCGAGCACGCTGTTCGGCGGGAAGACGGTCTGCGAGGATCCCGACGTGACGCGCGCCGTCGAGACGGTCGGCGTGATCGTCATCGAAGCCGGATCGGGCTCGGTCGCGGGCGTCGAGTATCGCGCGGCGCTCGGTGCCGACACGATTCGCGGCGTCACGAACTCGCCGCCGTACAACTACGGTTTCTCGCCCGCCTTCTCTTCGACGCCGGCGGTCGCCCTCGCGACCCAGGCGGCGATGGATGGGAACAACGGCGGCTGGGCGCAGCTTCACGGTGCGTCACCGCTGTCGGCCACCACGATGGGCCTTTCGATCGACGAGGATCAGGTCGCCGATTCCGAGCGAAAGCACACGACCGAGCAGGTCGCGTACCTCGTCTTCGGCGCGACGATCGTGTACTCGGACTAGCTCGACTTCGCGGGCGGGGGCTGCGGCTCCCGCCCGCGCCAAGACCCCCCGGCGGGCCCGTCTGCCATGGCGGGCCCGCCGAGCCTCGATTGACGCTCGTTGGCCCATCCTCTAGAATCGGCGACGGTTCGGGTCGGAGACCTCGTCGATGATGACCAAGCTCACACGCCATCCTGCACGCGTCCTCGTTCTGCTCGCGGCGGCTCTGCTCGTGCTTCCGAGCTGCTGGATGAGTCCTTCTCATTGGGCGGAGAACGAAGGGCGTCTCGAAGTTCCGCTCGAGGACTTCACGGCCGTGCACGTCAAGACGCACAACGGCGACATCGCCTGCCGTCCGGTCGACGGGACGGGCGAAGTGGTCGAGGTTCGTTTCGTGCGGAAGGGCGGGGGGCGTTCCGACGAGGATGCGCTCGCGGCGCTGACGGCGATCGACGTGTTCGCCGAGACCGAGGGCGATACGCTCCGCATCGGCTGGCGGTGGTCCACGCGTCGTCAGCAAGGATGGGCGGCCCGCGTTCGATTCGAAGTCGACGGCCCGCCGGCGTTCCGCTACACGGCCGAATCTCACAACGGCGACGTCTCTGTGGTCGGCATCCAGGGCGCCGTGCAGGCCGACACGCACAACGGAGACATCCACGTGGCGGAGGCGTCCGCCGACGTGCGCGCCGCATCGCACAACGGCGATATCCGGATCGAGACGCACGGCGCGAGCTTCGAGGCCGCGACGCACAACGGGGACATCCACGCGAACCTCGCCAAGTCCGAGAGCGTCGGCGGCCGGATCGAGACCCACAACGGCGACGTCGAGGTCGTCGCGGGACCGGCCACGTCTTCGAGCTTCCATTTCGACACGCGAAACGGGAGCTTCCGCGGAAAGGATGTGGGCGCGGACGTGAGCGTCGGCAAGCGATCGGCAGCGGGGAAGCTCGGCGCGGGCGGTCCGGAGCTCCGGATCGAGACGCACAACGGCGACCTGCGCCTGAAGCGCCGCGAGTAGCCGTCCTTTGCCCATGCGTCGATCTCTTCTGGCTGCGGCGGCCCTCGTCGTCGCGACGTTCGGTGGGGGGGCGCTGCTCGGCGGATGCCTCACGCCGCCGGCGTTGATGAAAGCGCCCGAGGTCGACGCGGATACCGTGCTCACGTGGTATCCCGAGGGCGCGGAGACGGTCGAGCTTGACCTTCCCGACGGGCCGACTCTCCGCGGGATCTTCGTTCCGTCCGACGAGGGGGCGCCGGTCGTTCTGCATCTCCTCGAGTCCTCGGGGTCGGTCGCTTCGCGGCAGATGCATTACGTGAACGTCGCGCAGCAGCTGTCCGATCTCGGCTTCGCGTCGCTCGCCATCGACTACACCGGGATCGGCGCCTCGTCCGGGTCCCGGTCGCCGCGGCGCCTGGCCCGCGATGCGCGCGCGATGTGGGACGAGGCCGTGCGACGGGCGGGCGGCGACGAGAAGCGCGTCGCGATCCGCGCGATCTCGATCGGGACGCTGGCGACCGCGCATCTGTTGCAGGACGGCGTGGCCCCGGCGGCCGTCGTGCAGATCGTTCCGGTGCGCGCCGAGACCGCGACCCGCCGATTCGCGGGGCACTTCTACAACGGCTTCGTCGGATGGATGGTGGGCTGTTTGTTCCGGCCCGTTACCGGGGTCGATATCGTCGAAGCCTACGCCGGCTCACGCGTTCCCATCCTCGGGATCACGGCGGACGACGAGCTGTTTCTGCACGCGGACGAGCGGGAGCGCATGGCGGCCGCCGTCGAAGCCAGCCGCGGGACCTGGATCTCGCGGCCCGGCGGACATCTGATCGTCGCCGGCGAGGCGCACCGACTGCTTCCCGAGGAGATCGAGGCCTGGGTGACGCTCGCGGAAGGGCATGCGGATGCGCGTGCCGAGGCTCGGCTCGAGCGCTGGCTCCAGGCCATGACACCCGAACGACGCGCCTCGATCGAAGCGGATCCCGCATGGCGGGAACGGCTCCTCGCGACGTCCCGTCATGTCCGCGGCGGAGACCCGGAGCTGTTCGCGGCGGTCACCCGCGGGATCGAGGATCCGGTCGATGCGGCGCGGGTCTTCTGGCAGCACGAGCATCGATCCTATCCGCAGGCGATCTCGTTCGACGACCTCGCCGACGCGGTCGCCTGCGACATGCCGGAAGCCCGGCGCTTCGTCGATCTCTGGATCGGGAGCGAGGCGCCGATGGATCTCGCCGTCATGTTCGGGGCGCCGTCGTTCAATCCGGCGCCCGGGATGATCGCCAGCGACACGGACTCGCTCATGGCGGGGCTCGACGCCGGCTGGCTCGAGTACGTCGTCGAGCTCGGCGGACGCCAGGCCCGGGTCCGCTTCGATCCCTCGCGCATCCGCGACGGGCTCCTCGACGTGCATCCGGATCGGGCCGAGGTCCGCCGGCAGCTCGCCCTCGCCGTGCTGCGGGCGTATCGGTATCCGGCCCGGATCGCGGAGGGCCCGGGCGGCTCGGGAGACCGCCGCGTCGAGGTGAAATCGCCTCTCAGCTCGGACTGGTGGCCGGTCTTCGAGGATTAGGCCCTGCAGCCCGCCGCGGCGAGATGTAACCTCGTGAATCGATCGCCATCCGATTCCGTACAACTGGCCAACCATGAACGACCGCATCGCCAATCTGCCGTGGTACGACCTGCCGGAGCTGCAGCCCCGGACGGACGCTTTCTGGGAGGCCGTCGCCCGGCGGCTCGGCCCGACGGCCCCGGCGGGGCTCCTGCGTGAGGGCCAGCACGGCGACCAGCTGCGCTCGGATCGCCTCCTGCTCTCGCAGACCTGCGGATACGACGTCGTCAACGGCTTTCGCAGTGTGGTCCGGGTGGTCGCGACGCCCAGCTACCGGATCGAAGGGGTGACGAGCGGGTCGTACCGCAGCTACGTCGTCGTCCGGAAGGACTCGCGCTCGCGATTGCTCGAGGACCTGCGCGGGACGCGACTCGTCATCAACTCGCTGTGCTCCCATTCCGGAACGAATGCGTTGCGGGCGCTCATCGCCCCGATCGCGAGGTCCGGACACTTCTTCGCGAGCGTGACCGCCACCGGCAGCCATGTGGCGAGCCTCGAGCGAATCGCGGCCGGCGACGCCGATACCGCGGCGATCGACTGCGTCACCTACGGGCTCCTGAAGCGGGTGCGACCGTCGCTTCTCGAACGGACCCGCGTCGTCGCCCGCACGGCAGAAGCGCCCGCGCCTCCGTTCGTCACGCGGGGGAACGCCTCGGACGAGGAAGTTTCCGAGCTTCGCGCGGCACTCGCGGACGCGATCGACGACGACATCCGGGATGCGTTGTTGCTCGACGGCGTCGAGGCGGCCGAAGTCGACCGCTACGAGTCGATCGCGGACATGGAACGCGCGGCCCGGGCGCTCGGCTACACCGAGCTCGAACGAGTCCTCGCGACCCGCTAGAAGTAGATGTCGAACGTGATGCCGACGAGAAGCTCGGCCGCGTCGACGTCCAGGTTCGCGGCGGTGTAGAGGATCTCGGGTGAGATCGACATCCCGGGATAGACGAAGATGGCCGTCCCACCGCCGGCATACCACCCGCTGCCGCTGTCGTCGTAGTCGATGTCGCGATCGCCGTCGTCCCAGCGATACATCCAGCCGCCGCGCGCGTAGGGCGCGACTCCGGGAAGCGCGTAGACCGAGGCTCTCGCTCCGAGCATCAGACGGCCGATGAAGACATCGTCGTTGTCGTAGTAACGCGAGTCGTCGCGCTCCGGCTCGATGTCCGAATCCTGGAGCGACGCGATGAAGGCCATCTCGGGGCCGAGCGCGAATTTCTCCCGGAGGAGGTTCACGCCGAAGGTCCCTCCGAACGAGCCTCCGGTATTGAGGAAGTCGTCCGTATCGCTGAGCGGATTGACGACGTGGAAGCCGAAGGAGAACCAGCCCTGGGGGGCGTCCTTCGGGGACTTGCTCGAGAACTCACGGGGCCAGCCTACCTGCGGAGCGGGCTCGGGCTTGCGGGCGGCCTCGAAAGACTCGCCGAGGGTGAGGGGCTCGCGAAGGAGCGCGTACACTTCGGGATCGGCGGAAGGCGTGAGGCTGCACCCGAGAGGCGCGAGGAGGATGACGAACAAGAAGAGGCGCAAGACGACAGTGCTCCTTGGGACGGAACCGGACCGGAGCATTGTAACCTCCGGCCCGCGCCGCTGTCGTCGGTCGCGTCGGCGCCTTCGACCCGACGGCCGGTCTAGCGCACGATCAGGAACGTCACGAACATGACGATCCAGACGATCTCGAGGAAGTGCCAGTAGATCGAGCACAGGCGAATCGACTGGACGTGCGAGGAGTTGATCCCGTTCTTCACGGCGCGCAGGGCGACCCGGCCGAGCGGGATCAGGCCGCCGATGACGTGGGCCGCGTGGATCACGATGAGAGACAGCGTGAGCCCGTAGATTCCCACGTCGTTCTTCATGGCCTCGCCATGTCCGGAGACGAGGCGCAGAACCGCGGGGACCTGCACCAGCAGGAACCCGAGGCTGAAGACGATGGTCGCGATCAGCCAGCGCTCGGCCTGTTCGAAGGCCATCTCGCGGGCGTACTTCTGACAGCGGTGAAACGTCACGCCGGCGCCGACCAGGACGACCGTCGAGATCCACAGCGATTTGGGGATCTCGAGCGTCCCCGGGGGAGGGGCCGTCGGGCTCGACACCCGGATGATCACGTAGCCGATGATGCTGCCCGCGAAGAGCATCGCGAGGCTCAGAATGAAGAGCCAGACGCCCATGCGGTTCTGCCCGACGTCCGGCAGCGGCTCCTTGGGCGGAGGCTGGGTCGGGTCCGGGGGCGGCGCGAAGGTCGGATCGATCTCGTTGAGGCGGTTCATCGTCGTGGGATGGGTGAAGCACCGGGGATACTGTCCTGCTGGCCGCAGTATATCTCATCCGGCCGGCTCGGTCAGAAGCGGACGATGAGAGTCCCGGCCACGGTCAAGAGGACGTTGGCGAAGGCGTAGGCCCCCGTGTACCCGAGCGCCGGTACCGAGCTCTCGGCGGCTTCGTTCACGACCGAGAGCGCGGCTCCGCTGGTCATCGAACCCGTGATCGCCCCGAGAAGGACCGCGGGGTTCATGCCGAGGACGCGGCTCCCGACGAGCCAGCCGGCGGCGACCGGAACGGCAGTCACGGCCACGCCGCAAAGGGCGAGCGTCGGTCCGACCGAGAGGAGCGTTTCCACCACACCGCTGCCCGCGGATACTCCGACGCCGGCCATGAACATGAGGAGGCCGAGCTCCATGAAGACCCAGCGAGCGGCGTTCGGGATCCGGCCGAAGGTGGGATAGATCGAGCGAAGGTAGCCGATGAGGAGTCCGGTCGTCAGGAGCCCGCCCGCCGTCCCGAGCCCGACCGACACGTTGCCGACCTTCACCGAGAAGGCGCCGATCGCGATGCCGGCGGCGATTCCGATCGCGAGCGTCAGCAAGTCGGTCTCGTCGACGGTGCGCTCGAGGTGTCCGAGTCGCGCGCCGAGCCGCTCGATCGACGCCGGCGGGCCCGCCACGGCGAGGACGTCCCCGCGGACGAGCTCGACCGAGTCCTCGACGGGCAGGTGGGTCTGCTGCCGCTGGACGCGATTGACGAAGCAGCCGTAGCGATGCGGGGCGTCGAGCTCGCCGAGCGTGACCCCGGCCGCTTCCCGCTTGGTGACGACGATCCGTGCGGATTCGACCTCTTGCTCGAGCAGCTCGGCGTCGCTCAGCTCGGGCCCGATGATCCGGCGGGCATTCACGAAGCGCTCGAGCCGCCCGATGATCGCGATCTCGTCGGCGAGCTCGAAGGCCGTGTCGTCGTCGAAGTCGACGAGCTCTCCGCCCCTACGGAGCTTGGCGAGCGCGGCACCCCGCGGAAGCTGCTTGCGAAGCTCGCCGAACGGGATGCCGACGAATTCTTCGGCATCGACACGGAAGGCGCGAATCGTGACGGATTCCGCGACCGACGGATGCGCGGGGGGGCCGGCGACCTTCAGCGCTTCCGCCGGGAGGTCGATGCCGAGCCAACCCGGAAGCATCCGGATGAACACGAGCAATCCCACGAGTCCGAAGATGTACGTGATCGCGTACGACGCGGTGATGTTCTGGACCGCATCCTCCATGGTGACGCCTTCGGGCAGCGCGACGACGCCCGACTGGATCGCATCCTGCGCGGCGGCCAGCGTCGGCGTGGTCGTCATGGCGCCGGCGAGGAGCCCCGCCGACGTCCCGATCGGGAAGTCGAACAGGCTACCGAAGAGCACCGAGAGCGAGAACCCCGAGGCGGCCACGACCAGCGCCATCAGGAAGTACTTGCCGCCCTCGCGGCGGACGGTCGCGAAGAATCCCGGACCGGCGTCGAAGCCGACCGAGAAGATGAACATCACGAAGCCGAACGTCTGGACCGTGCTCGAGATCTCGTAGCCGAAGTGGCCGAAGAGCAATCCCGCGAAGAGAACGCCGGTGACCGGGCCGAGCTCGAAGCCGCGGATGCTCTGCTTGCCGATGAGGTAGCCGATGGCGAGGACGACAAACAGAAGGGCCACCGGGTTCTGCCGCAAGAGCGTGTCGAGGAGATCGAGCATCGGAAGTGCTTTCCTGACTCAGTAAACGGGCGGAATCGTTCGCTTGAACGTGAGCTGCTCGGGTGTACCCGGCTTCTTTCTCTTGCGCTTGCCGCCCTCCGGGGGCTCGAACTTCATCGGCTCGTAGGAGAACTGGCTGAGCAGGTGCGAGATGCAGTTCAGTCGCGCGCGGCGCTTGTCGTCGGCTTCCACCCGATACCACGGTGACGCGTCGGTATCCGTGGCTTCGAGCATCTTCTGGTACGCCGCCGTGTAATCCCACCAGCGTCGCCAGGACTCGACGTCCATCGGGCTCAGCTTCCAGTGCTTGAGCGGATCCGTGATGCGCGCCATGAAGCGACGCTCCTGCTCCTCCTGGCTCACGTCGAAGAAGTACTTGATCAGCCGGATGCCCGACCGGATCAGCTCGCGCTCGAAGGTGGGCACGATGCGCAGGAAGCCCGCGTGCTCTTCCTTGGTGCAGAATCCCATGACGTGCTCGACGCCGGCGCGGTTGTACCAGCTCCGGTCGAACAGCACGATCTCGCCGTCAGCGGGGAAGTGCTCGATGTAGCGCTGCGGATACCACTGTGTCTTCTGCCGGTCACTCGGGGCGGGAAGGGCGACGACCCGGAATACGCGCGGGCTGACGCGCTCGGTGATCCTCTTGATCACGCCTCCCTTGCCGGCCGCATCGCGTCCCTCGAAGATCACGATCGCCCGGATCCCGTTCGCCTTGACGTGCTCCTGCAGATGACAGAGCTCGATCTGGAGCTTCCGGAGCTCGCTGTCGAACACGTCGCGCGGGATCTTCTTGGTCTTGGCGTCGTTCTTCTTCTTGGGGCTTTTCTCGCTCTTCTTGGGGCTCATGGCCAGGCCTTCCAGCGGTAGCGACGCGAGCGCGTGCCGGGGTGCTCCGGGGCTCACGAAAGGCGAATCCTCCTGTCGGCGGGCCATTCTCCTCGATCGTGCCGCGTGTTGCAATGGCGCGAGCCGAGCGTCGGCGGCGGGGCGCGACCCCGGGCGGTTGACTCCGGATCCGGTCGACCCGTATGATCTCGGGCAAGTTCGGGGCCGCCGGGCCCAGTCGTGCCGATCGAGGGAGCTCCTACCGCGATGCCGAGATGGAAAGTGATCCTGGGCCTGTCCGCCGTTTCGGTGGGGATCCTGGCCGGGATCGGGCTGGCGACGCTTCACTACGCCAACGCGACGTCGTATCTGAGCACCAACCCCGCGGCCTGCGTGAACTGTCACATCATGCAGCCCCAGTACGACTCGTGGCAGAAGTCGTCGCATCACGCGCTGGCGACTTGCGTCGACTGTCATCTCCCGCACGACTCGCTCGTCTCGAAGTACCTCACCAAGGCCGAGCACGGCTGGAACCATTCCAAGGGATTCACGCTCCAGAACTTCCCGGAGCCGATTCAGATCTCGCACAAGACCGCGCACGTACTGCAGGCGAACTGCGTGCGCTGCCACGACGATCTCGTCCACGCACAGTCCTCCGGAGAGGAAGGCGCGCCCGACTGTCGGCATTGCCACCGCGATGTCGGCCACGGCCCGCGCGCCGGACTCGGCGGACCGCTTCGGCCGAGTGAACTGGAGCCAGGAAACCGATGAACGACACCCCCAGGACCCCGAGTCGAACGCCCTACATCATCCTGCTCGTCTTCGTGACGATCGCGACGGCGGGCGTGACGGCCCTGCTCATCAACATCAGCGAGCGGAAGGCCGAGGGCCGGAACCCGTACGTGCGGCTTGTCGAGGTCACCGAGAAGACGACCGATCCCGCGGTGTGGGGGACGAACTGGCCCAAGCAATACGACACCTACAAGCTGACGGCGCTCGCCACGCGCACGCGCTTCGGCGGCCATGGCGGCAGCGAGGCGCTTCCCGAGCAGAAGATCGAGCGCGATCCCTGGCTGAAGCGGATGTTCCTCGGGTACGCTTTTTCGATCGACTATCGCGATCGCCGCGGGCACGCCTACATGCTGCAGGATCAGGAAGAGACCGAGCGCATCGAGAAGCCGCAGACGGGCTCGTGCCTGCACTGCCACGCGTCCGTGATGCCGCTCTACGAAGAGCTCGGCGACGGCGACGTCGTCAAGGGATTCGAACAGTCGCACACGATGTCCTACCAGGACATGAACTCGAAGCTTCACGACATGGGGCACGCGCATCCGGTCTCCTGCGTCGACTGCCACGATCCGGAGACGATGGGCATCCGCGTGACGCGTCCCGGGTTCATCCAGGGGATCCAGGCGCTCGCCGAGGGCGATGCGCCGGTGCCGCACCTGCCGTCGGTCGAACGATGGCGTGAGGGGCCGCGCGACAAGCCGTACGATCCCAACGAGGACGCGACGCGAGGCGAGATGCGCTCGTACGTGTGCGGACAGTGTCACGTCGAGTACTACTGCTCGAACAAGTTCAAGCTGACGTTCCCCTGGGCGAAGGGCCTCACGGTCGAGAACGCCGAGGAGGTCTGGAACGGAATCGAGTTCGAGGACGGCGAGCGCTTCTACGACTACAAGCACAAGGAGACGGGCGCGCCGATCCTCAAGGCGCAGCACCCGGAGTTCGAGCTCTGGAGTCAGGGGATCCACGCGCGAAGCGGCGTGTCGTGCTCGGATTGCCACATGCCGTACATGCGAGACGGTGCGACGAAGGTGTCCGACCACTGGGTGCGAAGCCCGCTTCTGAACATCGAGCGGGCCTGCCAGACGTGCCACCACTTCTCCGAGGACGAGATGAAGGCGCGCGTCGACGGGATCCAGAGCCGGAACTTCGAGCTCCTGCAGAACGCCGGGGCGGCGCTGATGGACCTCCTCGATGCGATCCTCGCGGCGCGTGAAGCCGGCGCCACGGACGAGCAGCTCGCGCCGGCCCTCGAGCTTCAACGGCAGGCGCAGTGGCGGCTCGACTTCATCGCCGCCGAGAACTCGATGGGCTTCCACGCGCCGCAGGAAGCCGCGCGCGTGCTCGGCATCGCGGCCGACATGGCGCGGCAGGGCGAAGCCGCCGCCCTGCGATGGCAGAGCGGCGGGAAGAAGTAAGCCTCGGACCGGTTCAGCTCACCAGGCGACTCAGAGCATCTCGACGACGACGGCGTTCGTGGTGCTCGCCGACTTGACGCTGACGCTCTGCGGATCGAACTCGATCCCCTGGAACGTGATGATCGTTCCCGTCGGCAGGTTCGCGTCGGGCAGGTTCAGCTGCAGGAAGATCGCCGGGGCGCGTGGCGGATCGCTCGTCGGCGTCCCGAAGAGCTCGCTCGCGCCGACCGCGTTCTCCTTGCCGATGTTGTTGGCGATGATCGACGGCGTCGCCCCGTCCGAGAGCAGGAAGGGGAAGCACGTCGTGCCGATGTCCGCCGGCAGAACGCGCGCGGTCGCTCCGGTGGGCGTTCCGAGGTCCGCGTGAACGACGTACTTTCCGTTGCCGGCGCCGGGCGGCAGGAGCATCGTCCCCCAGAGGAACGGCTGGTTCGAGTCGATACCGATCGAGCGCGTGCTGCCTCCGGTGCTTCCGTTGATGAACAGAACGTCGGCGACCGGGCCGACCCCCGCGTTGATCGTGCCCGGCTTGCAGTCCACGACGATCTGGCCGCGAATCTCGCCCGAGGGCTCGTCCGTGGAGTGGATGTTCACGTAGAGCTCACCGTCGAGCAGGTCGTTGACGTCGCTCGCCGACAGGTTCCACGTGACGACGATCGGGCTCACCGGAGAGCCGAGATCGAAGACGACCGGGCCGTTCACACCCGGGTCACCGATGTGGATGTGCGCCATCGTCGGGTTGGCCACGTCGTGCGTGATCGTCAGGTCGAACGCCGTCTCGCCGGCATTCAACACGCCGACGGCCGTCCCGGCCGCAGCCGATACGACCGGCGGGTTCTCCTGGCTTCCGTCGAGCCCGAACTCGAACGTGGTCTGCGCCGAAGCGCCGGATGAGAGGGCGAGGAGCGCGGCTCCGAACGCCACTGCGAAGAATCGGTTTCGTTGCTTCATTCTGGTCACGCCTCTTGAAATCCGGTTCCGATATCCTGGTCTGTTCGTTATTCGATCGAGAGGATCAGCGCGTTCGTGGCGCTGACCGACTTGGGACTCAATGCGTTCGCATCGACGATCACGCCCTGCAAGGTCGCCTCCGTGCCGACGGGCAAGTTCGTCACGTCGCCGGCGTCGAGCTGGAGGAAGATGGCCGGGGCCCGATCCGGGTCTCCGATCGGACTGCCGAAGTATTCGCTCGAGCCGACGAGGTTCTCCTTACCGATATTGTTCCACACCGACGATGGAGTTGCCGAGGGTAAAAGCATCGGAAAGCAGACCGTGCCGATGTTCGACGGCAGCGACGTCACGCTCACGGCCGCGGGCTCGCCGAGGTTGAGATGCACGAAGTACCGTCCGTTGCCTCCCCCCGGCGGCCTCAGCATGGCGCCCCAGATCTGGTCGCCTTCAGCGATCGGGACGGTACGCAGCTCACCGCCCGAGGTGCCGTTGACGAAGAGCACATCCGTGCGATCGCCCCCGCCGAGGTTCACGGCGCCGAGCCCGCACTGCGCGATCGCGCGCGGACCGTCGTCGGTGACGACGGCGATCACCGAATCCACCGAGACGAAGGGCGTCGCGCCGTTGACCTCGAGGTCGACGTCGAGGATCCCGTCGGCGAGGATGGTCGTGATCTGCGTGAGGCTCAGGAACTCGTCGAGGTAGAGCGTGATCCGCTCCCCTCGGGCGTAGCCGGCGAACTCGGGCGCGGTGAGCCGCTGATCGATGCCGTCGAGGGCCCCCTCGAGCTCGAACCCGTCGACGAACACCTTGAAGTCGCTCGCTCCGCCGACGACATCCGCGAGGTTGAGGAAGCTGATCTCGATCCGCGAGCCGACGTACGTTCCGATGAGGCCCGGCGTCAGAAGGTCGAGGCTGTACGACGCGGTCGTCCCGTTCGGGAGTGCGATGTCGGTGTAGAGACCGTCGCCCGGCTGCGATTGGGCCAGGTCGGCCAGCTTGAACTCGTAAGGCTCGACCGCGACGTCCGCGTTCGCCTGTAGCAGCAGGCGCGCTTCTCGCATGATCGCGGCCGCGTCCATGTCGAGGTCGCCGGTGATGGGGCCCGCTTCGGAAGTCCCGTGCTGATCCGTGTCGCCGACGCGCGCCGTCCGCGTTCGGAATCCCGTGCCGAGGAAGCCGGAGCCGGTCGCGAGCGGAGGGGGCAGAGCCTCGGCGAGCTTTCGCTTCGAGAGCTCCCCGAACACCTTGCTCGTTCCGAAGGAGTCGTTGCGACCCATGATGGTGTCGATGCCGCCGTCGCGGTGCTCGATCCCGAGCAGATGACCGAGCTCGTGGCAGATCGAGTTGGCGATCTCACGGAGGTTGTCTTCGGGTGTGCTCGAGAGGTTGTGCGCGCCGACGAAGACCCAGCCCTCGCCGTCCTGTTCGGAGTTCCCCTTGTCGAGCGTCTGGGCCGCGCCGAGGGCGTCGATCCGGATGCGCTTCAGGCCCGGAAAGATCACGCCGGGGACGACCGAGTTGTCGGGGCGGCGGAGCTGCCCGTCCTCGATGCGGACGCGGAATCCCAGGCCCGTTCCGCCGTTGAGAACCAGCCGGTTCTGCGAGACATCCAGGAGGACCGTCGATTCGGCGATGGTCATGTCGGGAGCGTCGCCCTCGACGATGCTGATCACCGTGAATTCGGCCGCGCTCGGCGGTCGTCCGTCGAAGCAGATGTCGAGGAGGCGACCGTCTTCGGTCGTGAAGGCCTCCTGGACCTGGTCGACGATCTGTCGGATGAGGGCGTTGCGATCCGCGCCGCCCGAGAAGCCGATGTCCTGAGGATCGAACCCGGCGCGCGGCCCCTTCTGGAGCGTCATCAGGACGGTACCGTCCTCCTTGAAGACGTCCTTGTTCGCCTTGTCGACCGGCACGCCCACCTGACCGAAGTCGAGGTAGACCGACTGGAGCGGCGTGAACGACGCGGCCGGCATGATGAAGCCGCCGCGCGTGCTCGGGGCGCCTCCGACGGGGACTGTCCCGGCGAGCGTATTCGTGGCGGTCTCGATGATGGCCGCCTGGTCGAGCGCCCCGAGACAGACCCAGACTTCTGCACCGTCCGGGGTGACGGCGGCACCCGTGCCCGTCGGGGAACCCGTCGGGACGGTGGTGGTCACGGTCCGCGTGGCGACGTCGATGACCTGCAGCGCGCCGGTAGAGGAGTCGATCGTATAGACCGTGGTGCCGTCCGGGTGGACGGCGAAGTAATCGTTCCGGGTTCCGGCCGTGAAGGTGTCGATCACCGTGTTCGTGTCGGTGTCGACGACGGCGATGTTTCGAGCGAAGTCATTGCCAACCCAGAGCTCGGAGCGTTCCGGAAGCAGCTGAAGATAGAACGGCCCCGTTCCCGCGCCGATCGCGATCGTGTCGACGACGGTCCGCGTCGAGGTGTCGATCACCGAGACGTCGTCGCTGGACAGATTGGCCACGTAGATCGTCGAGCCGTCGGGCGAGATCGCGAAGTGTTCGGGCGTCGTACCCACCGGAATCGTCGTGATGACGCTGTTCGTGGACGTGTCGATCACCGTGACCTGATCGATCGAGACGTTCGACACATAGAGCTCGGATCCGTCGGGCGTGACGATGGACCCCCGCGGCCGATCGATACCGGTGATCGTGGTCACGACCGAGCTCGTCAGCGTGTCGATGACCGTGATCGTATCGCCGAAGTCGTTCATCACGTAGACCGTCTTGCGGTCAGGCGTGATGGCCACCCCGGACGGTGTCAGGCCGTCCGGAATCGGGATCGTCGTGACGACGGACCGCGTCGCCGTGTCGACGACGGTGACCGTTGCGTCGCCATTGTTGGTCACGTAGGCCAGCGCATCACACTGGGCGTTCGCGGGGCGCACAAGAGCCAGGGTGAGGAGCACACCGCACAGCTGTAGACCGAGAACCATCGGGCATTTCATCGGGAGTCTCATCGGAGCCTATTCGACGGAAAGAAGGACGGCGTTGGTGGCGCTCACTCCGCGCGGGCTCAGCGCCTGCGGGTCGATGATCACGCCCTGAAGGGTCACCATGGTTCCGACCGGCAGGTTCGTGGCGTCGCCGTTCAGCAGCTGCAGGAACACCGTCGGCGCGTTGGCGGGGTCGGGGATCGGCGATCCGAAGAAGTTGCTCGATCCGACGAGCCCGGTCTGGCCGATGTTGTTCCACACGGACGTCGGCGTGGCGCCCGGCAGCAGGACCGGGAAGCACGTGGTTCCGATGTTGGCCGGGAGCTGCGTGACGTTCGCGCTGGTGGGCTCGCCCACGTTCATGTGCATGACGAAGCGGCCGCCTCCCCCGGCGGGCGGCTTGAGAAGCGCCATCCAGATCTGTTCACCGCCGCCGACGGGCACCGTCCGGAGCTCGCCGCCCGCGGTACCGTTCACGAACAGGACGTCGGTGCGGTCGCCGGCGGCCAGATTGACCTGCCCGATCCCGCACTGCGCCATGGCCCGCGGCCCGTCGTCGGTGACCAGGGCGATCACTGAGTCGACGGAGATGAACGGCGTCGCGCCGTTGACCTCGAGGTCGACGTCGAGGATACCGTCCACCAGGATCGTGGCGATCTGCGACAGCGTCAGGAACTCGTCGAGGTACAGCGTGACGCGTTGCCCGTTCGCGTAGCCGGCGAAGTCCGGATCCGAGATGCGCTGGTCGAGCCCGTCGAGTGCGCCTTCGAGCTCGAAGCCGTCGACGTACACCTTGAAGTCGCTCGCGCCGCCGAGCACGTCGGCCACGTTGAGCAGGCTCAGCTCGATGCGCGCCCCGACGTACGTTCCGGTGAGTCCGGGGTCGACGAGGTCGAGGCTGTACGAGGCGGTGGTTCCGTTGAAGATCGGGATATCGGTGTAGAGCCCGTCACCCGGCTGCGACTGCGTGATGTCGGCGAGCTCGAACTGGTACGGCTCGAGCGCGGCGTCGGCATGCGGCTGGAGCAGGACACGCGCCTCGCGGAAGATCGACTCGGCGTCCTCGTCGAGCGTCCCCCCGAGCGGGCCCGTCTCGGACGTGCCGTGCTGGTCGGTGTCGCCGATCTTGGCGGTTCGAAGGCGCGAGGCGGTGCCGAGGAATCCTCCACCGGCCAAGCCCGCTCCTTCGGTGCCGCGGAACGGCGGCAGCGCCTCGGCGAGCTTTCGCTTCGTGAGCTCGCCGAACGACCGGTCGAGCCCGAAAGCCGACCCGAGCGCCCCCATGATGTTCGTGGCGCCGCCGTCACTGTGCTCGATGCCGAGCAGGTGGGCGAGCTCGTGCGAGATCGTGTTGCCGAGCTCGCGGAGGTTCGCGTTCGGGTCGGGCAAGATGTTGTGGGCTCCGACGAACACCCAGGCTTCGCCGGCCGCCTGCGTGTTGCCCTTGTCGAGCGTCTTGGCCGCTCCGAGTGCGTCCACGTCGACCTTCCGATACTCGGGGAACGTGACGCCGGGGACGGGACTGTTGTCGGGTCGTCGCAGCTGGCCGTCCTCGATCCCGATTCGGTATCCGATCGCCGTTCCGCCGTCGAGGACGAGGCGATTCTGATCCACATCGAGAACGGTGTCCGATCCCGCAATGCGAGCCTGCGGGGCGGCACCTTCCCCGATGCGAACGACCGTCACGTCGCCGGTGCTCGGCTGGCGCGTGTCGAAGCAGATGTCGAGCGCCAGGCCGCTCTCGGTCGTGAAGTCCGCGAGGACCTGATCGACGATCTGGAGGATCAGCTCGTCGCGATCGCCGCCGACGAAGCCGATGTCGGCCGGGTCGAAGCCCTCGCGCGGCCCCTTCTCGAGCGTCATCAGCACGGATCCGTCCTCCTTCAGGACGTCCTTGTCGAGCTTGTCCACCGGCACACCGATTTCTCCGAAGTCGAGGTAGACCTGCTGGAGCGGCGTGAACTGACCGTTCGGGATGATGAAGTTCCCGAAGGACTGGGGGCCCGGACCGACGGTGATCGTGTCGACCACGAGGAGTGTCGACGTATCGACCACGTCGACGACGCCGGGGGTCGTGTTGCAGACGTAGAGTCGCGTGCCGTCCGGGTGGACCGCCGCGGAGAGCGGATCGTCGAGCCCTCCGCCACCGAGGTTGATCGTTCCCGTAACGGTCTCGGTCGCCACGTCGATCACCGAGACGGTGTCGACGGCAAAGTTCACGACGTACGCCGTGCTGCCGTCTGGCGCGAGGGCCACGTCGGAGGGCTGAGTGCCGACGGCAATCGTGTTCGTGACCGCGAAGGTCGCCGTGTCGATCACGGAAACCGTGTTGTCGATGGCGTTGGCCACCCACACCTCGCTACCGTCAGGGAGCACCTTCATTCCCAGCGGGTTCGAGCCCACGGCGACC
Organism: uncultured Planctomycetota bacterium; assembly: GCA_964597885.1. Classification (GTDB taxonomy): domain Bacteria; phylum Planctomycetota; class JACOTG01; order JACOTG01; family JAUIME01; genus CAZQZX01. The sequence goes on from CAZQZX010000075.1 coordinate 22,968, forward strand.
GTGTCCGTGACGCTCCTCGACGCGACGTCGAGCTCGGAGACGGTGCCGTCGATCTGGTTGGCCACGTAGACCGTCGAGCCGTCGGGATGGGTCGCGATCTGGGACGGAGAGCTGCCGACCGGAACCGTCGTGATCGTCTGAAGGGTCTCGGTATCGATCACGGTCACCGTATTGACCGAGTTGTTCGTGACCCAGAGCTCGGAAGCGTCGGGAAGCAGCGTGAGTCCGCGTGGCACCGTGATCGCGGGGATCGTGGTGCGAACGGTATTCGTGATCGTGTCGATCACCGAAATGTTGTTGGTCGTGTTGTTTCCGACATAGACCGTTCGCCGGTTCGGCGAGATGGCGATCGCGGCGGGAAACGTGCCGACGGTGATCGTATCGATGACCGTCCCGGTGACGGTGTCGATCACCGAGACCGTGCCGTTGTTGGCGTTCGCGATGTACGCGTGGTTGTCGCACTGTGCCTGCGCGGTCGCGGCGATCCACGCGTGCGCCAGTAGCAGCACGGCGAGGGCGAGGAGAGCTCGGAAGAGGCGGAGCATGGCGTATCCCTTCTCCTGGCAGATCGTGAGGTCCCATTGGTCGAGGGCCGCGAGCGCGGCACCAGTATCATAGGCGACGAATTCATGGACCCGTCACGCGGAATCGGAAAGTTTTCCGCCGCGGAGTGCACCGAAATGAGAATCTCGCGCGACGAGCGCGGACCGGTGCGGCTCCCCGTTGCGCGGCCGGTCTACTCGTCGCTCTCGTCGGTGGCGCTGCCGGCCTGCTCGGCGGCGGCTTCGAGCTCCGTACGTCGGCGCGCGAACATGTCCTGGACCGATGCCGGCTCGGTGGCGAGGAGGGGCGCCATCATCGTGTCGAAGACCTCGAGGGCGCGCGCATAGTCGCCGGCGCGCGCGTTCGCTTCGATCAGCGTCCCGACGATCTGCGGGACCTTGGCGTCGGAGACCTTGACGGCGGCTTCGGCGAGGGCGAGCGAGGTCTCGGGGTGGCGCTCTTCCTCGCGCGGGCTCCGCATGAGCTGCCAGGCGAGGCCGTTCAGTGCGTTCGGGGGAACCGGAGGGTCGGCGTTGCCGAGCTCGCGCAGGCAGGCGTAGTACTCCATCCGGGCCTCGTGCGCGGACTCGGTTTGTCCGAGGCCGTCGAGCGCCATCACGAGCTCGCGTCCGGCGTTGATCGTCCAGTTATGCCAAGGGCCGAGCTTGCGACGCTTGATCGGGAAGCTGACCTCGAGCAGATGTCTCGCTTCCTCGAATCTCCGATCGCGGTTGAGGCAGAACCCGACGTTCGTGAGCGAGCGCACCATGAAGAAGTTGTCGGCGAGCAGATCGACGTCATCCGGGAGATCCCTCAGGGCATCGATCTCGGGCCGCACCCGATCGAGGAGCTCCGTGACGCGATCGAACATCCGGAGGTTGGCGTACACGTCGGCCGCGACGAGGATGACTCCGAGGAGGGATGCGGCGTCTCCCGCATCGTCGGCTTCGAGGATCGGCTCGACATAGGCGCGGGCGTCGACGAGGCGGCCGCGATCTTTCAGGTCCACGACGATGCTGGCCTGCGTTCGTCGGACGAAGGTGTGGTTCGGTCCGAGAGACTCGGTCGCGTCCGCGACGACTTTCTTCAACACCTCGGACGCGCGGTCGTGCTGTCCGGCCTGCTGAAGACACTTGGCATAGCTCTCGCGTGCGAGCAGTGTGTCGAGATAGCCGGGCCCGAACAGGCGTTCGGAGGTATCGACGATTCCCTCGTATAGCTCCATCGCGCGAGGTATGTCGTGCTGCATCAGGACGGCGTCGGCGAGTCGCTTCTGCATGCGGATCGTCAGCTCTCGATCGGGGCCGTACTTCTCTCGGTAGGACTCGGCGAGCCGTTCGAGGAGGACTTCGGCCTGCTCGTAGCTCTGGTGGGCGATCAAGACCTGCCCCAGGACCGACTCGGCGTGGAGGCAGACTCTCGACAACGGGCCGTGCACGTCACGGGCGACAGGAATGATCTCGCGAAGGGAGCGCTCCGCTTGCTCGCGCCTGCCGGTATTGGCAGTTGCCTGGGCGATGAGGATCTTCGCATCGAGCGTCGCGGTGTGGGCTTCGCCGAGAAGCTCGTCGAAGGCTTCCCGCCGAGGCACCATGAACTCGAGCACCTCCTCGGAGCGGTCCTGCGCGAGCCGGAGCCCGCCGAGCTGAGTGAACAGGAGGAGAGTTCTCCGATCCCTCTCGCCCCACTCGTCTCGGGCTTGATCGATGGCGGTCTGGAGATGTCGTTCCGCGAGGTCGAACTGCTGGAGGGCCACGTACGCGTTCCCGACGGTCTGGTTGAGCTCGCCCGCGACGGCAGGGTCGCGAATGTCGCCGGCCATGAGTCGCGCCGCCAGGCTGCCGAGGATCTGGAGCAGCAGCGTGGTGTCCGCTCCCATCGCGACGCCCGGCTTGGCGTTCTCGAGCATGTCCACGAGCAGGCCCTTGACCTCGTGAGCGCGCCGGAGCTCCGTCTCGGCCCGTTCCGATTCCTGCTTCGCGAAGCCCTCGTTGATCTCCGCGAGCTGGACCGCGTCGGCGAGCTCCTCGTTGACACTGCGGACGTGGATCAGGCCCCAGGTCGCGCCGATGAGGCCGATCACGAGGAGCGACACGACGATCGTCGCCGCGATCGCGGCCGTTCGATGCTTGCGGGCGAGCTTCCGCAGCTGGTACAGACGGCTCGGCGGGCTGGCGGTGACCGGCTCGTCCGCGAGATGGCGCCGCAGGTCGGCGGCGAGGGCGCTCGCCGATTCGAATCGCCGCGATCGATCCTTGTCCATCGCCTTGATGACGATCCAGTCGAGATCGCCCCGCAGGCGGCCCGGCGGCCAGTAGACGCGGCTCGTCCGCGCCTCGGCCTCTCTCACGGATTGTCCGAGCGCCGACAATCGCGTCGACGGCGTGGGTGGATCGTCGTCGCGGATGACTCGAAGGGCTTCGAGGTACCCGTCACTCTCGAGCGAAGCGCGCAGATCGAAGGGCGTCGTCCCGGTCAGCAGCTCGTAGAGCATCGCCCCGAGGGAATAGACGTCGGCGCGCGTGTCGAT
>CAZQZX010000076.1:0-25838 GCA_964597885.1 uncultured Planctomycetota bacterium
CGGCGCGAGCGGCACGTTCTACCCGGGACGTTCGGTCATCCTGACGACGGGAACGTTCCTGTGTGGCCTCGTTCACATCGGCCTCGAGAGCACGCCGGCGGGACGTCGCGGTGAGGCTCCCTCGAACTCGCTGTCCGCGGTGCTTCGCTCGCTCGACCTCGAGGTCGGGCGCCTGAAGACGGGCACGCCGCCGCGCGTGCACCGCGACTCGATCGATCCCGACAAGTGCGAGGTGCAGCCGGGCGATCCCGAGCCTTGCCGCTTCTCGTATCGTTCGAAGAGCGTCGCGACGCTTCCGCAGATCGACTGCTGGCTCACCTACACGAACGAGACGACGCACGCGATCCTCCGGGAGGCCCTGCCGCGCTCGCCGCTCTATGCCGGGATCATCGAAGGTACCGGTCCGCGATACTGTCCGTCGGTCGAGGACAAGATCGTTCGGTTCGCGGACAAGGACCGACATCAGGTCTTCCTCGAGCCGGAGGGACTCGAGACCGATTCGATCTACTGCAACGGGATCTCGACCAGTGTCCCGGTCGAAGATCAGGAGCGCATGGTGCGCAGCATCGTCGGGCTCGAACGGGCGGAGATCCTCCAGCACGGCTACGCGGTCGAGTACGACTACGTGAACCCGATCTGCCTGACGCCGGAGCTTCGCGTTCCCGAGGTCGAAGGTCTTTACCTCGCGGGGCAGATCAACGGATCTTCGGGCTACGAGGAAGCCGCGGCGCAGGGCCTGATGGCGGGGATCAACGCCGCTCGATTCGCGGCGGGCGAAGGACCGTTCGTGCTGGGACGCAGCGAGGCGTACATCGGCGTGCTGATCGACGACCTCGTCACCATGGGCACGCGCGAACCGTATCGGATGTTCACGTCGCGCGCCGAATATCGCCTGTTGCTGCGCCAGGACAACGCCGATCGTCGCCTGATGCGACGCGGCCACGAGCTCGGTCTCATCGACGCGGGCTGCATCGAGCGCCTGGACGAACGCGAGCGCGGAATCGCCGAAGCCATCACATTCCTGGAGCGGACCTTCGTCGAAGGGACTTCGCTCGCGAAGCGGCTGCGCCGGCCCGAGATCAGCCTCGGAGACCTCGAGTCGGTGCACGACGGCGTCGCGCAGATCCCGCTCGACGTCATCGACCGCGAGCAGGTCGAGATCGAGGTGAAGTACTCGGGATACATCGAGCGCCAGCGCGCCGACGTCGAGCGCGCTCGCGAGATGGAAGACATGCCCATCCCCGAAGGGCTCGACTTTGGCGGCATCCCGACGCTGCGTCGCGAGGCCGTGGAGAAGCTCGGAGCGGTCGCGCCGGCAACCGTCGGTCAGGCTTCGCGGATCTCGGGCGTCTCACCCGCCGATGTCTCGGCGTTGCTCGTGTGGATGACCTACCAGCGCCGTCGCGGAGATGCACCGGCCGAGTGAGGCCGCGCGCGTTCGTTGCTAGCGGCCGCCGCTTCCCTCGGAGTGATGCTCTCGCGCCGTACCGTCGTGACCCGTACCGTCGTGTTCTTGCACGTGTTCGATCGGCTGCAACTCGACCGCGATGGCTTCGGTCTCCCGCACGCTACCGAAGACCCACAGCCCGACCAGAATCGCCAGTACGATTGCCGCAATCAGCGCCCACTTCCACATGGCTCGTCTCCTGTACTGCGAGATAGTCTTCGCCCGGAAGAACCCAGTTTGGTCGAACGGGCGAGCGAGTGCAAGCTCGAAGGGGCGTCGAGCGTGAGCTCCGCCGGTACGTCGTGCTGCACCGGAAGCGGTTCGTTTCCCGGGACGACGGACAGAGCCAGGGCCAGGAAGAGTGCGAGCATGGCGCAGTTATTCTCCAGGTTGCTTCCCGCGGCCTCGGCCGCATCGGCGCCAGGATACCACAGATCGATGGCGTGCCGGCGGCAGGGGCATCACCCGGGGTAGGAATCGGACCGCGGATTTCGGGCGCGTCCGGCGTGCCTACAGGTACTGCAGCGCGAGCCGGACCAGCTCCTCGGTCGTGTCGGTATCGCCGTCCTTGCGGGCACGGGCGAGGGCCTTCTCGGCGGAGCTCTTGTTGTAGCCGAGGGCGAGGAGGGCCAGCAGCGCGTCTTCGAGGACCTGGCGGTCGACCGAGGTCGCGACGGCCGTCGCGCCACCGGTGGAGCCTGCGGGCGCCGGAGCGCCGGCGAGCGTGGTGATGGTGTCCTGCAGCTCGACGAGGATACGCTGGCCGGTCTTGGCGCCGACGCCGCGCACCTTCTTCAGGCGGTCGAGGTCGCCCTGCTGGATCACGTCCCTCAGCTCGTGATGCGCACAGCCCGAAAGCAGCTTGATCGCGAGGGAAGGGCCGATCCCGGTGACGGTCAGGAGCAGCTGGAACAGCGAGCGCTCTTCACGCGTGAGGAAGCCGAAGAGTCGGTGCTCGACGTCACGGACTTGCAGGTGGGTGAAGATGCGCGAGGACTCGCCGACGCGCAGTCCGTCCGACGACTCGAGCGAGATCGTCACGTGGTACCCGATCGCGCCGCTCGGTGCCGAGGCGCTCGCCGCGTCGACGGCACCGCGTACTTCGAGTACGCAGTGCATCGGTCCCTTCTCGACGACGGTGCCCGTGATGTAGTCGTACATGGGTGGGGATACGGGGCGTCCCGACAGGGCCGGGACGCCACCGATTGACGCAATCTCAGCTCTTCAGCGAGAGTCCGTGCTCTTCGAGCTTTCGCTTCACCTCGTTGAGCGACGTCTGACCGAAGTTTTTGACGCCCTTCAGCTCGTCTTCCGACAGCTGCGAGAGATCGCCGATCGTCTGGATGTTGAGAAGTGCCATCGCGCGGCGACTGCGCACCGAAAGGTTGAGCTCGGAGATCGGGCGGCTGGCGGCATCGCCGTCGCCTTCGCCGCCACCGGCACTCGGGGCCATCCGCGCGCGGGTCTTGTCGAGCGAATCGGAGTCGAGCTCTCGCGCCATGCCGAGGCGCAGTCCCTTGCTGGCGAGGATCTCCTTGATCTCCGCGAGGGACGTCTCGCCGAAGTTCTTGAAGGCGAGGAGCTCCGGCTCGGTCATCTTGATGAGATCTCCGAGCGTGCGCAGGCTCATCTTCTCGAGGCAGTTTCGGCTTCGCACCGAGAGCTCGAAGTCGGTGACCGGGATGCGGAGGATCTGATTGAGGCGATCTTCCTTCTTCTCCTCATCCTCGTCGTAGTACATGTTCAGCGAGGCTTCGGCGTCCTTGAGGAACAGCCGGGCTCGCGAGTGCGCGGGATCGTACTGCAGCACGCGCTGGAAGCAGTGGACGGCCTCGTCGTAGCGTCCCGTGTCCTCGTACATGACGCCGAGGTTCATGAACGCGTTGAGGTGGGGCGGGGTCGCCTTCGTGCACCGCTCGTAGAATTCCATCGCCATCTCGTCTTCGCCGCGCATGTCGAGGCGGTAGGCGAGACGGAAGAGCGCTCGCGTGTTGTCCGGGTCGAGCGAGAGCGCCTTCTCGTAGAGGTCTTCGGCCTCTTCGTAGTTGCCGTCCGCCTCGGCGAGGAGGCCGCGGTAGTAGAAGAGGTCGCCGCGCTCCTTCCAATCCTTCTCGAGCTTGGCCGTCTCGGCCGCGAGCTTCTCGTGATCGCGCTTGCGCGCCAGCAGATCGAGCTCGAGCAGCTTGACCGGATCGGACGAATCGCCAATCGCGCCCACGGCGGCCATGGCTTCGTCGGTGCGGTTGGTCTCGGCAAGGCTCGCTGCGTAGAGGAATCCGGCGAGAGCACCCTTGCCCTTGACCTCCTCGAGCGGCTCGAGCGCGTTCGCGGGCCGGCCGACGAGCCAGCTCAGCGTGCCGAGCAGGAGCGAGTCGCTTCGATCGGCTCCCTCGGCGCGGTGCTTTTCGAGCTGGCGCCGGGACCCGATGTTGCCCAGAACGGTCTTTCGAATCTCGACGATCTCGTCGATGCCGGTCTTGTCGAGGTTCTCGAGCTTCGGAAGGACATCGATCACTTCTTCCGTGTCGCTCTGGACTTCCTGCGTTTCCGACATTGCAAACGCTCCTCAAGAGGGGGCCGAACGGGGGGCCCGGTGGCTGCGCGCCGGGAGTCCGCCCGAGTCATACAAAAACGAGTATTATATTTTCGAGAGAGACGCCTGCAAGAGGGGCGGGAGGCGTCATTTGCGAGATCGCGCCCCCCGTGTATAATCCCCGCCCCGCGCCGGTTCCGTGGATCGGCCCGGCGAGGAGCGGCATGGGGAGGCCTCCCCGGCCCTTCGCAGCACACCCTGGAGACCCCATCGTGTTTCGAAAGATCCTGATCGCGAACCGCGGCGAGATCGCCGTGCGGATCATCCGAGCCTGCCGAGAGCTCGGAATCGGCACCGTCGCCGTCTATTCGGAGGCCGACCGCGGGGCGCTGCACGTGCAGCTCGCGGACGAGGCGCGCCTGCTCGGGCCGCCGCCGCCCCCGGAGAGCTACCTGAAGATCGAGGCCATCCTGGACGCCGCCCACTCCACCGGAGCCGAGGCCGTCCATCCGGGATACGGCTTCCTCGCCGAGAACGCGGAGTTCTCGCGAGCCTGCGCCGAGGCCGGCATCCAGTTCATCGGCCCCGGCCCGGACGCCATCTCGCGCATGGGGGACAAGCTCGAGGCGCGCCGCAGCGTCGAGCAGCTCGGCGTGCCGCTGATTCCCGGGACGCTCGGCGAGAAGATGAGCGTCGACGACCTGGTCACGAGCTCCGCCGACATCGGCTTCCCGGTGATGGTGAAGGCCGTCGGCGGCGGAGGCGGCAAGGGAATGCGCGTCGTCGAGAAGGAAGAGGAGCTTCGCTCGTCGATCGAGACCGCGAGCTCGGAGGCGATGAAGGCGTTCGGCAACGGCGAGGTCTACCTCGAGCGATGTCTGTTCGACTCGCGCCACGTCGAGCTGCAGGTCGTCCGCGATCGACACGGCAACGCCGTCCATCTCTTCGAGCGCGAGTGCAGTGTCCAGCGCCGACACCAGAAGCTGATCGAGGAGGCACCGGCCCTCATCTCGGAGGAGCTGCGCGCGGAGATGTGCGAGGCCGCCCTCGCGATCGTGGGCGGCATCGATTACGAGAGCGTCGGCACGATCGAGTTCCTCGTGGACGGCGATCGATTCTTCTTCCTCGAGATGAACACGCGCTTGCAGGTGGAGCATCCGGTCACGGAGCTCATCACGGGGATCGACCTGGTGAAGCTGCAGATCCGCATCGCGGCTGGCGAGGAGATCGGCTTCACGCAGGCGGATGTCGTTCGCAAGGGGCACGCCATCGAAGCGCGGATCTGCGCGGAAAGCCCGGAATCGAACTTCATGCCGTCGTTCGGGCGGGTGAACGAGCTCCAACTTCCGGGCGGACCCGGCGTCCGGATCGACAGCGATCTGCAGGTCGGGAGCGAGGTCACGCTGTATTACGACCCGCTGGTCGCGAAGATCATCGCGTCGGGAACCGATCGGGCCGAGGCGCTCGACCGGATGCGCTTTGCGCTGAGCGAGCTGCGCGTCGGCGGGATCCGCACGACCACCGGTCTTCTCGAGCGGGTCGTCGACGACGAGGAGTTCCGTCGGGGCGGCTACGACACCGGCTATCTCGCGCGCTTCCTCGAAGCGAACCGGGGAGAGCCGGGAGATGACGAGCTTCCCGCGGCGATCGCGGCCGTGCTCGAGCACGACGCGCGGGTGTCGGCACCCCAGGTGGCGGCCGATACGCCATCGGGATCGGAAACGGAGTCGGGCTGGATTCGAGCGGCGCGAGAGGGCGCCCTTCGCAGGTGGGGAGGCTGATCGTGTCGAACGCCGTCAAATACTTCGTGGAGTACGGGGAGCGTCTCGTGGAGGTCGAAGTCCTCGAGCGCGAAGGCGATCATGCCCGCGTGCGCGTGGACGGGCGCGAGATCGACGTCGACGCGATCGCGGTCGGCGGGGGCGAGCTGCGGTCGTTGCTGATCGACGGGGAGTCGCATCGCGTGTCCGTGCGCGAGGCGCGTGACGGTCTGTCGGTGGCGTACCGAGGGCGCGTGCGCGACGCTCGTGTCGAGACCGAGCGCGATCGATGGATCCGCTCGATGCGACGCGAGGGAGCGGCGGGATCCGGTCCTCAGGAGCTCGCGAGCGACATGGCAGGGATCGTCGTCCGCCTGCTGGTCTCCGAGGGCGACACCGTGGAGAACGGGGATCCGTTGCTCACGATCGAAGCCATGAAGATGGAGAACGAGATCCGCGCTCCGTCGGCAGGTCGCGTCGCGAAGGTGCACGTCGGCGAGAAGGACACGGTTCTCGTCGGGGACAAGCTGGTGACCCTCTCGGGCGAGTAGGCGGCTGCGGGTTGGGCCGGGGCTCGCATTCAGTCGCGCAAGCGACCGAGAATCTCGAGCGCGCGATCGACACACGCGCGTGAACCGTGGAGCGTCATCTGTTCGAGGGCCTCGTGCATCTCTTCACGGGAGGCGCCGGTGCGCCGTGCGCCGCGCAGGTGCGAGGCCAGCTGTCGCGGGGCATCCAGGATCGCGAGCGTCCCGATGGCGGCGAGCTCCCGTTCCCGCGCCTCGAGGCCGGGACGCGACAGGATCTGTCCGTAGGCTCCCACGATCGTGAAGCGCTCGAGCTCGGCCGAGAACTCCCGGATCCGCGCTCGGACGGGGTCGGCCTGTTTCTCGTAGATGCGCCGGAAGAGCTGATCCCCCTGGGTGCGCCACCGTTCGATATCCGCGGGGCTCACGACGGGTGGGGCACCGCCTTCGGGAGCCGACGCGCTCGGGTCGGTCACGCTCTCGCCGCGCGCACGAAGCTCCTGGTCGAGGATCTCGAAGGCCTGGAGAGCCCGGGGGAACCCGGCGAAGAGCGCGCATTGCAGCAGCGTCTCGCGGAGGGCTTCCACGGCGACGTCGTCCGCGAGAGCGCGCGAGAGGTGCGTTCGGGTGGGGGCGGAGTGACCGAGGGCCGCCGCCGCATGTACGGAAACGATGTGTCGGCAGCGTAGGTCGAGTCCGGGCCGACGGAGCGCCTCGTCGATGGTCTCGACGGGGCGCTCGTCTTCGTCACGGCACTCCATGTCTGGCGGGCGCTCTACTTCTCCTGCGCCTCGCACAGGGCCACGTACTTGCCGTGGTCCTTGAGCTGCTCGGCTTCGGCCGGCGACGACATCTTGATCTTGACCATCCATCCGTCGCCGAACGGGCTGTCGCCGATTCGCTCGAGGTAGTCCGGGAGCTCCTCGTTCACCTCGGAGATCTCGCCCGACACGGGAGCGTTGAGGTCGGAAACCGCCTTCACCGACTCGATCTCGCCGAAGGGCTTGCCGGCGGTGACGACATCGCCGACTTCCGGGAGGTCGAGGTACACGAGGTCGCTGAGGTGTCGGGCCGCGTAGTCCGAGATTCCGACCGTGACCGTGTCGCCTTCGACGTGCGCCCACTCGTGGGAATCGGTGTACTTGAGCGTTTCCGGGTCCATCGCTGCTCCTTTCGCCTGCGGGTGTTTCCGCCGATCCGCGGGCCGTCTCTCCCGGCCCGAGCGGCGAGATTATACATCACCGCGGGAAAGGTCGGAGCGCCCGTTCGGGCAGGACTGCGGGCGGGGCCGAATCGATCAGACCAGGATCAGGCCGACCGCGATCAGACCGTGTCGTCGAGCTGCTCGAAGAGCTGGTCCCAGTCGACGGTGGCGATCTCTCCGCTCGTGATGGGCGGGAGGCTCCGGAAGCGGAGATACTCGTCCATGTCGCTGAAGTCGCGGTACTGGAACTCGGCGTCGTCGGCCTCGGCGTACGAGAAGGACGACGTGCGGACTTCCGGTCCGAAGGCCGACTTGCGGCGTCCGCTGGCGTGACCCTCGGCGCCGGCCGGTCCGTGCGAGCGATCGGATTCGAGGCCTCGACCGGCGCGGCCCGGCTCGATCACCAGGTTGCGCGGTCGGAAGAGGGGGTCGCGGCCGAGCGTCGCGTGGATCTCCCGCGGGAGGTCGGTCTTCTCGAAGCGGTACGGATCGATCCAGCGGGCCTGGTTGAGGAGGCGCAGGGCCTCGCTTCGATTGCCCATGTGGAGGTACAGGCGGCCGAGCTGGATGTGGGCCGAGAAGTGTCTCGGGCTGTGAAAGATCACCCAGGAGAGCTGATTGCGAGCGCGTTCCCAGCGACCGGTTCGCAACGAAACGACCGCGGCGGGATACACGAAAACGGCTGCCATCATCCGGGCGACGAAATCCCGAAGCCCCGTCAGGAGAATCATCGGAAGGTTCCTTTTTACCCCATTGTCTTCCGGGCGCGGGCCCTGCTCCACGGTGGAGAATGTAGCTTATCCTAACAGGGGGCGGGATCGGCACAAAGGAAAAACCCGCACCCGGACGGCACCCGGATTTTTGCCGTTCGTGAGACCCTCGAATCACCCCCCGGAGCCACGGAGGAAGAAGGCGTATGAGCCGAGTTCTGGTCATCGATGACGAGGCCTCCATTCGCGACTCACTCGAAATGATCCTCACCTACGAGGGTCAGGAGGTGATCAAGGCCCCCGACGGGGCGGCCGGCCTCGCGACGCTCGCGGAGACGGCCGTCGACGTGGTGTTGCTCGACATCAAGATGCCCGGCCGCGACGGGCTCGACATCCTCGGGGAGATCAAGGAGCGCTGGCCGAGAATCGTGGTCATCATGATCTCGGGCCACGGGTCGATCGACACCGCGCTCGAGGCGGCGCGCAAGGGCGCGTTCCACTTCATCGAGAAGCCCCTCGATCGCGAGCGGCTCCTCATCACGTTCCAGGCCGGGCTCGAGCACGCCGGCCTCGCGCGCGAGAAGCGGGATCTCGAGGATCACATCGATCGCCGGTCGGAGATCCTGGGGGAGAGCCAGGCCGTCGAGGCGATCCTGCAGACCATCGACCGCGTCGCTCAGACCGAAGCGCGCGTCCTGATCACCGGCGAGAACGGGACCGGCAAGGAGCACGTCGCCCGCCGCATCCACTGGAAGAGCCGGCGCCGCGGGGCCCCGTTCGTCGATATCAACTGCGCCGCGATTCCTCCCGAGCTGATCGAGAGCGAGCTGTTCGGGCACGAGAAAGGGGCGTTCACGGGGGCTACGAAGGCCAAGAAGGGGACTTTCGAGCTCGCCTCCGGGGGAACGCTCTTCCTCGACGAGATCGGCGACATGGCTCTCGACGCGCAGGCGAAGATGCTTCGCGTACTCGAGGAGAACCGCATCCAGCGCGTCGGCGGTACGGAAACCATCGAGATCGATGTCCGGATTGTAGCGGCGACTAACAAGGACCTGGTCGGCGAGTCCAAGGAAGGGCGGTTCCGCGAGGATCTCTACTACCGTCTGAACGTCGTCCCGATCCACAATCCGCCGCTGCGTGAGCGTCTCGACGACGTCAGTATCCTCGCTCGTCACTTCCTGATCGAGGCGTGCGAGACGAACCGTCTCCCGATGAAGAAGCTGACCGACGAGGGGATCCAGGCGCTACGCGGTCACGGCTGGCCGGGCAACATCCGTGAGCTCCGCAACTTCATGGAGCGAATGGCGATCCTGGTCGTCGAGGACACGATCGGCGCCCGGGAGATCCGGGGCTTTCTGCATCGCCCGGCCGGAGCGTCCGAGGACCCCTTCACCGACTGCGCGACCTTCGAGGAGTTCAAGGAGACTTCCGAGAAGATGTTCCTCGAGAGGAAGCTGCAGGAGCTCGACTGGAACATCAAGCGAACCGCCGAGACGCTCGGAATGCAGAGATCGAACCTGTACAAGAAGCTCGAGAAGTACGGGTTGAAGTGAGAAGCGGTGGGGGAGGGGTTTAGCTAGCGAGCGAGTTTATAGGAAGCCAAGGAAACTCACGATCAAAGGAGAATAGAGGAAGAATGGGGATAGTGTTGAGTTTTACATGCCCGGAGAAGCATAACCTTGGCTTTTATCCCTTCTGATTTCTTCAGTTGCGCGGGCCGAAGCCCTGATCCAACGGTACCAGAGGCGTTTCCGGGTGTCAACGATGCTTGTTGGCAGTGTCAACGATGCTTGTTGGCAGTGTCAACGATGCTTCGGCCGGATCAACGCGGCTTCGGCGGGATCGTGAGCACCTGATTCGGCCTCAGATCGCGATCCGTGGTCAGGATATCGGAGTTGGCCTCGAGGATATCCCGCCAGTGGATCGTCGATCCGTAGTACTGACGAGAAATCTCCGAGAGTGTTTCACCATTTTTGACGGTATGTCGTCTCGTCGATCGCGAGGGGGCCGCTCGATCGGGTCCGGGTAGCGCTACTTCCTTCTCCAGCTCCGCCCGCGGCAGGATGAAGAGCGTCGTCCCGGCCGGAAGTGTCTCATCGGCGAGAACGTCCGTGTTGGTGGCGCGCAGGGCCTCGGCCAGGTCGGCGTCGCCGTAGACGAGCGCCGCGACGGCGCGCCAGGTGTCGCCGGCTACCGTTCGATAACCGCGCGCTCCCGGCGTGTACGAACCACCCGCCACGGTGCGCGAGATCGGCTTCTCCTGGGTCCCGCCCTGCGTGTCGCGCTTGAGCGTGACGGGGGAAAGCTCGTCGTCGGTCGGCTTGTCCGAGGACTCGGGATCAGTCGGTTCGGGATCACCGCGAAGGCTCGACACCGGTCGCGAGTCATCGCCACCCGCCGCCGTACCCCCGGTCGTGGTCTCCGGGTCCGACACCGATTCGAGCCCATTGTCCTCCTCGGCGAGGACGTCGTCCTGTTCGTCGAGGGGGTGGTTGCGCTCGTCGGCGGACGGGACTCCTTCCTCGTCGTCTCCCGGGCGATCGCGCCGGAGGATCTCGGAGAGGGAGCTGGCCGCCTCGTTCGCGGTACCGTCTTCCTCGCCCGAAGTGGAGTCATCGAGAACGGCAGCGTCCGTCTCGAGGGAATCACCGGAGTCGAGGAAGGCGAGGGCCGTGATCACGGCGATCGTGGCCAGAATGATGACGATGAGAACTTTCTCGAGGTTTCCCATCCGAACTCCTCCCAAAGTTCGGCGATCGTCAGGAGGCGGGCTCGTGACGTCGCGAGATGTCGCCTGGACGGCGAGATCGAGAATCGGTGGATGCGTCGAGGTTGACTTGACCCCCGCCCCGGGTGACAAGCGCCGCTCGCGAGAAGCGTTTGCGAGCTTTCTCGATCCTTTCGGATTGTATGGCGCCCCCCTGTTCTGTCAAGCCGAATCCGGCGGGGTGCCGTCGCGGTCGGCGCGACGGCGGGCGCGACGAGCTCGGACGATGCGCTTCTTGATCTCGTTCACGCCTCGAAAGATCCACAGGAACGACAGCCATCGTGCCCGCTTCAGGCGACGCGCTTCGTCTTCCTCGAGAAGGTCAGGGGCGTACCGTGATTTGAATTTGATGACGGAAACACGATCGAGACCGGCGAACACCGGACGGATCGTGCGCGCCACGAGCCAGTTGTCACCGAGCCGGAACGACGACGCGAAGTCGATCAGAATCGGCCGCCCCTCCGGGGTCACGAGGATGTTGCGCTTCTGGTGAAGGTCGAGGTGGAAGACACCCCGAGCGTGCATGCGATCGACCGTCGCGGCGAACTCGTCGAAGAACGCGCGGTCCAGTCGTGGGGCGACGTCCTTGCCGAGGACCTCGCCATCGACCCGGGCCACGGCGAGCTCGTACCGCCCCAATCGCTTCGCGAACGGGGGGAAGCCCGGCATCCCGCAGAGCCGCTCATAGGCGCGTTCTTCGCGGGTGAGAAGCCAGGGGCCGACGATCTCGCGGAACAGCCATCCTTTGCCGGAGAAGTCCTTGACGACGGCCGGGCCTTCGTCGAGCTCGATCAAGCGGAGGATGGCGCGGGAGAACGATTGCTTGTTGTGCCGCAGGGCCTCGTCGGCGTCGCCGGATGGGACGGGAATCGCCGGTCGGGGCTCCTCGGCACTCATCTCGTGGATTCGCTCAAGGGATGGCGTCGACGCACTTCAGCGTGAGGACCGCGGCGCACACGAGCACGGCGCTCAGCGTTCCGATCTCGCTGTTCTCGATGATCAGCGCGGGCCGCCACTTACGCTTCTCGCTGGGGTAGGGGGTGAGCCTCGGAAAGAACGAGGGGACCTTCTCGTTGTAGTCGGCGGCCTCCTCCTGGAAGCGGCGCTCCAGGCGGCTCGTCTCGACCTTGCACTTGTAGGGCAAGTACATCGCGAAGTAGTAGACGATGAAGAAGGGGACCCCGATCAGCAGGAAGTAGATTCCCGGCGGCGTGACCCCCGAAGCCGCGATCGCGAAACCGAGGCCGATGAGGAACGTGCCGACGTAGAGCGGGTTGCGAACGTAGGCGTACGGGCCGCTCGTGATCACCTCCTGGTTCTTGCGCAGGTGACCGGCTGCCCAGAGTCGGATCCACTCGCCGGCGGCCACGACGAGGAGCCCCGGGATCAGGAACTCGATGTCTGGCTTCGAGAGGATCAGGACGATCGGGATCGGAAGCAGCGCCAGGACGCGGCGCGGATACATTTTCTTGGAAGAAGCCAAGGGGTGCTCCTCACGGATTCGCGTGTCTTCGAAGCGTTGCTGACCGGATCGAAGGACGCCGACGAACGGTTGTTGTTGATGTCGTGGTGGCTCCTGCTGTTCGTGGTGGGGCCGTCCCGCCCGAACCGGATTCTAGCAACGCCCCGGGGCTGTCGGAAGCCCCGTCGGGGCAGGGCCGATGGCTTGACAGTTCCCCGCGTCCAGTTCTAGGATCGCAGTTTCCCACGGGGTGTTCACCACGCTCCTTTCCCCTGATTCAACGCTTGCATCAGGAGCTTCCATGAAGACGGGATTCCGCCTCGGGGTTCTCTTGTTGCTCGGGATCCCGATTGCAGCACACGGCTGCGCTTCGGCCCCGAAGTACGACCCGGCCATCGCCGAGGTCAGCTGGCGCAGCTTCGAGCGCAACAGCTCGGCCACCCTCGCGACGCGCACCTTCGGCGATTACGAGAAGATCCAGCGTGCCGGCCGCCTCGATCCCTCCGTGAAGCTCGTCGATGGCGAGACGATGGGGATGATGAAGGCCGTGCTCGATCGGTACAACTTCTTCGAACGCGCCGTCGAGGTCGACCCGGAGTCGGTGCGCGACCGCACCTCGCAGATCATCACGTTCCGCGAGGGCCAGCGAACGCTCGTGCTCAACTACTTCGATCGGCCGGGCGGGGATACCGAGCGCGCCGAGTGGGACCAGGACTTCGTGAAGATCAAGACGGGGCTGCTCGACGTCCATCGCAGGACGTTCAGTCTCACCGTCGCCGCGCCCGGCTCGGGCAGCGGCGGAGCGAGCGATTCGAGAAAGCCGAGGAGGTAGCGTGAGAGGATCGACTGGGGATGCCGTCGTCGTCGTGATCCCGGCGTCTCTCTCCTCCCGCCGCCTGCCCCGCAAGATGCTTCTCGCCGAAACCGGCACTCCGCTCGTCGTCCACACTCTCGAACAGGCGCGGCGAGCTCGTGAGATCGATCGCGTCGTGGTCGCGACCGGAAGCGACGAGATCCGCGATGCTGTCGAAGCCGCCGGCGGAGACGTCGTCATGACTCCCGACGACCTTCCGTGCGGCACCGATCGGATCGCCGAGGCCGCCCGCGAGATCGACGCGGCGTACTTCATCAACGTGCAGGGAGACGAGCCCGACATCGATCCGGACGAGATCGATGCGGTGGCGCGGGCGCTCCGCGACGGAGACGACGCGATCGTCACCGTCGCGCAGAGGTTCGCCGACGAGGAAGAGTGGGCCGACACGAACACCGTGAAGGTCGTTCTCGACTCCTCGGGCCGAGCCCTCTACTTTTCTCGATCCAGTATTCCGTTCCCGCGCGAGAGCGACGTGCCTCTCGAGGAGCGCGGCTACAAGCACGTCGGGATCTACGGCTACGAGCGCGAGCGTCTGCTCGAGTTCCGAGCGCAGCCGCAGTCTCCGCTCGAGAAGCGTGAAGGTCTCGAGCAGCTCCGGGCCCTCGACCACGGCTGGTCGATTCGTGTCCTCGTGAGTGAGGGCGACGTCCGGGGAATCAATTCGCCAGAGGATTACGCGCGCTTCGTCGAGTCCCGACGATTGCGCGTCGATTGACCGCGCCAGGGGTGGGGGCCTCAGGGACTCCGGGATGCGTGAGGCAGGGGGACGCGTGAGGAAGGAAGAACGTAGGGCATGACGAAGAACATCTTCATTACCGGTGGCGTGGTTTCGTCGCTCGGCAAGGGGCTTACCTCGGCTTCGATCGGATTGCTGCTCGAGGCGCGTGGTCTTCGCGTCAAGATCCAGAAGGCCGACCCCTATATCAACGTCGACCCCGGAACGATGAGCCCGTTCCAGCACGGCGAGGTCTACGTGACCGACGACGGTGCGGAGACCGACCTCGACCTCGGTCACTATGAACGGTTCACGTCGGGTCCGATGACCCAGTCGAGCAACTTCACGACCGGCCGGATCTATGCGTCCGTCATCGCGAAGGAGCGAGAGGGGCGGTATCTCGGGCGCACCGTGCAGGTCATCCCGCACATCACCGACGAGATCAAAGCGTCGATTCGCGCGCTCGAAGGACCGGATACCGACGTGGTCATCACCGAGGTGGGCGGGACGGTCGGTGACATCGAGAGCCTTCCGTTCCTCGAGGCGATCCGCCAGATCCGACTCGAGGGCGAGCCGGGCAAGGTGCTGAATATCCACCTGACGCTGCTGCCCTACATCCGCGCGTCGCAGGAGCTCAAGACCAAGCCGACGCAGCAGAGCGTGGGGCGGCTTCGCGAGATTGGTATCCAGCCCGATATCCTCGTCTGTCGGACCGAGCAGGCGATGACCGACGAGATGATCGACAAGATCTCGCTGTTCTGCAACGTTCGCCGCGCGGCGGTCATCGAGGAGCGCGACGTCGAGTCGAGTATCTACGAAGTGCCGTTGATGCTGCGCGATCACGGCACCGACGATCTCATCCTCGACATGCTCGGCATCGATGCACCCGAGGGTGACCTCTCGCGATGGGAGAGCATGCTGTCGGCGTTGCTCGAGAAGTCGGGACCGACGGTGGAGATCGCGGTCGTCGGCAAGTACGTCGAGCTTCACGACGCGTACAAGTCGATCTACGAATCGCTGACCCACGCGGGTATCGCGAACCGTGCGAAGGTGAAGCTTCGAAAGGTCTCGGCCGAGGAAGTGGCCGAGAAGGGGCCCGATTCGCTGCTCGCCGGCGCGAACGGCGTTCTCGTCCCGGGCGGGTTCGGCCACCGTGGCACCGAAGGAAAGATCCGAGCGATCGGCTGGGCCCGCGAGAACAGCGTTCCGTTCTTCGGGATCTGCCTCGGTCTGCAGTGCGCGGTCATCGATCTTGCCCGCAACGTCTGCGGCATCGAGGGTGCCAACAGCTCGGAGTTCGATCGCGAGTGCGAGCATCCGGTGATCTCGCTCCTCGAGGAACAGAAGGACGTCGTCGACAAGGGCGGTACGATGCGCCTCGGCGCGTACCCGTGCCATCTCACCTCGGGGACGATTGCGCGCGAAGCGTACGGCGCGGACGACATCAGCGAGCGGCATCGGCATCGCTACGAGTTCAACAACGCGTATCGCGAGCAGCTCCAGTCGAACAACATCGTCTTCTCGGGCATCTACCCCGAGAAGGATCTGGTCGAGATCGTGGAGTACCGGGACCATCCGTGGTTCGTGGCCGTGCAGTACCACCCGGAGTTCAAGAGCAAGCCGGTCGATCCCCATCCGCTGTTCCGCGAGTTCGTGAAGGCCGCGGTCGTGCAGTCGGGGGCGGCGGGTGGCGCTGATGTGCGTCAGGCGTCGGGAAGCTCGGTGGCTAGCCGATGAACGATGCGCACGAGCTGCCGGAGCCGTCTCTCCTCTACTTCGTCGCGAGCCTCGCGACGCAAGGGCGCATCGCGCTCGGTGACATCGCGAATCCCGTGACGGGGGAGAGCCGCGTCGATCTCCGGCAGGCCAAGTTCTGCATCGACCACCTCGAGGTGCTCGACGAGAAGACCGAAGGCAACCGCACCCCGGACGAATCGCAGGCGATCGAGAACGTCCTGCACGATCTTCGGATGCGGTATATGGAGGCGTCCGACTAGGACGCTAGTGCTCGCCCTCGGTGTCGTCTTTCTCGTTGCCCCGCTCGAGGTATCCCTGCTCCTCGAGCCGTTTCAGCATGGACTCCGAGAGCGCCTGACTCCCTCCCGTCTTGAGCTTCTTGCTCTGCGTGTCGAACACCCACTTGTCGAGCTCGGATCGCAGTCGCAGGACTTCGCCCGGGTGAGCGGCAGCCACGTCCGTCTGCTCGCCGGGGTCGTCGGTGAGGCGGAAGAGTCGGAGGGTTTCCGGCCATAGCGCGCCGGGCTTTCGCTTGTCGTCGCCTTCGCTTTCCGGCACGTGGATGAGCTTCCAGCCGGGCTCGCGGATCGAGTTCTGTCGGCGCCGGAACGCCTGTTCCGGATCGATCCATCGTTCGGTCGTCGAGAATCCGGGGCGAGACACTCCCGCTGCTTCGCCCAGCGGCAGGCGATGTTCGACCATGCCTTTCGGAACGTCGACACCGAGCAGCTCGAGCAGCGTCGGCGAAAGGCTGACCGTCTCGGCCTGGTCCTGGACGACGGCGGGGGAGAGCCGGGCCGGGTAGTGCACGATCAACGGGACCACGGTCAGCTCGTCGTGAAGCGTGAGCGAATGGCCGACGCGCCCGTGATCGAAGAACTCCTCGCCGTGGTCGCTCGTCAGGACCACGATCGTGTTCTCGAGGACGCCTCGCTCCTCGAGCGCGGCGCGCAGCCGTCCGATCTGCTCGTCGAAGAACCGGATCTCCGCGTCGTAGAGCGCGGTCAGGATCGACGCGCGATCGTCGCGGCCCCGGTAAGCGTTGACGCCGCCTTTCTGCTTCGCGCGCATCTCTTCGAACTGCGGTCGCTCTTGGGGCGTGACCTCGCGCTGGAGCACCTCTTCGACGTAACGCAGCCCTTCGGGCGGGTCGTACGTGTAATGCGGGTCGAAGTAGTGCAGGTACGCGAAGAACCGATGGCCCTCCTGATCGTCGAGCCAGTTCAGGAACCGATCGGTCAGGACGTCGGCGCGCTCCTGGAACGCTTCCTCGAAGACCTCGAAGCCCTGGTCGAAGTTCTGCGGCTTGCACACGAGGGGGTTCGCCGAGATGGCGTAGGTGGTGATGCCAGCGCGCTGCAGGGCTTCGGCGATCGTCTCGGCTTTGCTCGGCAGGTAACACTCGTCGTGCCAGATCACGCCGTGCGTGTAGGGATAGAGGCCGGTCAAGAGCGACGCGGTCGAGGGCCAGGTCCACGGCGAGGGCGAGACCGGCGTGGCGTAGCGAATACCCTCCGCCGCGAGCGCGTCGACGTTCGGTGAGGTCGGCCGATCGTGCCCGTAGCACGACAGATGATCGGCTCGCACCGTATCGACGCAGATGTAGAGCAGGTTCGGTCGGTCCTTCGACGGCTTCGTCCTGGCGACGCGATCCTTCGTCGTGATCTGCGGCGTTCCGAATCCGCAGACGAGCGAGGCGGCGTCGATGCCTTCGGGCCCGATCAGTGACGTGCGGAAGGTGATCGGCACCGGCTGTTCGTCCGAGAACGGGAGCGGCTCCTCGTGAAGGACCCAGTCGCGATCGGGGGCGGCCGCGGCCGGATCGAGCGTCCGGTCGAACACCGTGCGGTCGCCGACGACGACCTCGAAGCGGATCTTCGGCTCGAGCTCCTGCGACTCGCTCGCGATCCCCGCCGCGAACGAGAGCGTGGCATTCTCGGGGATCGGAAGCGCCCAGGTGATCTCGGCTTCGGGGGCCATCAGGAGCGCGGGCCGCTCGCCGCCGAGGTAGAGCTTGCCGGCGTTCTTCTTGGTCGTCGTTTCGAACGAGGTCTGGCGGATCGGGGCGTCCGGATGCTCGCGGCGGGAGTCGGCGTCGTTCAGGATCTCGTGGAAGGCCTCGGCGGTTCGGAGGATTTCCATCGTGCCGGCGGGATCGTCCTGCCGTCCCGAGCCGCATCTCAGGGCGACGAGCACCACGCCGGCCAGCACGAGGGCGATGGCGACGCGGTTTCGGGGGTTCGATCGAGCGGTTTCGTTCATGCGGGCCTCGGCGGGTGGGCCGATTGTAACTGCGTTCTCGGCAAGAGGTCAAACGAAGGCGTCGTGTGTCGCCGCGCCTTGGCCGACGCCTCCTGAAGACCCATCGGCAACGGAGCACGCCTGCCGTGAGCCGCTTCCCGTCTGCTTGCGACAGGGGACGTAACTGGCTATGATCTTTGCGGGTTGGGAAAAAAGACCGGCACCTGTACGGCTCTCGACAGCAGATCACCTTTCGACATCAGGAATGGGCGGCCCACGATGAAGGTTCTTTTCGTCGAGTACTCGTTCGACAAGATGTTCAACTCGGGTCCGGCGGCCCTCTCCGCCGTTCTGAAGCGCGCCGGCCACGATGTGCAGCTCCTGCCGGTGAACCCCAAGCTCGAGAAGGAAGAGTTCTTCCGACAATTCCGCGAGCATTCCCCGGACCTCGTCGCGTGCTCTTCGATGACGTTCCAGTGGGAGGGGGTGAAGCGCTTCACCGGCCATCTCCGCGAGATCAGCAGCGTGCCGGTGGTGGTCGGCGGCTACCACCCCACGTTCTGGCCCGAAGAGGTCATCGCCACCGACTCGGTCGACTTCCTCTGTCGCGGTGAAGGGGAGGGCGCGATCGTCGAGCTGGCCGACGCGCTCGAGAAGGGCGAAGACCCGAGCGGGATCGCCAACCTGTGGGTGAAGAAGAAAGACGGCGCGATCGTGAAGAACGCGATCCGTCCGACTGTGGGGAACCTCGACGACCTTCCCTACTGGGATCGCGACATCTTCCGCTTCGAGGAGTTCATGGAGAGTGTCGCCTCCATGACGATGTTCCACGAGAAGTACATCATCCCGGTTGCGGCCGGTCGCGGATGCCCGTACACGTGCACGTACTGCTCGAACACGGCGCTTCTGAAGATGTACAAGGGCAATGGCCGGTTCATCCGCCATCGCTCCGTTCCGCACCTCATGGGAGAGCTCGAGTATCTGGTCGAGCGGTATCCCAAGGTGCGGTTCTTCGAGTTCTGGGACGAGATTTTCGCGCTGAACCCGAAGTGGCTGGGCGAGTTCGCCGACGCCTACTCCAAGAGCGTGAACCTTCCCTACAGCGTGTTCCTGCGGCTCGAACAGTGCAACGACACCACGCTCGGCTACCTTGCGGACTCCAACTGCAAGCTGGTGCTGATGGGCGTCGAAGCCGGCAACGTCGACTACCGGAAGGAACACCTCAACCGCAAGATGGGCAACGACAAGATCCTTCGCGCCTTCCAGAAGGTCCGCGAGTTCGGGATCGAGTCCGTGGCGCTGAACATGATCGGACTGCCGCACGAGACGCCGTCGCTCATCCGCGAAACGATCGACCTCAACCGCAACCTGGATCCCGACATCCTCTGCGTGTTCGTCTACCAGGCGTTCCCCGGGACGCCGCTCCACGACTACTGCCGCGACAATGGCCTGCTTCCGGCCGAGCACGCGCCGGTGAGCTGGTACGAGGAGCCCGACTGCGCGCTGCAGCAGAAATCGATCACGCAGGACGAGCTGATGGAGTGCCTGCAGGAGTTCCGCGAGCTTCAGTGGGAGCTCGAGAGGAAGCGCGGTAAACGGGCCCCGTCGGACGCTGCCGTTCCGACCGCCTGAGACCGGCCTGCAAGGGCGTCGAAAACCCTTCTCGAAGCGGCGCTAAGTTGTTTCGAGGCATGCGCTTGAGGGGAATCAAAAACAGTCTTGACACCCCTTTGCGGTGTGCTAAGATAGCGCCGAATCTAGGTGGCGGAGTACCTAATTTCAGTGCTCCCAACCAATTAAGAAGAGAAAGGGACCAGGGCTAGTCTTCCCGCCCGGCGATCTTGCCTGCGGAGCGGTGTCGGTTTGCCGCGTCGACTCCGAGGCGACATCCCAGTGCTTACGGCTTTGCCGTCGACTCCGTTCTTCGGGGCGGCCGCAGAGGTCGGTAGCAGTCATCGGGCAACCCCATGGAAGGCCGCTCGAATCCACAGCGCGACGCGCGCATCTGGCACGCGTCGATCAGGGTAGAAGAAAGGAAGAAACGAATGGCCTCGAGTATCAGGTCGGTCGCCCGCAAGCTCGCGCTGCTCGCACTCGTCGCGGCAGTGATGGGCCTCGCCGCGCCCGCAAGCTTCGCGCAGAACGCGGATCTGGAGGAGGCGAAGTCCCTCTACGATCGTGGACAGAACGACGCAGGGCTCGCCAAGCTGCAGGGCATCCTCGCTTCCGGTCTCGACCAGGAGCAGGCCTTCGATCTCGTCGGGGCCGTGGATTACTCGTTCTGGCTCGACCTGCTGGTGCTCGGTGGTGAGCACGAGAAGGCCGCGCAGAGCATGCTGGAGCTCGCGACGGCTGAAGAAGTCGACCGACGCGACGACGCGGACGCGATCCGCGCGCTCGTGGGCGCCCTTTCGAGTGGCGACCTCGCCGAGCGCAACGCCGCGCGTCTTCGCCTCGGCGCCGACCACGGCTCGTTCGCCGTTCCGTACATGCTCGATGCGCTCTCGGCCACGAACAGTGCCGAGTACCGCATCAACCTGCTGTACAGCCTCACCGAGATGGGCAGCGAAGCCGTGAATCCGCTCATCGAAGCTCTGCGGAGCGACGACGAGAAGATGCGCGCCGACGCCGTCATGATCCTCGGCAACATTCGCGACCCGCGAGCGCGCGGTGCGCTGCTGCGCCTGCGCGAAGTGGGGAACGTCGACACGGCGCTCGACGACGAGATCGCCGAGTCGCTGACGCGAGTCGGTGGTGCGGGTAGCGACGCTCGCAGCTCGCTCCTGTCGCTCGCTCGCGCGTACCTCGCCGAGAGCCCTGAAGCGATCCGCAATCTCCAGCGAAGCCGCCCGGTCTGGGGCTTCGTCGACGGTGCCCCGAAGGCGGACGTCGTTCCGCTGTACCTCTATCACCTGCTCATGGCCGAGAAGGTCTGCTACGACGCGCTCGACGTCGCCCCGCAGGACGAAGAAGTCCTCGCGACGCTCGTGACGGCGCTGATCGAACAGCGCGCCGCGCTCGATGCGGCGGCGGCCGGGGGTGCGGACACGTCCGCGGCGGACGCTCGCGTTCGTCACGCGACGAACCTCGCGGCGGCGGGCGGCAGCGACGTCATGCGGGATGCCCTTCGCGCCACGCTGCGCGACGCGGATCCGGACGTCGTCATCTCGGGCCTCGAGATTCTCGGCGAGACCGAGACGAGCGGCGACCTCTCGTCGCCGAGCCACCCGGTGCACGAAGCGCTCAACAGCCCGGACAAGCGCGTCCGGTACGCGGCCGCGACGGCCATCGCCGCCAACTCGGCCGGCAACCTCGGCGCCAACTCGGGCCAGGTGATCGACACGCTCATCCAGGCGGTCGGTGAGGAGAGCATCCGCACCGTCCTCGTCATCGACGATCACGACGATGCTCGCAACGCCATGATCGACGCCGCCAACGGCCAGCAGATGTTCGGCCTCGGCGCTTCGTCGGGTCTCGAAGGCCTGCAGCGAGCGAAGTCGCTCCCGGGTGCCGACCTCTTCGTCGTGCGCGCCGGCCTCGGCGACCTGCCGGTCGACCGCATGCTGCGCGGCCCCGGCGCCGACTTCCGCACCAAGAACGTTCCCGTCGTGCTCGTCACGGACGAGGACAACAAGGTCAGCGTCGAGAACGGCTACTCCACGCGCGTTGCCGGTGTCGTCACCGGCCCGGACGCCGACGTGATGAAGTCGGCGATCGGCGACGACGACAACGAGAGCCGTCAGAAGGCGCTCGATGCGGCGGGTAAGGCTGCGACCGGCCTGTACCTGATCGCGCACGCCGGAAGCACGTCGCTCGATTCGGCGGCGCCGGCGCTCACCGCGACGCTCGACCGGCCGGATTCGGTTCGCCTGCCGGCCATCAAGGCGCTCGGCTTCATCGGCGCGTCGGACGCGACGGCCGGTCTCGTGTCGGTGTTCACGAACAGCGACAACGCTGCGGCTGTTCGCGCGGCGGCGGCGGTGGCCCTCGGCCAGATCAGCGGCTCGACGGGCTCGCTCGACGGCGACGCGTTCACCGCGCTCCGCGACGGCCTGTCGGACAGCGATGATTCGGTGGCTGCGGCCGCCGGACGCGCGCTCGGTATGGCGACCCTGACCGCCGAGCAGCGAGCCGACGTGCTCGCCAACCAGCGTCCGGGAACCGCCGGTCTCGCGGGTAGCTGAGCCGAAGAGTCACGCGACAAAAAACAACACGGGGCGGGGGGCCTGAATCTTGTCAGGCCTCCCGCCCCTTTGTATTCTCTCGATCCATTCGCCCGAGTAGCTCAATGGTAGAGCACTGCTTTCGTAAAGCAGATGTTAGGGGTTCGAATCCCCTCTCGGGCTCCATTCCCCCCTCCTGACACCTCGCCGACGCCTCGCATCGTATGGATCGGCGCGCTCGACGCGGCAACGGAAGGGCGGAGCGTGCTCGCGGGGAGGGCGTTCGTTGGTCTGGCTCGCCGGAATCGACGAAGCAGGTTACGGGCCGACACTCGGGCCCCTCGTCCTCTCGCTCGCCTCGATCGAAGCCTCCCCCGACGTCCTGCGCCCCGGCTCCGAACCGCGTGAGCTGTGGGATCTCCTGAAGCCGGCGATCGGTCGCAAGGTGACGAAGACGGCGCGCCGGCTGCCGGTCGACGACAGCAAGAACCTCTACTCGAGCGGTCAGGGGCTGGGTCGGCTCGAGGAAAGCGTCCTCGGGTGCGTCGCGGCGATCCACGGGAGCGTGCCGCGTGACCTCGATCAGCTCCTGGAGTGGACGTCGCTCGAGTCCGCGTCGGCGTACGACTCGATTCCCTGGTACCGCGATCGTGCGATCGAGCTTCCGGTCGAAGGCGATCCGGTTCGCATCGAACGCTACCGCGCGGCGCTGACCCGCGTGCTCGACGAGACCGTGACGAAGCTCGCGCTCGTCTGTCACCCCGTGTCCGAGCAGCGGCTGAATCGGGGCATCGAAGAGACGGGCAACAAGGCCGAGGCGCTGCTCCGGGAGCTCGTGCACCTGGTGCGCGTGCGGCGGCCGCGCACTGGAGAGAAGGACATCCGCGTCGATCGGCTCGGCGGCCGGATCTACTACACGGAGCCGCTCGAAGAAGCCTTCCCGGATTGCGACGTGCACTGCGTGAAGGAGGGGAGCGCACACTCGGTGTACCGGGTCGACGGTCTGTTCGAGCGGATGCGCTTCGAGTTCCGCATGAAGGGCGATCGGCACGAGCTGCTGATCGCGATGGCGTCGATGCTCGCGAAGTACGTCCGCGAGCTCTTCATGCAGGCGTTCAATCGATTCTGGGCCGACCAGGTCGACGGGGAGATCCGTCCGACGGCGGGGTATCCCGTCGACGCGCGCCGCTTCCTCGATCGCATTCGAAGCGACGCGCGCCGGCTCGGGATCGCGGACGAGGTTCTCGTCCGCGCCCGGTAGCGGACCCGAGTCCTTGGCCGGGCGTCAGGCCGCTCGGAAGTACTTCTGGAGCGCCTGGATTTCCTTCTTGTACTTCTTGTCCATGCCGGGCTCGTGCATGAGGATCACCGTGTACATGTGGCTCTTGTACTTGAAGACGTGGCACGTGAGCCGTCGGATCTGAGTCTCGTCGGTGGCGAGCTTGCCGTACGCGGTGAACGAGCGGGTCTTGTAGCGCCCGAAGCGAGCCTTGTCGCGCGTCTTCTGCTCGGCGATCTCCCCGAACAGCTTCTGGACCTCTCCCTTCCAGCGTTCGAGATGCATGGCTTCCGTGCCGCCGAGCTTCTTGGTCTCCCAGGCGTAGACCTGGAAGCGGATGAAGTCCTTCTTGCCGCCGATCGTGTGATCGAGCGTGAGGCGCAGCGGGCCCTCCTTCTTCGGCGGGACGAAGTTCCAGTAGCGCGATTCGTCCTTCTTCACGCGGAAGCCGAACGTGCCGTCGACGAACGTGGTCGTGGGGGCTGTGCGGCGACTGGAATCGGAGGCCACGAGCGGGGTGGCGGAGAGCACGAGGATCGCCAGCGCGATCGTGCCCGAGATCAAGTGCGAGCGGAGCATCGGTCCGACCCTTTCCGGTCTGCGCTACCGGATGCACGGCCGAACCGGACTCCGGTGCGACGACCTATTCCTGGCGGAGGTGTCGGGGCGCTGCCCGTCGACCACCGCTTGCCGGTCTGTCTTATCGGACGTCACGGATTCGATCCCGGAGTCCCTTGAAGGATACCCCGGGTCTGTGGAGCGGGCAAACGAAGGCGTGGAATCGACTTGATCCTCGGCTTTCTTAAGGTATGCTTCTCGAATTCGCTGACGCGTCACTCGGTCGTACAGGTCGATGCGCGTTGGATTTACGAAATCTATCTTCCAGCCCTAGCCAGCCAGGAGGCACACCTTGAAGTTCGGGATTCTCGGGGGCGGAGTGACCGGTTTGACGGCCGGATGGCTCCTCAAGCAGCAGGGCCAGGACGTCACGATTTTCGAGAAAGACGAGATCCCGGGCGGACTGTGTCGCTCGGTCGAGATCGACGGATACACGTTCGACGTGGCCGGAGGGCACATCATCTTCTCGAAGGACGAGGAGGTGATGGACTTCACGCGAAACCTCCTCGGCGTGGAGACGATGGTGCAGTCCGATCGCCACACGAAGATCTTCTACCGTGGCGACTGGGTGAAGTATCCGTTCGAGAACGGTCTCGGCGATCTGCCGGACGCCGACAAGTTCGACTGCCTGAAGGGGTACGTCGAGGCGCACTACGCGCGTCAGAACGGAGCCGAGCAGCCGGACAACTTCCGCGACTGGGTTCTGTGGCGCTTCGGTGAGGGGATCGCGCGATGCTTCATGTTCCCCTACAACGAGAAGATCTGGAAGATCGACCTCGCGGAACTGGCGACGAGCTGGGTCGCCGGACGCGTCCCCGATGCCCCGGTCGATGACGTGCTGCGAGCCGCGATCGGCATTTCCACCGAGGGCTACCAGCATCAGGCTGTCTTCTGGTATCCGGAGAAGGGCGGCTTCCAGGCGATCACCGATCGTCTCGCCGAGAACGTCGGCGACTCGCTTCGCTGCGGAACGCCGGTCGAGCAGGTCCGCAAGACGGCGTCCGGGTTCGAGATCAACGGCGAGGCCTTCGACCAGGTCATCAACACCATTCCGCTCCAGGAATGCTATCGACGGCTCGAAGGAGCCGATCCGGCCGCCAAGGAAGCGGCCGAGAAGCTCGTGTTCCGCGGGCTGGTCAGCTACATGATCGGGCTCGACGCGGAAGAGCAGACGAACCACTCGTGGATCTACCTGCCGCATCCCGAGAACGGGCCGGCGAACCGAATCACGCACCTCGCCAACTACAGCTCGGGCAACGTGCCGAGCGGCAAGAGCTCGATCATGGCCGAGGTCACGTACGAGGGCGATCCGACCATCGATCAGTCGAAGGCCATGGAGGTGGTGGACGGTCTCCACAACTGTGGCATCCTCGACAAGAACAAAGTCGAGGTTCTGGACTGGCGGAAGAACCACTATGCGTATATCGTGTTTACGCACGACTTCGCGGAGAACCGTCAGAAGGCGATCGAAGGCCTCGAGAACATGGGCATGAAGACCGTCGGGCGGTTCGGTCGATACAACTACCACAACTCGGACATGTGCATCCGGTCGGCGATGGATCTCGTCGCGAGCCTGAAGCCGGCTTGATCGTCAAGCCGGCTTGATCGTCGAGCCGGGTGGGCGCGCGGGGCTCTTCGCCAAGGCGTCCGAAAGGGTGAGTTGCAGGAGGGGAAGCGGGATGCGAAACGCTCTGGCGTGGGTGCTGCTTTCTTGGTTCGCGGTCGCCGCGGTGGCAGCCGATCCAAAAGCCGAGACCGAGAAGAAGCGTAGGCGGGATCAGCAACTGCAAGAGAACCTGAT
>CAZQZX010000077.1:0-25597 GCA_964597885.1 uncultured Planctomycetota bacterium
CGCGGCGGGCGGCGGGGGGCCGTCGTAGCTTCTCGGGAAGACGCCGCTCGAGACCGCACTCCTCCACGGGACGAAGACTCCGGAGCCGCTCGCGTCGCGCGTTCCGGGGATCCCGGCCGAGCTCTCGGCCATCGTGATGAAGTGCCTGGCGAAGGAGCCCACCGAGCGCTTCCGGACGGCGGGCGAGCTGCACGCCGCCCTGCGCTCGCTCGATCCCGCTCCACCTCGCGCGATCGAGGATGCGGCCGAGGCCGAGGGACGCAAGCCGAAGCGGCGTCCGAGATCGAGTGACGCGCCGACGATCGCCGGCTTCGAGGTCGTCGAAGAAGTCGGCGCGGGCGCGCAGGGCTCGGTGTATCGCGCGCGCGACCTCACCCTCGACCGGGTCGTCGCGCTGAAGGTCGTGCGGCCGCGGCGCAGCGACGACCTCGAACGGTTCCTGCACGAAGCTCGTGCGCTCGCGAAGGTCGATCATCCCAACGTCGTTCGGATCCACTCGGCGGGCGAGAGCACGGACGGCGGCTACCTGTGCATGGAGCTGTTGAACGGTCGCACCCTCGACAAGGTCCTGGAGCAGGATGCGAAGCCTTCGGTCGACGAGGCGCTCGGTCGGCTCCGGCAGCTCGCCGAAGGCCTGCAAGCCATTCACGACGCGGGCGTGCTGCACTGCGACATCAAGCCGTCGAACCTCGTGCTCGAGCCGGACGGCACGATCAAGCTCATGGACTTCGGGGTCAGCCGCTACGGCCGGGCCTCGTCGGAAGGTTCCGCGGACGGAGGCTCGAGCGAAGGGACGCCGACGTACATGTCGCCCGAGCAAATCCGGGACGAGGATGTCGACGCTCGTTCCGACCTGTTCTCGCTCGGAATCGTGTTCTACGAGATGCTCGCGAAGGCCCACCCCTTCCAGGCCGACTCTCCGATGGAAGTCGCCGGCAGGATCCTTCGCGAACGGCCCGTCGCCATCGACGAGGTCCGCGGCGATCTCGACCGCAATGTGCGCGACCTCGTCGAGACCTTGCTGCACAAGGCGCCGGAGGAACGATACGCGAGTGCGTCCGAAGTGGTGGCGGCGATCGACGCGATCCGCGCCACGCCCGTGCCGACGCCGTCCGTCGAAACGCCCTCCGCCGAAGCCGAGACGGCCGACGCGCCGCGCGGCCCGAGTCGGCGGGGGATCCTCGCGGCGGTCGCGGTCCTCGTACTCGCGGTCGGTTCCTTCGCGGCGTACAAGGGGCTCTTCCCACCGATCGAAGAGTTCGACTTCCGCGTGCGCTTCTGCCTCGTGAACCCGGCCGGCGATTGCGTGCAGACGATCCTTCCCGGCGATCGCATCGAGAACCACTCGGCGCTTCGCATGGAGTACCAGGCGAGCCGATCCACGCACGTCTTCGTCTGGGTCGAATCCGAACAGGACCCGCCGACGCTGCTCTTCCCGTTCGACGAGTCGCAGCTGAAGAATCCGGTCCAGGCCGTCGAGCGCCATAGCCTGCCGGGTCGTACCGAGTCGAGGCCGCTCGTGTGGCATCTCGACGACAAGGCGGGCACGCTCACGTTCCACGTCGTCACCTCGGCCAATCCGAGCCGCGCGATGGTGGAGACCTTCGAGAAGATGCGGCGACCCGAGTACGAGGTCGAAGCCTCCCAGGATACGCGCTACGCCTACGAAGAGATCGCGCGGGTCACTCGAGGGATCTCCAAGGGCAAGTCGAAGCTGCGCGGCGCTCCCAAGACCGTGCAGATGGCGACGGGCGTGAGCACCTGGGAAGACGAGAAGACGACCGAGGGCGGCGAAGCGACGTGGGAGATCACGTTCGAGCAGGTCGAGCCCTGATCCGGATCAGCCGTTGTCGGCGCTCGAGGATTCGGTCCGCGGTCGATCGTCCCACCACGTGCGAAGCGTCGCGATGGATGCGGCACGATCCGCGGGCTCGGCCGTCGGTTCGAACTCGAGGGTCTCGTCCGGGAACATCCCGCGCAGGAAATCGATCCCGACGCGCCGAACGTTCTCCTGGGCATGCTCGAGCAGCCCGAGAAGGACGGGAACCTTCTTCTCCGCGGCGAAGCCACCGAGCTCCTTGATCGCCGCCTCGGCCTGCTTGGGATCCTTCTGCCGGACTTCGCTCGCGAGCGACAGCAGCAGGTCCTCGATCCGGTCCCGCTCGGCGGCATCCGGACCGGGCGTCGGCGTCGTGGCGGGCGCGCGCTCGCCGATCGTCGCGAGAAGTCCTTCGAGGCGATCCGTCAGCGCCGCCGGCAGATTCGACGGTCGACGCGCGTCGCCGAGGATCTCGCGAGCGAGCACGTAGAATCGGTCCCGCTCGGCTTCGTCCTTCGTGTCTTCGGCCGCGGCGACGAGAATCTCGGCCGCCACCGCGATCAATCGCCAGCGCTCCTCGCCCGACTGGTCGAAACGAGCCGCCGCCTCTTCGAGCGCGCGCGCAGCCTGCGCAGCACGCCCACGCGCCGCGACCTGTCGATTGCGACTCACCATCAGGTCGCACAGGGTCGAGGCGACCATCTTGTCCTCGAACGCGGCCAGTCGAGTCAGGATCTCGTCGGCGGCGTCGAGCTTCCCGGAGAGCCGATAAGCGTTGGCGAGCGCGATCGCACCACGGATACGGTCGGGATCGTCCGGCGGCGTCTCGGCCGCGAGCTTGTCGGCCTTCTCGAGCACGCGCACCGCGAACGGAACGAGCACCGGCCGATTCAGCGCGAGAAGCGACTCGCCGCCGTCCACGCGCTGCTTGGAGTTCTGCCAGATCGAATCGAGGGCGCGCTCGATCTCCTGGACGAGCTCCGGTTCGGCTTCGCCGAGCAGGACGAACATCGGATCGACGGCGCCCACGTCGCCGAGCTTCCCGAGGCTCGACACCACGGTCTTCCGCACGAAGTCCGACGATTCGGTCGCGAGCATCTCGATGAGTCGCGTGGACGGTTCACCGCGCCCGATCTTTCCGACGGAACGCGCGCAGATCTCGCGAATCGCTTCGTCCTCGTCGGCAAGCCCCGTGAGCAGCGCCTCGAGCGCCGCATCGCTGTCCTTCTGGCCGAGCGAGTTCGCCGCCTGCCAGCGCACTTCCTTACGCTCGGTGGTCAGGCCGAGCGTGGCCGCCAGCGGAGCGACTACATCCTCGAGCTCGATGAGGCCGAGCGTTCTCGCCGCGAACTGGCGATGCGTCCACACCGGATCCTCGCGAAGCGTCTTCGCGAGCACCGGCACGACGCGGCCGGTTCCGGAAGTGCTCTGGGCAAGCGCCTGGATGATCGAACCGCGCAGGGACGCGTCCGACCAGTCGCGCTCGATGAGATCTTCGAGCAGGCGGACGAGCGCTCCCGAGCAACGGGCACCGCCGACACGACCGGCCGCTTCGACCGCCGCGCGCTTCACGTCGACGAAGTCGCTTCGAAGCTGTCGAACCACCTCGCTCTCGAGGCGATCGATGAGCTCCGCCGACCAGTTCTGGGATTCCCGCTTCACCGCGGCCAGCCGTCCGATGGCACGAACCGCCGCGACCTGCACGTCCGGGCTGTCGTCCGCGAAGGCTTCGAGAAGCATCTCGGCGTCGGCGGGCTTCACCTGCGTGTCGTCGAACGCGCCGATGCGCTCGGCGGCTTCGGCGCGCAGGGCCGGGTACGGGTTCTCGCCCAGGATCTCTTCGAGCACTCCGCGGTAGGCGGAGACGTCGGTCGTCGATCGTCGCGACAGCTCGTCGAGGTACTGACGCATGGCTTCGATCAGCGCGGCGGCGTAGTCCTCGGCGAAGCGTTCGCGCAAGGACTCGCTGATCCGCACCTGGACGCGTCCGCGATCGAGGACACCGTCCTGGTCGACGCGGATGTACTCCGTCTTCCAATCGTTCCACTGCTTCCAATCCGCTCCGAACCTCTCGCCGGTGATCGACTCGAGGGCCTGGACGAGCTCGCGCTCGAGACGCGGCCCGGGCGAGGGCTCCGTGGAACCGACCTCGATGAACATCGCGAGACATTCGAGCGAGCGCAGATCCCGGAGAAACTTGACGGTCTGCAGCCGCCGACCGGGGTTGTCCGTCGAAGAGCGGAAGATGGAGATGAGCTCCGCCTCGGCTGCGGCACTGCCCCGCATGCCGAGGATCGTGTTCTGCGCCGTCTCCTTGATGCCCCCACCGTTGCCGTTGCCGTAGAGGGTGAGATCGAGGACTTCGGGAAGGAAGCGAACCACGCCGCGGACGCGGATGACTTCGAGGAGCGAGACGATGGCGCGCTCGTGGGCGCCGGTGACCTTCCCGGTGAGGATCTCCCGGATGACGTTGTCGGCTTCCTCGATCCTCGCGCGGACCAGATCGTCGGCAGCGAGACCGCGCTGCGTCTCATCGGTCGCAAGCAAGAGAGTGCGCTTTTCTTCGAGGTCGACGTCGCTGTCCGCCCCCTGCACCGTCACGATCATGGACGAGGGAGGAGCCGAAAGGGCCACAGCAGGATGGAGCAGCGCGGGCGCGAAGAGCACGAGGGCCAGCGGGAATGCGAGGAAGAACCGGCCGAAAACGGCATGGGTTGCTTCGTTCGCGGTGTATCGGATCATCGTCAACAGAGTCCCGGCCCGGTAGGAGATGCTGCGGGTTACGCACACGGGGCGTGGCGTCCCGCAATTATAGTCACGTCCTCGAATCCAAGTCAATCGCCCCCGCCTTCCTGCCGCGCGGACCGGACTTCCTGCGCTTCCGGACCTTGCAGCCACCCCAAAATCTCGCTCGCGACCTCGGCCGGCGCCCGCCCCTCGGTGTCGATCACGACATCCGAAGCGGCTCGGTACCGCGGATCGCGGGTGTCGAGCAGCGCCGCGACCTCCTCGGACGAGGGCAGATCGGTGAGCGCCGGCCGACTCGCCGCCGAGCCCGGATCCGATTCGATCCGATGCGCCAGCGTCTCCGCCCCCGCGGAGAGGTACACCACGACACCCGACTGCCGCATGGCCCGAACGTTCTCGTCGTCCAACACCGCGCCGCCGCCGGTTGCCAACACACCCGGGCGCCGTTCGAGCAGCGACCCGAGCGTCTCCCGCTCCCACTCGCGGAACGTCGCTTCGCCGAAGCGTTCGAAGATCTCGCGGATGGTCGTCCCGCGCTCGCGTTCGAGGACTCGATCGCAGTCCGCGAGCTCGCATTCGAGACGTCGTGCAAGCTCCCGGCCGACCGACGACTTCCCCGAGCCTCGCATCCCCACCAGGATGACGGGCCCGAGTCCGACCGTTCGCGCGGCGAGCTCGGGCAGCAGTCCGAGGAACCACGCGGTCCGATCCTCCCCGGTCCACATACGAGACTGAGCCGCCGCCTGATGGAGAAACATCTCGAGGCCCGTCGCGACGACCGAGCCCGCGCGACGACCGTCCTCGAGGAACCGGGTGCGGTGCGGGATGTAGACGCTATCGAAAAGGAGCTTGGTCGGTCTTGAGCGTTGCACGGCGTACGGAGAGATTTCCTCCGTTCCGGGCGCGCCGAGAGGCGTCGCGTTGCACACGATCGACGCCGCGACATCTTGCCGCGCCTCCCAATCGATCCATTCGAGGCCGAATGCGTCGCCGAGCGCGACGCCCTTCTCGCGGGTTCGACTCGCGATCCATCCTTCGAGCCCGAGCCGGCGCACCGCCCACGCGACGGCACGCGCGACGCCCCCCGCTCCGAGGATCAAGACACGATCCGATTCGTCGCGACCCGTCGACGCCAGGCCGCGCTCGAGCACGGCCACGACCGCCGGGCCGTCCGTGTTGCTCCCGACGCATCGACCGTCCGCACCGCGCACGATCGTGTTGACCGCCCCGATCTCGCGCGCTGCGTCGTCGATCTCGTCGACGGCCTCGATCACGGACTCCTTGTGCGGGATCGTGACCGACAGGCCCCGAATGCCGAGACGATCGGCCGCGTCGATCACCGCGCGCGGCTCCGTCACGTCGAACAGGACGTAAGCCGCGTCGAGCCCGAGCTCTCGGAACACGCGATTGTGGACGGTCGGCCCGAGCGAGTAGTCGATCCGATGCCCGACGAGTCCGTAGATGTCGGTCTCGCGGCCCAGTCGCCCGAGGTCGAAACGATCCACGAGCTCGCGCGCGGTCCACTGCCCCGGCGCGCTCGCCCGATCCGCCGACGCGGCGGCAAAGGTGAGATACGAGCCGGCTCGGGGGGCCAGCAGCCGCGAGACCCGGCCCTCGTCCCCCATGCAGAGCGCGATCAGCGGACGGGAGGCCCGCGACGGCAGCGCGAGCACGCGTTCGTTGTCGGTAAACGCCCGTGCCGTGGTCACGAGCTTCAGCACCGCCGCTTCGGTTGCCTCGAGGCGCGCGAGCAGGTCGTCGAGATCGGCCGGCGTCTCGTTCCAATCGTGATGCGACGCGAGCAGGCGATCCCGCGGGAAGTCGTCGCCGAGCCCCGCGATGGCATCGAGCTCGACGTCGACGAGATCGGCACCGAGGGTCGCCGCGCGGGCGAGGATCGCGAGCCGCTCGCCTTCGGGTCCGTCGTACCCGCCCTGATCGGACGGACGCCGCAGCGTGACGATGAGCTTCGGACGCGGCTCGGCGAGAAGCACATCGAGGTCCTCGAGCCGGATCCCTTCGATCGCGTCGAGGCGAAGCTCGAGAAGGTCCGCTCCCGCGACGCCCTCTTCCAGGATCGCACGGGCCCGCGCCACCGAAGGCTCGCGGACGACACCGGCGATCACGGCCGCGTCTCCCCGAGCAGACTGCGGAACGCGTCGGCTTCGGCCGGCGACAGCGAGCCCTTGGCGACGGCCGCGTCGACCGTGGCTCGAGCGAGCGGCAGATAGACGTCGAGCGTCTCGGGAACCGCTCCCTCGATCGCCTCGAGGTGCCCGGCGACCACACCGAGATCCCCGCGCTCGATCGGACCGGTGAGCGC
The DNA here is from genome assembly GCA_964597885.1 of uncultured Planctomycetota bacterium. Taxonomy (GTDB): domain Bacteria; phylum Planctomycetota; class JACOTG01; order JACOTG01; family JAUIME01; genus CAZQZX01. The sequence goes on from CAZQZX010000077.1 coordinate 6,891, forward strand.
ATCCGGCAGACCCAGCTCGCGTACGTTCGCGGTCGTGCCGTGCGCGAGATCGGCAATCGCCCGCGTCGCGACGGACGAGTCGACGCCGGCCTCGACCATGCATCGCCTCGCGACCGTCAGCAGCGCGACCAGCGCGTTCGAGGTCATCGAGGCCGCCGCGTGGTAAAGGCCCTTGCGACCACTCGCCAGGAGGACCGGCTCACCGCCGATGCGACGGACGAGCTCCGCGACCTCGTCGGCGGCATCGCCCTCGCAGAAACACAGGGTGCCGTCGAACGAAGAGGCGGCGTCCCGCGGGGAGGCGAAGCTTCGCAACGGGTGGAGGCTCGCGACCGATGCGCCGCAGCGACGGAGCGAGCCGAGCACTTCTCCGGGAAGCGCGCCGCTCGCGTGGAAAGCGACGACGCCATGAAGGTCGGCCCCGATCTCAGCGAGCTCGTCGGCCACCGCCGCGACGCGATCGTCGGGCGTCGCGATCAGCAGCCATCGCGGAGCCGGCGTGAAGGGGGATGGGCCGTCATCGAGGGTCGTGGGGATCCCGTGACCGATCGTCTCGACGCCTCTCTCGGCCGAGGCCATCGTGCGCCCGACGACCCGATCGACGATCAGGCCGGACGCGTGGAATCGGATCGCGAGGCTCGTGCCCACCGCCCCAGGTCCGACGATCGTGATTCGCTCGGTTCGGTCGCTCACGCGGCGAGAATACCATTCGGATCCGCCCCCGAGCGCCGCCCTCGAACGCTTCGATCAGAAGTCGAAGTCGTCGTACTCGACGTGCCCGTGGAGCTCCACGGGAACGTAGCCGGGCTCGAGGGAACGCGCACGCTCGCGCTCGAACTCTTCGAGGATCCGCCCCTGGAAGCGCTCCCGGCAATTCGCGTTGATCGGGTGCGCGATGTCCGCGTGGAGCCGCGCCCGCCCTCGCTCGTCGGGACCGGCACGATCCTCCCCGAGCCGCGCCCCGCAGTGATTGCAGTATCGGGCTCGCAGGTGATTCTTGGATGAGCATCGGGGACATCGGTCGGCGAGCTTACGGCTCGGCATCGCGACAAAGGATCCCTTGGACCCGTTGATGATCTTCAGGTCGCGAATGACGAACGCATCGTCGATCGTGATGCTGCAAAACCCCTGCAGCTTGTCCTCGGGGCCACCGATGATCTTGACCCTGACCTCAGTGATCTGCACCGCCGAGTCTCCTTCAGCAAGTGACTCCATCCCCCTAGTGCCCGCCACGCGCCCCCACGCCACTCAGCGGCCCGGACGAGCGGCTCCGATACTAAGGGGCGCGTGATGCGCGTGTCAAACCGAAATCCAATCGTTCGGCCAGGTTCGCCGCTGTCCCGCCCCTTTCCCGCGAGGCAGGGACGGTGATCGCGGCCGAGCGCGGCCTAGAACAGGCCCGCGTTCGGGAGCCCCTCGCCCCCGAGAACCACGTTGTCGATCAACCGGCTCGGGCCGAGCCAGCCGCCGATCGCCGCCAGGGCCCGGTTCTCGACCCGGTCGAGCCGAGTGAGGTCCCGCGTATCCACGATATCGCGGTACTCCACACGAAACTCCGGCTCCGCGTTCAAGATGTCGTCCATCGCCTCGAGGAGCGGCGCGGTCTCTCGCTGACCGCTCTCGAATCGCTCGCGCGCACTCGCCAGCGCCCGGTACAGAACGGTCGCTCGGGCCCGCAGCGCCGGATCGAGGTACGCGTTCCGGGAGCTCATCGCCAGGCCGTCCGACTCACGCCTCGTCGGAACGACGCGCATCTCGACATCGAAGCTCAGCTCGTCGATCATCCGCTTCAGGACGATGCACTGCTGGCCGTCCTTCTGCCCGAAAAAGGCCACCGAAGGGCTGACGATGTGAAACAACTTCGTGACAATCGTCGCGACGCCCCGGAAATGTCCCGGTCGAAACCCGCCGCAGAGCGGCTCGAAGAGCCCCTCCTGGATGACGTGCGTTCGGAAGCCGGGCGGCACCATCTCCTCGTGCGGCGCGGTGAACACCGCCTTCACGCCGATGGGCTCGAGGCGAGCGGCATCGCCCTCGAGATCTCGCGGATAGCGATCGAAGTCCTCTCCCGGCGAGAACTGCAGCGGATTGACGAAGATGGACACGACCGGGTAATCCGATTCGGCCGAGGCCGCACGCACGAGGTCGAGGTGTCCCTCGTGGAGAGCCCCCATCGTCGGCACGAATCCGATCCGGCGACCGGAGGCGCGGACGTCCCGGAAGTGGGCCTGCGCCGCGGCGATTCCGTCGAGGATCTTCATGATCGTGCGGCTCCCGAAGCCAGGTCCTCACGCAGCTCGGCGACCGTACGACCGAGAGTCGGATGGTGGAGATCGGGCGCGATCTCGGCGAGCGGCTCGAGCACGAACGCGCGCGATTCCATCCGGGGGTGCGGCACTTCGAGATCGGCCTCGGCGATCCGTTCGTCGCCGAAGAGCAAGAGGTCGACGTCGAGGGTTCTCGGGCCGTTGGCCACGCCCCGCTCACGCCCCCCGTCGGACTCGATCTGCTGGAGCCGCGCGAAGAGCTCGTTCGGCCCGAGCGCGGTCTCGAAAACGGCGCACGCATTGAGGAAATCGCCCTGGGGAGGTCCGCCGACCGGCTCGGTCTCGTGGTAGCTCGACACGAGTAGGCTCCCGGGGCGGGCGAGCGCAGCCAGGGCTCGGACCGCCGTGTCGAGATAGCCCCGGCGATCGCCGAGGTTGGAACCGAGGGCCACCGCCACGCGTGTCAGAACAGCTTCTCCTGGACGCGTCCACGGGCGTGGATCGTATCCCAGGCGAGGCGCATCGGTCCGGAGGCGACGTACAGCGCGAACCCGACGAAGATCGACTCGACGAGCAGGAACGCGGCGAGCATTCCGAAGAAGACGACGCGGAGCAGGTCGGTGAACGGACGCCGCCCACGCAGGAGCTGGCTTCCGATGTGCGAGTACGGCATGTGGCTGACCATCAGCAGCCCGAGGATCGGCATCAGGTACGGCAGCATGCGAACGAGCCACTCGGACTGGCCACGCTGCTCGTAGAGGATGACGATGGCCGCGATGAGCCCGGCGGCTCCCGGAGTCGGCAGACCGCTGAACCCCTGCGCGCGCTCCTCTTCGTCGGACTTCTCGGTGTTGAAGCGCGCGAGGCGAAGGATTGCGCACACGAGGAACAGCAGCGCGACGATCAAGCTCAGCTGGACCTCACCACCCTGCATGCCCGCCATCGCCGGGCTCGAGTCGAGCAGGACCTTGACGAGCAGCGCGGGCGTGACACCGAACGTGATCACGTCCGACAGCGAATCGAGCTGCCCGCCGAACGTGCTCTCCTGATTCGTGAGCCGCGCGATCTTGCCATCGAGCGTGTCGAAGAACAGACCGAGCAGGATCAGGCTCGAAGCGACCAGGAGCGGACGCTCGACCCCGTCGACGCCCGACGTCCCGACCAGAAGCGAGATCGCGATGAACCCGCAGCCGGCGTTCGCGAGCGTCATGAGGCTCTGCGCGATACCGATCCGCTTTCTCATGTGTGAAGCTCTCCCAGCACCGTCTCCCCGCCCCGGACTCGATCGCCGATGCTCACCTTCAACTCGCGAACGCGATCCGCGGGAAGGAACACCTCGGTCCTCGATCCGAACTTGATCATTCCGTACCGTTCCCCACGCTCGAGCGACTCACCCGGCTCGACCGCGCAGACGATCCTGCGGGCGATCGCCCCGGTGAGCTGTCTCACGAGCACCGGCATCCCTTCCGGCGTTCGCATGCCGAGCGCGTTCGACTCGTTGTCTCGCGTCGAATGCGCCGTGAATGCGCTTCGAAACTTCCCCGGCCGGTGCTTCACGTACTCGACCACGCCCTGGAGCGGCGATCGATTGATGTGCACGTCGAACACCGACAGGAAGATCCCGACGCGAACCGCCGGACACTCGAGGAACTCGCTCTCGTCCACGTTCTCGATGTCCGCGATCTTGCCGTCGGCCGGCGAGATCACGAGCCCTTCCCCATCGGGAGCCACCCGTTTGGGGTCGCGGAAGAATCCCATCACCGCCGCGATGCCGACCAGCGGCACCGGAGCGAGCCAGGGTACGGTGAAGAACGCAATTCCCGCCAGCACGAGGAGGCCCCCGCCGAACAGGAGAAGCTCCCTCTGGCCGTAGGAGGCAACCCGAAGAATTCCGTACAAGTGGTGGCCCTCGCGCGCGTTTCCCACCGACAGCGGTGAACGAGAATCCGAGAGTCTATCGGGGCCCCGGAACCGCTGTCAAGGATGTCCGGCCGCCCCCTCAGCCGACGGATCCGATGCGGCGCGCAGGATCCCGCTGGAGAAGTCGGCGTTCCCGATCGATATCCTTGAAGGGACCCGATGCCGCGGAGCCGGGCCCGCTCTCCGGAGCCAGGAGCCATGACGGACACGACCGAAGATTCGACCCAGGCGAGCGATTCCTTGACGCGACCTCTCCTCTACGCCTCGCTGCTCTTACTGCTTGCCGCGCTCTTCGTCCGTCATCACCTCGTGCCGGCCAAGCACCGCCTCGGACGGGTCGTTCAGGAGCGCCAGACCGTCGAAGCCGAGCTCGACGCCCTCCGCGAGGAGAACGAGCGCCTGCTCGCCGAGCGAACCGCGATGCAGGTCGACCCCGTCTACCAGGAACGCCTCCTCCGCCGGCTCTTCCGCTTCACCGCCTCGCCAGGGGAGTTCATCGTCAAGGAACACCCCTGACGCTTTCTTCAGTCCCACCCGTCAATTCCCCGATATAGCCGAACGCACCAACCGCACCGGTCCTCCGTACGTACATGGCAGGGACGGAGCTACAATTGTCGGTGACTTAGACGTTTGCTATAACTGAGGTTGCGATGAGTGCCCTCGAATTGGAAAAAGGAAAGGTGCCCGAGCTCCGGCTTGCTCCTTCCCTCCCTCCGGCCCTCATCCAACCCGCCCGATCGCTCCTCCTGGAGCCCCTGAAGCGCCTCGCGCTCGTGATGCTCCTGCCCCTGCTCGCATCGGCTTCCGGCCTGGCACAAGCCCCCGAGTCGCCCGACAGCCTCGTCTATATCCTCGACGACGATCAGGATTTGCATCGGTTGTTCGAGGAAGCTCGCAAGGCCGCGAGCGACGAGCGGTGGAACGACACCGTCGATCGCTACCTCGAGATCCTCGAGACCCATACGGATCAGATGGTCCCCTGGGGGCCGCGCACCCACTCGAGTGCGGCCGCGGCCGCGCGGCGCGAGATGACCGCGCTGCCCGAAGAGGCGCGCAAGGTCCTCGTCCGACGGTTCGAGGCCGAACGCTCGAAGGAGGTCGCGCGCGCGACCCGCGGGCTCGACCTCGCGGCCCTCGAGCGCGTGGCCGACGGGCCCCCGGTGCCCGCGGCCGCGATCGCCCTCTCCCGGCTCGCATCGTTCGCGATGGAGCGCGGCGACTGGGGAGTCGGCGCCCGCTATCTCAACCGCTTGCTCGACGTCTTCCCCGAAGGCGCCGAGGGATGCTCCCTGGCCGAAGTCCGGGCCCGGCTGGCCTACTGCCGGACCCGCGCCGGCGACCCGCCTCTCGTGGCTCCGCCCGGCGGCCCGGCGATCGAAGCCCTCGAAGGCGCGGGAACCACGCGGATCGGTGGTTCCGAAACCGCTCTCCCCGGCTTCGTCCGCGGGCTTGGCGATGCGCAGCGCCTTCCGGACGGCACCGATTGGTCGACCTTCGGCGGGAACCCGGCCCACAGCCGAGAGGCCCTCGTGAACGGGCACCAGCTCGATCTCGCCTGGTCCCATGGACTTGCGGGCGGGCGCCAGGACGGCCCGGAGGCCGACCCGCGGCCGCTCACGTCCCCCGAGCAGGAGCCGAACCCCGTTCAGCCCCTGTTCCCGGTCCAAAGCGGCGGCCGGATCTTCGTCTACAACAAGTGGACGGCCTGCGCCCTCGACGAGGCCACGGGCAAGATCGAGTGGCAGCGGATGCTCGCCGAGCTCGGCAACCCACCGCCCGGATCCGATCGGACCTACTACTACGCGACGGCCGGAGAAGGCGCGTATGTCCTTCTCCACGAGGTCATTCCGGACGATTACTTCGGCGACGCCTCCCCGATGAGGAGGCTGGTTGCGCTGTCCACGGAAGATGGTTCCACCCTGTGGGTCCAGGGCCCCGACCCGGACGCGAAGAGCCGGGAGACGGGCGAGGCCGAGGACGAAGGCGAGACGACCGCCGAACCGGCCGATGAATCCTCAAAGCTCCTTTCGACGCTTCGACTTACCGGCCCGCCCGTGATCGCGGGCGGCCGTGTGTTCTCGGCGGGCTGGCAGGCCACCGAGGGCGACGGCGAGATCAAGGCGTATGCCGTGGCGTTCGACCTCGCGACGGGCGAGCTCGTCTGGAGCCGCTTCCTGTGCTCCTCGCCGTCGCTCGGCGCCGACCGCCACACCTTCCCCGAAGGCGCGTTTCTCGCGTATGCCGAGGGAACGCTGTTTTGCGGCACGGACATCGGCGTTCTGAGCGCGATCGACCCGACGGACGGCGAGCATCTGTGGTGCTATCGCTACGAGCGCGTCCCCTATCGCAGCCGAGACAACTCGAGACTGATCTTCAGCTTTCTCGAGAGCTGGTCCGACAATCCCATGATCGTGCAGGGTGGGCGGTTGTACGCAACGCCGGGGGACTCGCAGTTCCTCCACATCCTGCTGACGACGCCGGATCGAGAGAGCGGGCTGGTACAGCTCGCTCGGGTCGCGAAGGCTCGTTACCGATACCTGATTGGGGTCCGGGATCGCGTGGTGTATCTGGTCGGGCGCGATGAGGCCAAACGCTATCATCTCGTGAGCGCATTCCGCCCCGAGGGAGGACCGCGGTCGAACCTTTGGGACTTCCCGATTCCCAATCCGACCACCGAAGGAAAAGACAAGATCGATCACCCGGCAGGACGTGCCGTCTTGTCGGGCAACAGGATCTACGTTCCGACGTATAAGGGCATCTATGTGCTGGACGCGGATTATGGGGAGCTGCTCGAACAGATCCGGAACCCTCGCGGGGACGGACACCTCTTCGGCAACCTCCTCTCGGCCGGATCGGATCTGATCTCGGCCTACCGCCTCCAGGTCGATTGTTTTCGATCCAGGGACGGATGAGAGACGAGCCGCGAACGAAGCGGCTCGAGACATCACCCAAAGGGAGACAAGCTCCAATGGCGGAAAACGAAACCACTCGCCCCACGGTGCCCGATGACGACATCGAGGCCGTCCAGCGGCTGACCCAGGCGGCCGCCGCGATTCGAGCCGAGCTCGCCAAGGGCATCGTCGGTCAGGACACCGTGATCGACCAGCTGCTGATCTCGATCTTCGCGCGCGGGCACTGCCTGCTGATCGGCGTGCCGGGCCTCGCGAAGACGCTGATCGTGCGCTACCTGGCGCGAACGCTGAACCTCACGAACAACCGCATCCAGTTCACGCCGGACCTCATGCCCTCCGACATCACCGGTACCGAGGTGATCCAGGAGGACAAGTCGACCGGGCAGCGAAGCTTCAAGTTCCTCAAGGGGCCGATCTTCGCCAACCTGATTCTGGCGGACGAGATCAACCGAACTCCTCCGAAGACGCAGGCGGCGCTCCTCGAGGCCATGCAAGAGTTCCAGGTGACGGCGGGCGGCAACAAGTATCCGCTCGACCTCCCCTTCTTCGTGCTCGCGACGCAGAACCCGATCGAGCAGGAGGGAACGTACCCGCTTCCCGAAGCGCAGCTCGACCGGTTCATGCTGAACATCCTCGTCGACTACCCGAGCGAGTCCGAAGAGCTCGAGGTCATGAAGATGACGACCGCCGAGTACGCGCCGGCGATCGAAGCGGTCGTGAAGCAGGAAGACCTGATCGCGCTGCAGGATCTCGTGCGCCGCGTGCCCGTCGCCGATTCGATCGTGCGCTACGCGATGCGACTCGTGCGCGCGACGCGCGTCAAGACCGACGACTCGCTTCCGTTCGTCGATGAATGGGTGGCGTGGGGTGCCGGGCCGCGAGCGTGCCAGTACCTGATCCTCGGTGCAAAGGCGCGCGCGATCCTCGAAGGCCGCACGTACGTCGGCACCGAGGACATCAAGGCCGTCGCGCACCCCGTGCTGCGTCACCGTGTGATCACCAACTACAACGCCGAGGCGGCCGGGATCACGTCCGACACCGTGATCGACAAGCTGCTCGAGGAAATCCCCGCGATGGAGAGCGAGGCGACGACGGATGAGCGACTACCAAAGGTATTTGGATCCTGAAGTCGTCAACAAGGTCTCGCCGCTCGATCTGAAGGCGAGGCTTGTCGTCGAAGGATTCATCTCTGGTTTGCACAAGAGCCCACACCGCGGATTCAGCGTCGAATTCGCGGAGTACCGGGAATATGTGCCCGGAGACGACGTGCGGCACATCGACTGGAAGGTCTTCGCCAAGACCGATCGTCACTACATCAAGCAGTACGAGGAAGAGACGAACCTCGTCAGCCACGTGCTGCTCGATCTCTCCGAGTCGATGCAGTACGGCTCCGGCTCGGTGACCAAGCAGGATTACGCTTCGACGATCGCGGCGGCGCTCATCTACCTCGTGATCCAGCAGCAGGACGCGGTCGGGCTCGGACTCTTCGACGAGAAGGTTCGCAAGTTCATGCCGGCGGGTAGCCATCACGGCCACATGCGGCAGCTTCTGCGCGAGATCGCCGAGGCGGAGCCGCAGGCCAAGACGGACATCTCGGGCGTGATCCACGATCTGTCCGAGCGCATCCGCAAGCGCGGGCTCGTCATCGTGATCTCGGACTTCCTCGACGACCCCGAGAAGATCCTACAGGCGATCCAGGTGCTGCGGCATCGTCGCCACGACGTGATCGTGATGCACGTGCTCGACGAGTACGAAGTCGACTTCCCGTTCGACTCCATGACCCGCTTCGTCGGGCTGGAGGCGGCCGGTGAACGAATCGCGAATCCTCGAGCGCTCCGCAAGGCGTACCTCGCCGAGCTCGAGTCGTACCTCGAGGCGATCAAGACGGGTTGCCACTCCGCGGGTGTCGACTACGTCCGCATGACGACCAACCAGCGCCTCGACGTCGCGCTCTCGGCGTACCTCGCCACGCGCTCCTCGATTCGCAAGGCCAAGAGCCAGAGGCAATAGCCGCATGGGCAACTTCATCAATCAAGGATTCCTGTGGATGATGATTCCGCTCGCGGCGGCACCGATCATCATCCATCTGCTGAATCGACGCAAGCATCGCAACGTCCCCTGGGCGGCGATGCGCTTCCTCGAAGCGGCGTTCAAGCGCACGAACCGGCGCGTGCGGATGGAGCATCTGATCCTGCTCCTCCTGCGCATCCTGCTGATGCTTCTCATCGTGCTCGCGATCTCGCGGCCGATGGTTTCGCGGGATAGCGCGCTCGCGGTCATCGGTCAGGACAAGCGCAACCTGATCCTCGTCGTCGACACGTCGTACAGCATGAACTACCGCGGCGGCGTCACCGAGACGCACTTCGACCGCGCGCTCGACATCTCGAAGACCATCCTCGGCGACCTCAGCACGAAGCGCGGCGACACGCTGACGCTCGTGGCGATGGGCGAATCGCCGGAAGTCCTGCAGGAACGATCGGCCTGGATCGAGAAGAGCACCGAAGACCTCGGCCTTCTCGACGCCAACGCGGGCCGCGCCGACGTCAAAGCCGCCCTCACCCGCGTGCTGAAGATCTGCGACCATCCCGAGATGCAGGCCCACGCCGAGATCGTGCTCGTCTCGGACTTCCAGGCGATCGACTGGGAAGAAGGCACGGGCACGCCCCTCGAAGTCGAAGACCCTGCCGCCCCTTCGAGCCCGGCAGCGGAAACCGAAGGCGTCGATGACGGCGATGCCGCGACGCTGCGCGATCTTCTCGCCGAGATCACCGAGCGCCGCGTCCCGCTCACGATGATCGACGTCGGCAGCACAAAGACCTGGAACCTCGCGGTGACGTCGTTCGAGACCGAAGAGAAGGCCATCGGCATCCGTCGTCCCGTCCGTATCTCGGCCGAGGTCACGAACTGGGGCTCCGAGTACAGCTCCCCCACGGTCTCGCTCTGGGACGGGGACAACAAGGTATCGACGAAGACCCTCGGATCGATGGGCCCCGAAGAGAAGAAGACGATCACGTTCTTCCACACGTTCCTCGAGGCCGGCAGCACGGGCCTGCGCGTCGAGGTCGATCCCGAGGTCAAGGACCGGCTCCCCGAAGACAACACGCGCTTCCAGACGCTCAACGTGCTCGATCGCATCCGCGTGCTCGTGGTCGACGGCGACCCGCACAAGGTCGGAGAGCGCGAAGGTCCACTCGAATCCGAGACGGGCTATTTGAAGCTCGCACTCGATCCGCAGTTCGACACTCCGCTCGAGACGACGTCGTTGTTCTCGATCGAAGAAGCCTTCGAGTACAACCTCGGGCTCAAGACGTTCGCCGAGTACGACTGGATCGCGATCGCCAACCTGCGCGAGCTTCCCGACGCCAAGGCGCGCGAGCTCACGAAGGCGGTCCGCGAAGGCGCCGGACTCCTGCTCTTCCTCGGAGACCAGGTCGATCCGGCGCTCTACAACGACCGCATCTTCGGCGAGGATCGCCTTCTGCCGGGAAGCCTCGGCGCGGCGCTCGAGTCCGACCAGGGCTACGACTTCGCGGCCTCGGACTTCACGCACCCGGCGCTCCGGTTCTTCGCTCCGGAAGAGATCCAACCGCTCCTGACGGGCGTGCCGAAGACCCGTGGCTATCTGCCGTACACGCCGGGCGCGAATCGGGATTCCCTTCGCGTACTCGCGACGCTCACGAACGAAGCCGGGTCGCCGGCCATCTGCGAGAACCTCGTCGGAGACGGCAAGGTCATCCTGTTCACGACCTCGGCGAATGCCGAGTGGACGAACTTTCCGAAGAACTTCGGCTTCCTGCCCATGATGCAGGAAATCGGGACGTACCTGGCCGCGCGCGATCCGTATCGCCAGAACCTGCTCACGGGCGAGTCGATCGTGCTCGAGCTTCCGCGCTTCAGCTCGAACGCCTTCGTCGAGATGCCGAACGGCGAGAAGCGCAGTGTCGACGTCACCGCGCTCGAAGACGACGAGCAGCGCTTCCTGCTTACGTTCGAAGACACACGCGTGCCCGGCATCTACACCGTCGGCGGGACGGCCTCCCGGTCGACCGTCGGCAACGACGACGGGGATGCTTCCGAGAACCCGATCTTCGCGCTCAACGTCAGCCAGACCGAAGGCAACCTCGGCCGCATCGCCGAGAACGAAGTCCGCACGCGTTTCCCCGAGGTCGAGTTCTCCTGGCGTCGGGACTACGTGCGCGCCACCGATGATTCGGGGCGTCCGCGCGAGGGCGAAATCTGGAAGTATCTCCTCGCTTCGGTGCTGGGCCTGCTGCTCCTCGAGGGCGTGCTCGCTCAGTACTTCGGGGACTACTCGCGTCGCTGACGCGTCGAGGGCTCGTGGGGGCTGACCTCGGGGGCCCGACCGTGGGGAGGACGGCGCTGATCGGCAGTGCCGCAGAAGTGAAGTGGAGTCACGTGGTGGAGTCGCGACAATGACAACGTTCCTCGGGAATGTCGAACGTTCGCTACACATGGCGAACATGCCCGAGCTCTGGATCGTCGTCCTGGTGCTCGTCCCGGCGATCCTGTTCGTCGTCTCGGCGCTCTATCGCCGTGAGAAGGGCAACCTGACGTCCTTCTGGCGCGTGGCGCTCGCGAGCATCCGTGTGGCGCTCGTGCTTCTGGTGCTGTTCCTGCTGTTCCAGCCCGTCGTCGAGACCACCGTATACCAGGTGCGCAAGCCGACACTCGCCGTGCTCATCGACGACTCGGCGAGCATGCAACGCACCGATCGCTATTCGGAAAGCAAGACGCGCAAGACCATCGCCAAGCTCGCCGGCACGGAAGAAGACAGCGTCAGCGAGACGAGTCGACTCGATCTCGTGAAGTCGATCCTCACCCGCGAGGACGGCGAGATGCTCGAGGAGCTCGCCGGCGAGAACGACCTGAAGATCTACTCGTTCGGTAGCGAGATCCGCGAGATCGGGAGCGAACGCATCGACGAGCTGCGCGGACGAGGCAACTCGACTGCCATCGGCGACGCGGTGCACGCGGTGCTACGACAGCTCCGCGGCCAGCCCGTTTCGGCGGTCGTCGTCCTGAGCGACGGGCGCTCCAACACCGGACGCTCGGTCGAGGACGCGGCGCTCGAGTCGCAGAATCGTCCGTCTCCCGTTCCGATCTACTGCGTCGGCGTCGGCGATCCGGACGAACCGAAGGACATCGGCATCGAGCAGGTCGACACGCCCGACGTGATCCTCCTCAACGACGAGATCGTGTTCGACGTCACCGTGCGCAGCAAAGGCTTCCCCGGGCAGCGCATCGAGGTCTCCGTGACGGAGGACGGCAACACGCTCGCGAGCGCGCAGCTCGTTCTCGAGGGGAAGAACCGCGAGCAGAAGGTGCTCCTGTACCATCGCCCCGCCGAGGCGGGTGTGCACCGCTACGACATTCGCGTCCCGGTTCTGCCCGATGAGGAGTACGAAGAGAACAACGTCGTCACGAAGTCCGTCGAGGTCATCCGACGACACATCAACGTGCTGTTCGTCGATGGCTACCCGCGATGGGAATACCGCTACCTGAAGGAAGCCCTGCGACGCGACGAAGAGAGCGTGAAGATGAGCTGCCTTCTGCTCTCCGCCGATCCGGACTTCGTCCAGGAGACGAGCCGCGGCGTTGCACCGCTCGCCCGCTTCCCGAGAACGCGCGAAGAGCTCTTCAAGTACGACGTCGTCCTGTTCGGCGATGTCGACCCGAACGATCTCGCGGGGAGCCCGTCCGCCGTCAACGACATTCTGACGAACCTCACCGACTTCGTCTCCGAGGGCGCGGGAGGATTCGGACTGATCGCGGGCGAGAACGACAGCCCGCGAGCCTTCAAGGGTCGAACGATCGAACGCCTGCTTCCGGTCGTGATCGGCGACGGAACCGAAGACGAGATGCGCTACCGCATGGACACGACGCGCTCGTCGCGCCTGCGGCTGACCGATCTCGGCATGGCCGACCCGATCATGATCCTCGAACCGGATCCGGAGGACAATCGCCGCCGCTGGGAGGACGAGAACACCGGACTGCCCGGCTTCTTCTGGTACTCGGCCGTCAAGAAAGCGAAGCCGGCCGCGCGCGTCCTCGCGGTTCACCCGACGCACGAGAACAAGTACGGTCCCCTGCCGCTCATCGCGACGGAATTCTATGGCTCGGGCCGAACGTTCTTCAGCGCCCTTGACTCGAGCTGGCGATGGCGATTCCTGTACGGCGACACGTATTTCTACCGCTACTGGAGCCAGGTGATCCGCTTCCTCGCGGCGAGCCGGCTGAACCAGTACAACCCGCGCTTCGAGATCTTCCTCGATCGCACGCGCTACGTGCTCGGCGAGCGCGTGGTCATCCGCGCGCGGGTCCTCGACAAGAACTTCGAACCGGCGACCAGCTCCACGCAGGACGTCATCGTGCAGATCCCGGGCTCGCCGGAGCCGACACGCCTGACGCTCGACGTCGACCCGACCCGGCCGGGCACCTACGCCCAGTCGATCGCCACCGAAGAGGTCGGAACCTATCGCATCCGCGCCCCGGAAGACTTCGGGGGTGAAGGACAGGGAGGCCGAACGAAGTCGTTCCAGGTGACGCTGCCCTCCGTCGAGAAGGAGAACGTCTCGCTCGATGCGAGCACGCTCACGCGCCTGAGCCGACGCACCGACGGCACGTACCTGCCGCTCGCCGATCTGGCTACGCTTCCGGCGTCGATCGTCCCGCTTCCCGAGAAGGTCGCGGGCAATCGCTCTCGCGAGGACCTCTGGGACCGCGAGTGGAAGCCGTTCGGGATCCCCGTCAACTGGGCGCTCCTGCTGTTCGCCGTACTGATCGTCGCGGAGTGGATTCTGCGCAAGAGGATGAGGTTGCTTTGATTTCCAACACGAGACCAGCCCCGACGCGAAGGCACCTTGCGCCGCTCATGGCCCTCCTTGTCGGCGTGCTCACGCTCGCCGGTTCGAGCCCGTCGCTTGCCCAGGACGCGCCCGAGTTCAAAGGGCACTCCGTGACCGACTTCCCCCGGGTGCGCCACCTCATCGAGGAAAGCCAGCAGCTCCTGCTCGGCTCCGAGTTCGAGGACGCGTTCGACAACCTGCAGGAAGTCATCGATCGCTACCCGAACCAGATCTACCGCGGCGACGACGGCATCTACCACGGCGCCCGCGAGTACTGCATGGACCTGTTCGCTCGTCTCGACGCGCGCAAGCTCGCCCAGTATCGGGCGCAGTACGATTCGATCGCCGCGAAGCTCTACGATCGCGCCAGCGAAGAACGGGACATCCCCGGCCTCCTCGAGGTCGTGCGCCGCTTCGTCTACACGTCCTACGGACCGATGGCGCTCGAGCAGCTCGGTCGGCTCCATCACGAGCGGGGCGAATGGGAAGAGGCGATCTACTACTACCGACAGTCGATCGACCCGGGCTTCGGCAATGAGGCGAGCCCCGAGATCCTGGTCCGTCTCGCGCACTGCCTCTCCGAGGCCGGCGACCGGGACGGCGTCCTGGCGCTCCGCGAAGATCTCGAGAAGCTCGGCATGGAAGCGCGTCTGCGCACCGCCGGCGAAGAACGCGACGCGCTGAGCCAGTACGACATCATCCTCGACGGGACCGTCGAGGACAATCGCACTTGGAGTGAGACGTGGGCGCAGTACGGCGGCAACGCCAGCCATGACTTCGATGCCGAGGTGTACCGCGGGCCGCTCAGTCAGCCCATCGTCGTGCGCCTCGACTTCGACGCGCTCGATCCGTACTCGGTCACCCGCTCGCACCGCTACCTGATGAGCCGGTACCTGCCCGACGTCGAGGACCTCAAGCCTCCGTTCCATCCCGTGGTGAACGCCAGCATCGCGTACATCCACGACGGACTGCGCATCGAGGCGATCAACCTCATCAACGGCAAGCGAAAGTGGGACTACGCGTCCGAGCCCAACCCGGTCGCGGTGCCTCACCCCCGCATGATCTTCGGGGGCGCCTACACCGATGGCGTCGTCTACGCAGCGCTCGAGACCGAGGTGAGCACGCGCACCCTCGCCTACAAGCTGACTCCCATCAAGCTCCCGATGCCGCGCCGCAAGCTCCACGCGTTCGACGCCGAGTCGGGGGATCTCCTGTGGTCGCACCAGAACCCGCAGGAGGACGATCCGCAGACACAGTTCTTCCTCGATCGATCGTCGGTGTGCACGCCGCCGCTCGTCTGGCGCGAGAACATCTACGTGGGGCTCTCCTACTTCGAGGGCAAGATCCACTCCTACGTGTGCTGCTTCGATCGCCGCACCGGGAAGCTCCGCTGGAAGACCCTCGTCTGCACGGGCCAGCAAGAGCTCAACATGTTCGGTAACCAGTTCATGGAGTACGTGGCCTCTCCCCTCGTTCTCGAGGACGGCTCCGTGTACTTCGTGACGAACCTGGGACTCGCCGCTTCGCTCGACGCGCGCTCGGGAATGATCCGCTGGATCAACGAGTACTCGATCATCCCGCTGCCCCATCCGCAGAACTTCCACCCGCGAATCCGCCGGCTCAGCTGGTACGCGAATCCGCCCTACCTGCACGAAGGACAGCTGCTCGCGACGCCGCTCGACAGCGACGAGCTGCTCTCGTTCGACCGCGACTCGGGTGAGCTCATGTGGACGTACGAGCGACAGGAGCGCGGACGCCATCGCGGGTTCGATCCGCGCCGCTCGATGTACGCGCTCGGCGTCACCGACGGCAAGATGATCCTGACCGGCGAAGAGATCCTCGCGGTCGACCTCGACACGCGGGAAGTCGCCTGGCAGCACCCGTTCGGCAACCCCGACGAGGAGGCGGTCGGACTGGGCGTTCTCGCCGGCGACCGGGTCTACTGCTCGACGCAGTACGGCCTCTACGAGATCGATACGAAGAGCGGCAAGCGAATCACCGAGCCGATCCCGTGGGAAGACGCGGCGGGCGGCGCGGGCAACCTGCTCTCCTTCGAGAACCTGTTCCTCTCGGCCTCGGCCAAGAGCCTGTCGATCTACTTCCGCTGGGACGAGATCAGCAAGCAGCTCTTGAGCGAGCTCGGCAAGCACCCCGAGGCGATCGAGATCCATCTGAAGCTCGGCGACGGCTACAGCCACGCCGGCAAGCTCTCGCCCGCGCTCGAACACTACCGCAAGGCCGAAGAGCTCGCGAGCGCCAACCCGGACGAGGCCGCCTTCGCGCTCCGCGCGCGCAAGGGTCTGTACCGCGTCTACTCGACGCTCGGTCACCAGGCGTGGCGCCGCGGCAACGCGGACATCGCCGAGTCGTTCTATCGAAACGCGCTCGAGCACGCCCACGACCAGTCGAGCATCGTTCGCATCTACCTCGACTTCGAGAACCTGTACCGCGAGGCGAACGACACGCCGCGTCTGCGCGCGAGCTTCGAGCGCATGCTCGACGAGATCCCGCGCATCGAGTACGAGTTCGACGAACAGGACGATGCGATTCCGGCCGGGCTGTACGCGCTCGTGCGCCTCGCCGAGATCGACATGAAGGAGCGCAACGGCGTTCAGGCCGTGGCGCGCTACCAGCAGATCCTGCGCGACTTCTCCGAAGCGACGCTCGACGGTTCGACAACCGGCGAGTGGGCGCAGGAGCAGATCGCGTTCCTGATCCGGACGTTCGGCAAGGAGGTCTACGCGCCGTTCGAAGAAGAGGCCGACCGTCTGTTCGTCCGCGCCAAGCGAACGCGGGATCCGTCCGACTTCGAGACGATCCTCCACCACTATCCGAACAGCACGCTCGTCCAGGATTGCCTGCTCGAGTTCTCGCGCGTTCTCCAGGAGCGCGGCGACTACCCGCGCGTGCTCGAGATCCTGCGCGGCTTCCTGAAGGAGTTCCCGAACTCGCAGCTCCGGCATCGCGTGCTGCGCCAGATCTCGGGCGCGTACACGACGCTCGGGTATCTCGAGGCCAGCTCGTACGTGAAGAGCCTGCAGGACCACGCCGACGCCGAGGACCCGAACCGGGCTCCGAGCCGGCGCATCGTCACGCCGCTGCCGGCCCCCGTCACCGAAGTCTGGAAGCGCCCTTTCTCCGGCGAAGGCACCCTCGCGTTCGTCCGCGTGAACGGCGTGCTCCCCGAGTTCTTCGACAAGAACCTGCTTCTGAGCGGCGACCAGTCGCTTCTCTGCCTGAACCTCGGTACCGGCGAACGCCTCTGGACGCGAGAAGACCTGCGTCTGTCGAGCGATTCGAACACGTACTTCCAGGATGAGCGGCTCTATTTCTCCACGGTCGACGAAGAGGTCGTCTGCATCGACCCGGTCACCGGCAAGAACCACTGGTCGCGCGAGTTCGACAGCCGCATCCTCGACACGCGCGTCACGCCGGGAACGATCCTGGTCTCGACGCGCGGCGACAGCAAGAACAGCTTCCTCCTCGAGGCGATGGATGTCCTCACCGGCGTCACGGTGTGGAAGCGTCTCGTGGTCGGCCACTTCCAGAAGCCGATGTACGAGTCCGACGGAATCGTCTTCGTGCGCGCGGCATCGCGCTCGCGTCCGGGCCGCGTACTCGCGATCGAATCGTTCACCGGCACCGAGCTCTGGGAGTTCGCCGTCGAACCCTCCTTCAAGCCGGTCGCTTTCGACGATCACCGGATCCTCGTCGCGTCCGGCAAGCAGTCGCTGAGCCTGCGCAACGTGGACAACCGATCCGAGATCTGGACGTTCTCGCGCAGCCAGAACTGGCTGAAGTTCTACTACCGACTCGGCGAGCGGATCGTGGTGATGCTCGACGATCGCCTCGTCATGCTCGACGCGGACACCGGCGACGTCCAGTGGGAACAGCAGCTCGAGGACGGCAACAAGCTCGACTGGATCCCGGGCATGGAGCACCAGGACCCGGAGATCCTCTACCTCAAGCTGAGGCGCGCCGAATCGAAGCCCGAGAACTCGCTCGTCGCCATTCGAGCCGAGGACGGCCGCGTCCTGTGGGAGCAGGACCTTCCGCCGAACCCGATCTTCGTCAAGCGCCTCCTCCGCGCCGGCTCGACGCTCGTCGTGCAGGTGACGCAATACCAGGCCGATCCGCGCGTGAAGGTCTCCATCTTCGACGCCGAATCCGGATCGGAGCTGCAGGAGCTCGAGTTCGAAGGGAACTACTACGCCGAGGTCCGCTCGCAGCGTGAGCACCTCTGCATCATCACGGGCAACAAGCTCCACCTTTTCCGGGAGGACCGCGAGTGAGTCAACTCCTCAGAACCTCCTCTCGAATGACGATCGCACTCGCGACTTTCGCCGCGATGCTCGGTACGGCTCCGTTCGCCGCCGCTCAGGTGGACACCGAGCTCCGGGAAGCGAACCGGCGCGCCGTCGAGCGCGGCCTCGAGCTTCTCGTGCGCGAGCAGAACGCGGACGGATCCTGGCACACGAACGTGGGCTTCAAGCTCAACAGCTCCTACCAGGTCACGAACTCCGTCGAGGAACAGCAGATCCGCGGCGGCGGACACGTCGGCGTCACGGCGCTCGCGTGCATGGCCTTCATGGCCGGCGGGAACCTGCCGGGCCGCGGCAAGTACGGACGCAACATCGAGGAAGGCCTCGAGTACATCCTGTCGCGCGTCAAGGAAGACGGCTACATCACGGATAACGGAACCCGGATGTACAGCCACGCGTTCGCCACGCTCTTCCTCGCCG
>CAZQZX010000078.1:0-25471 GCA_964597885.1 uncultured Planctomycetota bacterium
CTGGCCCATGGTCGCGGCCGGACTCCTGGGCAAGGCCCTGGTGCCCCTCGGCTTCCTCTGGGCTGCCTCACTCGGGCGCATTCCGTGGGAGCTCGGCTTGCCCGTCCTCGCGTTCGGTCCGATCTGGTGGGTGCCCTTCGGGTTGATCCTGCGCGGGGCCTACCGTTCGCACCGGGCCACGGAGACTCCGCCTGTCTTGCCGCTCGATCTGGCGCTTTCCCTCTATCAGGACGAAAACGGCACCGATCTGCTCGAGGCGTCCAGGCAGCAGCCGCAGTTCCTGGTGTTCCTGCGGCACTTCGGGTGCACCTTCTGCAGGGAGGCGCTCTCCGACCTGGCACCGATCAACGAGCGGCTGAGTGACGCTGGCGCGCGCCTGGTGCTGGTTCACATGGCATCGCCGGACGAGGCCTGCGACATGTTCGATTCGCACGGCATTCAAGGGGTCACGGCGATCAGCGACCCGGACCGCGTGCTGTACCGCGCCTTCGCGCTGCGCCGGGGCAGCCCGAGCCAGCTGATGGGCTGGTCGGTGTGGAAGCGCGGCTGGGAGGCCGGCGTGAAGCAGGGCCATGGCCTGGGCTGGTTGCGCGGTGACGCCGCCCAGATGCCCGGCGCCTTCGTCGTGTCGAACGGCCACGTGGCGGCGCAGTTCATCCACGAAACGGCGGCCGATCGCCCCGACTACGTCGTCCTCGCGGAAGAGGGCGTCGACAGCGCCAACTTCCAAGATGCGCTCGAGCAGGAAGGCGTCGGCCGCGGCTTCCAGGAACGGCTACGCGAACTGCTCACGACCAAGGGAACAGGCCAGGCGTAGCGGCTCGGCTTGGCAGACAGCACTCCTTCAGCACGTTGGCGATCGTCGCTCTCGCTCGTAGCGTGCAACCGGTCAGCCGAAGTCGATTCGGTCCGAATTCCCGCCGACGCTCGCCGGCAGAACCGAAGCAGACCGCCCAGTCTCGGCCGACATCGCACGGGTCCGTGGGATAACCGGCCTCCATCGCGAACGATCAGGCGATTCCCGATGCTCTGGTGCGTACGCTCGGCATGGTAGTGTCGCTCGTACTGACCCTGCACCCATTTCTGGGTCCACTCCGAATTGTGCTCCAACGGGATTTCCTCACCGTTGAAGTGTGGATGCCGACCGGGCTTGTCACATTCGATGTCTTCTTCGTCATCGAACTTCGGAGCAGGGCGGTGCGCATCTCGGGGGGGGCGCTTCGACGGGCACTGCGTCACTACGAGACGCATCATGGTTCTCAGCGCACGCATCATTGGATTGGAGATCGACTCGTCTCGCCCGGTCCGGGCAACGTCGGCGTCGGCGAGGTCGAAGGTGGGCCGAGATTCGTCGGGTTGCTTCTGTTCTAGCTGAATCGTTGTGGACTCGTGTGGAGATGATCCGGCGATCCAAGAGCGCTACCCGGTGTGTGTAGCGTCCGACGTACTGGAAGACTCGGCGACGCCGTCGCGTGCACCCGAACGGCCGAACGTGAATCCACCTGAAGCTACGTCGTTGCCCGGCGGCAATTTTCATCACGGCGTGTCCTCAGCGGCGACACGCCGTAGTAGAGCGTTGGGAGCTTGCGCCCCTCTTCGAGCGGTCCGCCGCAGTAGGGGCGCTGCATGACCTCGATGTCGAAGTGCTCGAATAACGCTCGGTCCATGTTGGCTTCGAGACCATCGGGGGCCTCGTGAGCGGCAGCCCGAAAATCCAATTCTCCAGCATTTTTATCAGGCCAAAGCCCCCCCCCCCCATGCTGTTGGACTCGCGTCGTGGTGCTCTGCGCAGCTTTCGGCTTGACGTCGCCACACAGGTTGGAGCGTAATTGATTTGTGGGCTCTGTCGTTGTCGCGCCGGGTGCGATGGAAGCCTGATGTCGTGCGGGGAGCACACCGAGCAAGCTGTAGGGAGGGCGATGCGGAATCCAGTCGAGCTCGCCAATTGGTAGCGAGCCTGCTCTCTAAGGGATGTTCAATGCGAAGGAGGGACTCTCATGCGTACGTCTGCGCTCTCTCTGACTATCCTGTCGTTGGTGATCCTGTTCGGAGTGGACACGGCAATACCCGATGACGTTGGCCAGAACGGTAGTCCGGGAAGCCCCGGTAGTCCGGGTGCGCACGGTTCGGGTCAGGATGGTCAGCCCGGCCAGCCGGGCGGACCCGGAGAGGATATGGCAGGCGTCTGTTCGTCCTCTGTCGTTGTTTGCTGGGGCGGAGACGGAGGAGCCGGCGGGGGGGGAGGTAATGGAGGCTCTGGGAATCCGCTGAATGGGGGTGGAAATGGTGCTGTCGGCGCCGAAGGGGGCCGTGGGGGAAATGCGACGATTGTTGTTCTGAGCTGCAATTGTGTGAGTGCCTCCGCCAACGGTGGCAACGGGGCGGCGGGTGGTGGAGGCGGGGATGGCGGAGATGCGAATGGGAATGGCGGGCGTGGTGGTGACGGTGGCGACGGCGGGTTTGCACTTGTTGAAGGGTCATCCACACTTGAAGAGTGTGAGAGCACAAACTGGAAGGCGAAAGCTGGGGCAGGGGGGCCCGGCGGAGAAGGAGGGGCGGGGCACGGCACAGGCGAGAACGGAGCGGGCGGAGATGGCGGCGACGGCGGTTGCGCTTGCGCGGAACAATCCGGTGGTCCGTCGAGCACGTGCACTGGCGGCGGAGCAGGGGGCGGCGGAGCTGGAGGCTCTGGCGGTTCTGGAGGGGGAGGCAACGCAGGTGATGGTGGTACAGTTGGTGAGTGTGTTCAGAACTGCTCCGAGGTAGATGACTGCCCGGATGAGTAGGCTCCCGCACTTGTTGGCGCGGCTGGGATTCTCGGAGAGGGCTCTAGCCGCGTCAATCTCTTGCGTTCTATCGAGTTTGACGGTGAGGTCCCGATGGATAGACGTTTCTTGCCCCCTATACTCGTTTTGATCCTAGCTCTTACGGCCCTGCTTCTCTTCTTGCTTCTCAGGGATCGTAGTCATCAAGGCGGCTCTACGGGGATCGATCCGAGGGACCACTCACATGTGAACCTCAGAGGAGACGCCGTTGACGCGCCCCATGACGACGACGTCATGGCGCCGCCGGAGACGACGCATCCTGACAGGAGAAGGAACGCGGATGTTCCTGTTGGAGAGCCTGAAGCTGGCGAGGTGGACTTGATCAGAGTCTTCTCCGTGGCTGCGGAGCCGGTTGAAGACGTTCGCGTGGCACTTGCCGGAACATCAATTGGCACTACGGATCGCTCAGGCTTCGTGCATATGTCGGAGCTAGGCCATCTGGCTCATAGTGGAGCGTCAGTCGAGTTCTCTGGCGAGATGTTTGCTGGCGGGGCGTTGTCGTTGACCTTGCGCGAAGCCGTTATTGAGGATGACGCGTACGTCTTCTACCTAGGCGTTAGTGCGCGTATTGACGTCCGAGTGCATCGTTGCGATTTCGTTCTCGGCGAGGGGGCTGTAGAAGTCATTGGGCTATCAGATGCCGCAGTGCCTGAGGACGAGAGTGACGAGATGCTCTTTCAAAGAGCAGCTCGTTCCTACCCGAGAATGTACAACCGCATCGCCCGAATCGATGGAGATCAGCGTCCGGGAAGATGGGTAGAGAAGTCCTCGATGCCTGGCGAGGTATCGCTGTATGTTCCGTTTGCGGGCGACGTCGTCGTCACAACTACGGCATCTTCGATGATCGCGGATGTGCAACCGCTGTATGTGCTGGCGGGCACGCGATACTCACTCGACGTATATCCGCAGAAGAAGCCAGTTGTCTCGGGTTTGGTCGTCAGTACGGCCGGAGTTTCGATACCTGGCGTACAAGTGACAGTCGATTGCAGCTCGTGGTTTGATGCTGATGAGTTGATTCCAGCCGGAGGCGAGAGACCTGGATGGAAGGTGAAGAGCCGAGGTGAACGCCCTGATGAGCCCGCGTTCGTCACAGTTAGTGACTCCACCGTGACTGATGATGAGGGCAGGTTCAGCCTTCCGATGCCGTTCACCGGCCGAGTAACCGCCTACTCATTCATTCCTGGTTTTCGAGGCGCGATGGCATCGAGTACGAGTCCCGACCGAGGACGAGACGCATCGCTCCGTGTAGTTGCTGAGCCGGCGACCCCCGTTCGGATGTACGTCGTTGACCAGCATGGAAAAGAGGTCCGAAATGAGGTCTTCCAGGTATTTCGGGATCCAGGCGATGACGGTGCGATCGACGACATCGAGATAAAGCTGCCCCCAGTTCGAAGCGACGAGGCCGGTACGGTCGATGCAACGTTCCTTGAGCTCGGTGGTGAATACGTCCTCCTGCACGGAGGCAACGACTTCCGTGTAACGAGCTTCGTCGTCGTAGATGGGATGGAGATCGTAGTGGAAAGAGAC
The DNA here is from genome assembly GCA_964597885.1 of uncultured Planctomycetota bacterium. Lineage (GTDB taxonomy): Bacteria > Planctomycetota > JACOTG01 > JACOTG01 > JAUIME01 > CAZQZX01. Next base: position 4,353 of record CAZQZX010000078.1, read on the forward strand.
TAACGCGCTTAAGTAGAGGCGCGGCAAGCCGCGGGATAAATCAGTTGGCCATGCGGATCGGCGGCAATCACCAGCCGTTGGCGCGGCATCGACTCTGTTTCGCCGAGAAAGTGTCGGGCGTCACGAGCGAGGCGTACTCGGTCAGGAGTCTTCCGGGCCGACTTTCTTGCCGCGGACCGCGAGTCGCCGGCGCTCATCATCGGTCAGCCGCAACCTGCGTTTCTCGATCGTGTTCTTGCACGGCACGCCTGAAGTGCGATCGGTTACTCGAATCTCTCCAGATACTCTCGAAACTTCGCGAGGTCTGGAACCGCGAGAGTGCTCACGCCTAGCCCTCGATCGTCATCATCTGGAAACCTCAGCCGGATTTGCCTCAGTGTGTTGTCGACACCAACAGTCTCCCGTAGCGGCGCCCAAGAAGTGAGTATCGTCACTTGCTTGAGAACGGCCCTCGCCTTCAGGTTTGGAATCTCTTCTGACACACCGTCGAACGCCCAGAACGCCTTAAGCGCTCGCATCACGTCCGGTCGATCTGTGTTTTCTCTGCCACGACGTTGCGCTGAGCGTTCCCGATTCGCCGTTCTGAGGTAGTAGTCAGCTAGTGAGTAACGAAGGTGGTCCGAAATCCTTGCTTGCCGAAGCTCGCTGAGAATCGTCTCAATCGTCGCCGCGATCTCTTCGTCGACCATGCGATTGCTGAGAGCATGTGTCCGAGATGACGGAGGCAGTCTCTCAAGCAATTCGATCACTGGGTTCGGCATCGCAAGGACCTGGATCCTCGTTTCCTTCGATTTGATCGTCCGCGGGCCGCATCTCACGGTGGCTGTGCAAGCGTACGTGCCGGGCAGTTTGAACAACGGTTGCCGACGCCCATCGCGAAGGGCGAACGCAAGCGTCTTGTCCGAGGCGATCAGCTGTCCCGGTAGCACTTCAAGGTCGTTCCCTATCAGGCGAACTCCAATCGGATTGTCCGTCGCTACGATCGAGGCGCCGCTTTCGGTGTTCGTGAATGTGAACTGGGCGTCGACCAGGGCATTGTTGGAGATTCGCAGGCTCTCAGATGAAGTGTTCGCCAGTCCTATGACTACTCGTAGTGGCTCGCCAACGAATACCTCGTGTCGATCAAAGTCCAAGGAGATCTCGGGACGCGTGGCCAAGCCTCCACCCTGGATCAACCCGGCATAGGCCATCAACGCCCAGGACGTCGCAGATAACGGAACTCGCACGGAATTTGTACTAGCCTTCTGCATCATGGCTGGTGTCCAGGCGCTCGCAGAGAAGGGCAATTGGACAGCGGTCTCGTCTGTAGCGTTCCTTATCTACTCTCGTACACCCGTCAAATTACCATCTCCGATGTTATCAGCGAGCTCGAAGGTTACTGGCTTGACGGAGGCTGCATTGTTTTTTGCACAGCATGCCTGAGTCCACGGTCCCGATAGAGAAGAGCTCGCGCCGCAGACACGTGGCGCGCGCCTGGTGCTGGTTCACATGGCATCGCCGGACGAGGCCTGCGACATGTTCGATTCGCACGGCATTCAAGGGGTCACGGCGATCAGCGACCCGGACCGCGTGCTGTACCGCGCCTTCGCGCTGCGCCGGGGCAGCCCGAGCCAGCTGATGGGCTGGTCGGTGTGGAAGCGCGGCTGGGAGGCCGGCGTGAAGCAGGGCCATGGCCTGGGCTGGTTGCGCGGTGACGCCGCCCAGATGCCCGGCGCCTTCGTCGTGTCGAACGGCCACGTGGCGGCGCAGTTCATCCACGAAACGGCGGCCGATCGCCCCGACTACGTCGTCCTCGCGGAAGAGGGCGTCGACAGCGCCAACTTCCAAGATGCGCTCGAGCAGGAAGGCGTCGGCCGCGGCTTCCAGGAACGGCTACGCGAACTGCTCACGACCAAGGGAACAGGCCAGGCGTAACGGCACGGCGAACGAAGGAACACAGCCCGCCCACCAGCACCCAGCCTGAGCGACACGCGGGGGCGCGTGAAGAAGTGAAGCTCGTTTCCGTCGCGGCACCACTCCCAGACGTTGCCGATCACGTCGTGCAGGCCGAACGGTGGCCGGCCGGAGCGACTATTCGACCATTATCTCTCCCAGGGCCGTCGTACTCTCTCCCTCGATTCGAAGCGTCTCGTGCTTCGTGTTGCCGGCCGCAGTCGTAAGGACCAGGCGATAGAGGCCGTCCCTGAGGCCAGTGAATGATCCGGACCCCGGTATGGCAATATGCTTTGCGGTATCAAAGAGCGTCATGCCGTAGCGGCTCACGAAGTCGATCGATTGGCACTCGACAAGCTCCAGCGATGCGCGGACAGTTCCGCCTCGCGCCTCGAGTGGCGTCTTCACGTCCCACGTCACGCGTCCATTGCCGGGTGTCAGTGACACCGCGGAGCTCTCCGAGTCCGGGATCTCCAGCATTCCCCAATAGGGCTGGGAGATCCCATACACAGTGAAGAAATGGAGTCCGGGGAGCAGGCGCGCCTCGAACTTGGAATCCCGGACTTGCGTCGTTCTGAGGACGGAGTCACCCAGCGACAAGAAGGCGACCGTGCCATCTTCTCCGCGCGGAACAGTCCGTAGGCTTCCGAGGACGACGACCCCGCTTGAAGGCCGCAGCTCGATCTCGTGAATGGCGTTCTCTCGAGCTCGCACGACAACGACACCGCCGCAGGAACTGACGTTGTACAGCCCCGGACTCACGTGAAACTCGAATCCCCCGTCTGCTCTGGTCGTCGTCTCTCGTACGCGTCCTCCGTACTGCTGGAGACACTCGACTTCTTTCCCTGCAGCGGAAGCTCCATCGGCACCGTAAAGGACTCCCCGAATCAGTGAACGACCGTTCCCGTCGATTTCGATTTGCAAGCGAACGGCGCTGCCCATGTCGGACTCGTGGAGTTCGACGGGCTGGTTGGTATTCCATTCTCTGTGCGTGGCAACGACGGAGTATTCACCTTCTCGCAGCACAGATTCGAACTCGAATTCACCGTCTGCAGTGCTTCGCGTTCGTTCGAGCAATCTGCCCATGTGACCGCTTCGTAGTGACGGACCGCACAAGTCGACTCGCGAGTCGCCGACTGGGACGCCATGGGCCATTCGGACGTGTCCGCTGAGCTTGGCCGCAGGTTGCAGGACCGCAGACACGACCGAAACATCCCCGCGACTGATCTGGAAGGGGATCCACGATGAGATGCTGCTCTGAGCGCGTACGGCGAGCAAGTAACTCCCCTCGGGAATCTGCCCAACCGAGATCACGCCATCGTCGTCGCTTACGAACGCGGTCCATTCTGACTCCGGAGGGATGCCCAGTGTTGTCCTTACGCCGTCGAGGCGCCGATACGCAACATCGGCGCTTGCGTCTGCTTTCGCAATATCCACGAGCAACGTCCCGTCTGCTGTTTCTTCGAGAATGATGACGTGTCCGTGGTCAAGCAGTCTGTGAAGTGCGTACTCGACCGGCTTGAATCCGGGTGCCTCGATGCGCGCGAGGCACTCGCGCGTTCCGGGGAATTCAACTCTTCCCTCAGCATCGGCGCGCCACCTTCGGGGGTACATTTGACCGTCCGGTCGGCTTACAGATACGAGGGCCGTGGTGATGGGCTCTCCATGCACGTCGCGGATCAAGAGGGCATTGCCACGCGGTGGGCTCTCGAAGCTGAGGTCCATGCGCTGTAATTCAATATGCGGGTCAATCTGGACCGTGCCGGCCCCCACAATCTCGCCGCCTGGCAGCGTGGCAGATACGCGGAATGTGCCGCTGTCGCTCACGGTCACGATGTAATTTCCGTCTTGGACCGTACCTACTGCGGGAGTTTGACGCCGATACACTTGTCCGGCCGGAGAGAAGTGGACGCGCGAGCGGTTCGGAAGCGGCTCCTTGCTGTCTTGGAACTCAGTGCGGCCAGTCAGGCGGATCTGCACGCGTAGCTGTATGGTGAGAGCGTGATCTGAATGCTGTACGTGTCCTTTCAGCTCGAATTTCGTCGAGCCTGGCGAGTCAACGATGATGTCGTAAGAGATGCCGGCCAGAATATTGGTTGCGTCGTACGCGCCAGGTGACCGGGGGACGACGTTCAGAGCCTTGCCCGTGATGGACTCGCGAACGGAGACTTGAGCCGCCGCCGGTTCTTCGTGGCTGTCCATCACGGAGATGTGAAGCTTGCATACTCGCTCGAGGACGACAACGAGAGCTTGCCCGGTCGGCGGGATCCTGACAGACTTCGATTGAAACCCTGTCTTCTCGACATCGACCCGGCCATTGATCCGTGGGGCATCGAACCTTCCGTGCTCGTCGCTTTCGATCGAGCGCCTTTCGCGTCCGGTCTCGCCGACGATGGAGATGCGCGCTCCCTCGACCGGTGCGAGATCGAACCCGCGTACGACTCTCCCGACGAACATCCTGGCGCGTCGATCGCTCGGTGCTGCAGGTGTCCCACGGCCTGCCTCGACCGGCTCTGCTCTTGTGGCTGGACCCTGCTTCTCGGCCGTCGTCTGCTGCCCCGAGAATGCGGATAAGAAGACCGCGACCAGAATGCTGGTAAGGACGATCAAGCCGATCACTATGCCCGTCCGCCTCGTCACTCGATCACTCCTCGTTGATCAGCCCGCCAATCTTGAGAGTCCAATCCTGGTCAGGCTCCGCATGCCTCGCCAGGCGGGTTTTGCTGTCCAGTATGTAACGCTTCAGACGGAATGGGTGTGATCCGCCACTTCGGTCAGGATACCCGAAACGGAGGGATGACTCGATCCCCGATCAGGGACGACCCGGTCGAGACAGTCGTGTTTGATCGATCCGACGAATTGCTCCGCACGGGCATTGCAGATGGGTAGCCGTGCATGCCGGTGAAACGCAGCTCCGAAGCGCCGGCATTGCAAGGAGATCGAGTCGGCCGTACGATTGCACGCTACGCGGTGGCGAGACGTCCGGCGGACGTCCCGTGCGAAGAATTCTGTAACTGCGGGCAATATTGGTCCACGGCACCCGAAGCAGAAGCCACTCGCTGGATACTCGAGCTGCCCTGGGAATCAGAAACGGAGTCACCTGTGGCGAATCACCCGAGATTGAGAGTTCTCATCACGCTTGCCTTGATCCTTGCGTCGGGCACGCAGGACTCACCATCACCTGGCGAACCGAGTGTCGATGCCAGGTACCTGCAACAAACCCCTCCCGGCGAGGCGCCTGAGCGCTTCGCACCAGGACGCGCCTCTCAGAGAAGTGTGCATGAGTTCGGATCGGTGTTCTCGAAAGACGGCCTCGAGTACTTCTACGGCGTGGATGTCGGTGGCCGGAGCGAGACCCGGACGATGAAGTTCAAGGACGGACAATGGAGCGATCCCGTGACGATCCTGGAGCATCCGGTGTACGGCTTCAACGATCCGTTCCTGTCGCCCGACGAGACCCGTCTCTACTTCATCTCCGACAGGCCCCTCACGGGGGAAGGCCCCAAGAAAGATCACGACATCTGGTACGTCGAACGGAAGGCCGGCGGCTGGTCGAAACCGATCAACGTCGGACCGGCCATCAATTCAGACAAGGACGAGTACTACATGTCGTTCTCGGAAGATGGTTCGATGTACTTCGGTTCCAACGTCGCCGCGACGAAGGACGGCGGCGATTTCGACCTCTACTGCTCCCGTTTTCGCGACGGCGAGTTCCAGAAAGCGGAGCGTCTCGCCGGCGAGATCAACTCGCCCGGGTACGAAGCGGACATCTGTGTTTCTCCCGACGAATCGTTCGCGATCTTCTCATCATCCCGCCGCGGGACCCGCGGACGCGGCGATCTGTACATCAGCTTCCGGGACAGCGATGGCCAGTGGAGTGCCGCCCGGAACATGGGAAGGGCCATCAACACCCGCGGCCACGAGCTCTGTCCTTTCCTCACGGCCGACGGAAAGTACCTGTTCTACACCAGCCGGGGCGACATCTACTGGGTTTCCACTTCGATCCTCGAAAGCATGCGCGAGTAAAAACGATGTCTGTGGTATCGTGGCCTCGTCCGCAAGAGACCCTCGGAAGGCAGGCACCGATATGACGAACAAGCTCGAGACGATCGAGACGGACGTGGTCATCCTGGGCTCCGGGCTGGCGGGATCGGTGACGGCGCTATGCCTGGTCCGGCAGGGACTGCGAGTGATGATCCTCGAGAAAGGGTCGCATCCGCGATTCGCGCTCGGGGAATCGACGACGACCCCGTCTTCGCTGTGGCTCAAGGTACTCGCGGAGCGCTTCAACGCGCCCGAGCTCCACAACATCGCCACGGCGGAGGGCATCCGCCGGCACGTCGCGCCGACGTCCGGCGTGAAGAGCAACTTCGGCTTCCTCTACCACGAGAAGGGGGCCGAGACGATGGCGCGCTCCTGGCAGGCGGTGATTCCGCAAGCCTCGTTCTCGGATGCCGAACAGGGGCCTCCGCAATCGAGCGAGATGCACTACTTCCGGGCGGATATCGACGAGTACCTCTGGTCCACCGCACTGAGCGCGGGCGCCGTTGGACGTTCCGAGTGTACGGTGACCTCCGTCACCTTCCGGGAGGACGGCGCCACGGTCGAGACGGCCTCCGGCGAGACGATCCGGTGCGCCTTCGTCATCGACGCGAGCGGGCAGAAGTCGGTCGTCGCCGACGAGCTCGGGCTGCGCGAAACCCCTCCTCGAATGCGGACGAGCTCGCGAGCCCTCTTCACGCACATGGAGGGAGTGAAACCGTTCGAAGACGTCGATCGCGAGCCGCAGCCGCTCGCGCCCTGGAGCCAGGGAACGCTTCACCACTTCTTCGACGGCGGCTGGATGTGGGTCATCCCCTTCGGCAACTTCAGCGGCTCGCAGAACAAGCTCTGCAGCGTGGGACTCAGCTACGACAACCGACGGTTCCCGAAGGATCCCGATGTCGGTCCCGAGGAGGCCTGGTCTCGATTTCTCGAGGCGTATCCGACGATTCGTCGACAGTTCGAGGACGCCACGCCGGTGAGGCCCTGGGTCGCGACCGATCGCCTGCAGTACTCCAGCAAGAAGTGCGTCGGTGACCGGTTCTGGATGACGGCCCATGCCGCAGGAGCCGTCGATGCGCTGTACTCGATGGGAAACATCAATATCTTCCAGTCGATCGCGACGGGGGTGAGGCTGGTGCTCGAAGCCTTCGAGAAGGACGCGTTCCGTGAGGAGCACTTCCAGCCGCTCCAACGTCTCACGGACAACCTGCTCCGCTTCCAGGATCGCATCGTGTACGGCAGCTACGCGGCCCTGCGTTCGCCGGATCTCCTCGAGCTCTGGTTCACCCTCTGGGGACTGACCGACGGCGCGCGGATCCGCGAGGTGCTGAAGCCTATCGTGCGCTACGCTCGTACCGATCGCCTGGAAGACCTCGGCTCCTACGATGCTCGCCCCGAGGACGTGCTCACCGGCTTCGGCCAGACCACCGAGATCGTTCGCGCGGAGGAGGCTCTGGATCGCCTCGACGAGTGGTGCGACATCATGCAAGAGCTCGAGGAGGGACGCGCCTCGGTCGAAGAGACCCGGGCCCGACTCCGTGCGGCGATGGAGTCGGACGATCGGTTCGACATGCACATCGACGCGCTGACGACCGGACTCGGGCAGCACCCGTGGGTCTTCGAGCCGCTGAAACGCCACGGCGTGAAGGCGTACAGCGACGCCTTTCTGACTCCCGATGAGATCGAGACCCTCGGCATCCGGTCGGACCCGTCGGCCGAACCGACTCCCGACCCCGCGACGGAGCCCCCGAAGCTCTGGGAGCACGAGCGCAAGGACTTCGAGGAGCAGGTCGAGACCCTGGCCCGCGAACTGAGAGCCCACCAGGAACAGGCCGTCACGCTCCTGCGGGAGCGCGAAGAGGGGCGCACGCACGCCGAGGCGCTCGAAAGCGAGCTCGCCGCGCACCGTGCCCAGGCCGCCGCGTTGCTCCAGGAGCTCGACGCGCACCGCGCCCAGGCGGCCGCGCTGCTCGAAGAGCGAGAAGCCCACCAAGCGCAGGTCGCCGCGCTGCAAAAGGAGCGGGACGCGTGCAGCGCGCAGGCCGCCGCCGCGAGCGACGACCTGGCCGCGCACGAAAAGCAAGCGGAGGCGCTTTCTCGGGAGCGGGATGCGAGCCGAGCCCACGCCGAAGAGCTGCAGCGGGATCGAGACGCCTGGCGAGAGCGCGCAAGCCACGCCGAGGCGCAGGTCGCCGGCCGTCTGTCGAGCCGGTTCAAGCGGACCGTGCAGGGGCTCGTGCGACGAGATCGGTCCGAGACCGACCGTCCCTGACCCGCCCAACCGGTGGGGGAGCTTTTCCACGGCAACGCTTCGATTCGCGGCCGTACCGGATTGACACGGACTCGCGGTCCCGGTATTCAGGAAGCGGGGGATTCGTTCATGCATCCATCCATGGTCGTATCGGGTCGCTTGGCGGGGAGCAGCGGATGATCCGGAAGAGTGAGCACCACAACCGTCCTTTTGATGGCATCCCGTCGGTCGCGAGCATGGGCCTCGAGGAAGACGGACACTTTCTGCTGTCGTCGGTCTTCACGCGGCATGAGATCGCTTCGCTGCGCGCCGAGATCGCGGGCGTCTACGAGAGTCATCCGCCCGACGGCCGCGCCGGGAGCACGTCACCCGAGCGCGCCGAGATGTTTCGGTACCAGATGTTCAACCGGAGCGCGCTCTGCCAGGAGGCGATCGCGCACCCCGAGATCCTGCGGGCCGTGGAGCCGCTCCTGGGCGACGACTGCCACGTGATCGCGTGCACGGCCTGGAGGAACCCCGCGGATCGGATGAGTGCTCCGCGCGGGCAGCAATGGCATGTCGATGGCGGTCCTCACATCGTCCGGCCCGAGGGCACCCGGTGGCCCGACGAGATCCCGTATCCGATCTTCGTGATCGCCGCGCAGATCTACCTCGAGGACTGCAAGCTCGACGACGGCCCGACGGCCGCGCTGCCCGGGAGCCACAAGTCCGGGCGATTGCCTCCACACGAGCGCATGTGGGATGTCGACCTCGACTACGAGGGGAATGTCGCCGAGCCGCATGTCGCCGAGGCCGGGGACGTTGGCTTCGTCGTCTCCGACACCTGGCATCGACGCATGCCGCCCACCGACGCCTGCACGGGGCGCTTCTTCCTGCAGATCAACTACGGCCGCCGCGAGATCGCCCCGCGCATCCTCCCGCCGTCCGAGCTCAACGCCACGACCGAGGAGTCCCGAGCTCGCGCGAAGACCCCGCGGCAGCGCCAGCTGATCGGCCTCCACGAGCCTTGCTTCTACGACGGGTAGCGGACCGAAGCCCACGCGGGTCGCGATGAGCTACGCCCGAGCTTCCTCCAACCCCAAGAGGTAGACTCGTTCTCGTCCATGAACGGCTCACAAGACCTTTCGCAACGGTGAAGTGCTTTGCCCTCCTTCTCTGAGTACACGCTCCTTCCGTCGTTGCTCACGACCCTCGACGAGCAGGGACTGAAGCAACCGACCGAGATCCAGATCTCGACGATCCCGCCGCAGCTCAAGGGGCGCCCGGTGGTGGGCGTGGCCGAGACCGGCAGCGGCAAGACCCTCGCGTACGTTCTGCCCATCCTGCATCAACTCAAGATTCTGGAGGAAGACGGCGACGCCGTGTCGAGCCCCGGTAGGCCGCGCGCGCTGGTGCTCGTACCCGGACGGGAGCTGGGCGAGCAGGTGTGCCGGGTGTTCAAGGGCCTGACCCACAACACGAGGCTCCGGGTGCGCTCGGTGCTCGGCGGCACAAAGAAACAGATCGCGCGCCAGAACGTCAGCGGCATGTTCGAGGTCCTCGTCGCGACGCCCGGGCGTCTGGCCCAGTTCCTCGACACCGGACTGCGGCTGGATGACGTGCGCGTCGTCGTGCTCGACGAGGCCGATCAACTGCTCGCCCCTCAGTTCCTGCCCATCGCACGGCGTGTCGTCGGCAAGTGCCCGCCGCAGATGCGCCTCGCCATGTTCGCTGCGACTCTGCCGGATTCCCTCAGCGGGGCCATCGACGAGCTGTTCGGCTCCGCCGAGCCGCTCCAGATCCGAACGCGCGGAAGCCGGCATGGCGCCGCGACCCTCCGAACGGATAACCGCACCGTGTCCGATCGCAAGCGCCTCGAGCTGCTGCGCAAGGTCCTTGCCGAGGCCCCATCCGTCGGCACGCTGCTGTTCGCCAACACGCGCACGCAGTGTGAGCGCCTGGCTGAATGGCTCGAGGAGGAGGGTCTTCCTCATGCGACCTACATGGGAGAGATGGAGAGCCAGGATCGTCGCGCCAATCTGAAGGCGTTTCGCGCGGGCGAGATCAAGCTTCTCGTCGCGACGGACCTCGGCGGACGCGGTCTGGATATCGATCGGGTCGACCGGGTGATCAACGTGCACCTCCCCAGGGACCTCGACAACTACAAGCACCGCGTCGGACGCACCGCCAGGGCGGGGCGCGCGGGCCTCGTGGTCAACCTCGTGACCGAGCGGGACCTGCCTTTGATCGAGAAGCTGAAAAGGCGGGCGAAAGGGCGAGCGTAGGGAGTCGCTTCCAGCCTCCTGGCGCCGTAGGATGGGCGCTTGGCGAGCTATCGCTCACCTCTCGACTACCAGCTCGTCTCCTTCGTTGACGAAGATCGTCCGGATGATCGGCTCGGCGTCGCGTTCGGTGCCCCGACGGAGCTGGAAGCGCCATTCGGCCGGCATCAGGGCGCTGAGCGTTAGCGTGTCTTCCGGCGTGCCGTAGTTCCAGCTTCCGCTCCAGGGGTCGAGGTCATTCATTCGCCACGAGGCGTGAAGTTGCCAGTTGCCGGTCCAGCCGTGGGGACGCTCGATGGTGACGGTGCCGCCGCGTTGCAGGGTGACGACGGCGGTGGTGAGGCCGTTCGGATCGCAGCGGACCTCGCCCGTCCATGGCGACAGGCTCCCGGATGCCCCGAACTCGTGAACCTGGAGGGAAACGTCCCCGGCCGGGATGGTCATGCGATACTGACCCGGGGCCCAGGACTCGGGGCGGATCTGGCCCTCACGGGTGACCTCGCTGTCCTCGTCTCGGGAGGTCCACGCCACCACGAGTCGGCCGTCGAAGGTCGTGCCGTCTGCGTACCCGACCTGGAGCTCGAGCTCGGTCGCCGGGACCTCGGTGGGTGTTCCGCCGGCGGCTGACTCTGCAAGCTGCGCATTTTCGACCATCGGGGCCGGGGCCGCGGTGTCGACCTCGACGCGAACCTCGGCAATGCCCGAGGCTCCCCAGGCATCCACGATCGGTTCGGCCTCCCACTTGGTTCGTACGTCTCCGTACTTCACCGTTCCGTAGAACGTTGCCTCGGTGATGACTCGATCGCCGAGCGCGACGAGATCGGGCACGAATGCGAAGGAGACCGTACCGTTGTTGCCGCGCCCGACCCACTGGCTGTAGTCGTCCTCGGCGCCGTCCGCGAAGGTCACCTTCAAACTGAACCGGGCCGACGCATGGTCGACCGGCAAGCCGGTGCTGGCATCCACGACAAAGAGGCGGACGCCGAGCTGCGGCTTCGCGTGCCACGTCACATAGGAACCATCGGCTCGAACCAGTCGAGGGTCATCGATCTTCCAGGCGGGATCGAGGGACCGAACGACGAGCTCACCATCCGGCAGGCCGGTGAACACGACCTCGCCGTTGTCGTCGGTACGGCCGTGGCAATGATGATATTGCGAGTGCGCATCGCCAAGCTCGGAGCGATCGGCCCGCATTCGAGACTGGCTCGGGCTCACGTGATCGACGCCGGCGTCGGCGGTATGAGCCAGCACGCTCAGGCCGGGAACGGGGTATCCGGATTCATCGAGGACCCGTCCGGATAGGGTTCGGCCGCTTTCCAGAACGACAAGAAGGCCGTCGGCACCCTGCCTGCGCAAAGGATCGACGACGACCTCACGCAGGAAGCCGTTGGCGACGACACCGAGATCCGGAGGGGGCAGGTCGGTCCGTCCGGATGATTCCCAGCTGTCGGGAGCGAGGACGAACTTGCCCTGATCATCCGTTTCGGTACGCGCCAGCACCTCCGGCTCGTTCGCGCCGCGAGCTTGCGCGTCGCCGTTCGCCGAGGGGACGAGGTAGATGGTTGCACCAGCCACCGGGCGCTCGGTCGCATCGACGACCCGTCCGAAGATTCCGCGGGGGGTGTCGACTGTGGTGGCGGATGCCTCTTCCGCGGGGCGCTCGTCGTTGGCAGGTTCATCGGCCGAGGTCGGGGCCACCGCGACGATCGCTTCGGTCCGTGCTCCATCCGGCTCCGGCGTGGATGAGAAGGGCGGCTCGATCTCGTCCGCTTCATCGCCTGCCGAGGAGACGACCCTCTGCGGTTCCCACGGATTGGTCTTCCAGACGAACCAGAGACCCGATCCGGCGAGAACGATCAGGGCCGCCGCGACAAGCCATTTCGACTTCGCCGTCGCGACGAAAGCCAGGAATGAGGTCGACGCACCCGATGAAAGCGCGGACCCTGAAGTGAGCGCGGACCCTGTGGCGAGCGCCGCTGCCTGGGACGGGCTCGCGATGGAGGCGGCGAGAGGAGCGAGCACGAGACACCAGGACGACCAGTTGCGATCACCGCGTTGCATGAGCTCCTCGCGCATGAGAGCGAGGCCTCGACGTAGACGCCAGCGCACCGTGTCGGCCGGCTTGCCTTCCTGTCGGGAGATCTCCTCCGCGGTGCGCCCCTCGAGGAAGTGCAGGAGCACCGTGCGTCGAAACGGTTCGGGCAGGGCCCGAGTGGCGGCGTTCACATGCGCCGCGGCTTCGGCTCGCTCCACGAGCTCGGCCGAGTCGGGCAGGGCTTCCGGTCGCGCAACGCGCTCCTCGCGGCGGGTTCGTCGTGCTTCGCCGCGGTAGCGGCGCGCCGCCAGTCGCCGGGCGACCGAGCCGAGCCAGGCGCGTGGACGCGCGGTGGCGGGCATCGGCCCTTCGAGGGCGGCGACCATCGTTTCCTGTACCAGGTCGTCGGCCGCGTGAGACTCGTGAAGCAGGGCCTGGGCCAGACGGGCGAGCCACGTCAGGTCGGTGGTATCGAATGCGGAGTTCTGCATGGTGTGCGTTCCTTGGAGCTGAGCCATGATCCTACCTGGCGTTCGTCGTGAGTCGGGAGCCGATGCTGAGGCGGTCTCCTGAAGGCCTCACCTGTTAGTTCCCGCGCCACCGAAGAACGCGAGCGAGAATCTTCAGAGATTCTGGCTCATTTCACGGCATGAGGCCGACTCGAACCCTGGCGTGCGAAGTCGCGCGCTCAGAATGCTCCCGCTTCCCGGCCCCGTTACGCGCCCAGTCCGGCGGCCTCGCGCAGGACCTGGCCGTAGTCGGCGGCCGCCATCGGCCTCGGGTTCGAGCCGTTCGAGTTGTTGGCCTCGGCATTCGCCGCGATCGCGTCGAATTCCGAAGCGGGGATGCCGAACGACGAGAACGGAGGCAGATCAAGCGTGGTCACGAGCTGCTCGATCACCCCGACCATCTCCGATGCGCTCTCTCCCACACCCGCGGCACGCGCCAGACGGGACAGCCGCTCGCCGGCGGCGTCGATCTGGTAGCGCAGCATCGGCGCCAGCAGGATCGCGTTGGCGAGCCCGTGGGGGACGTCGAACATGCCGCCGATCGACTCGGAAAGACAGTGCACACCGGCAACGTCGGCGTTACCGAAAGCGATTCCCGCGATCGTGGACGCCCGGGCCATCGCCTCGCGCGCTTCGTGGTCGCCCACGACGTCCGCGCCGGCTCGGGCGAGGTAGCGGAGCACCAGTCGGACCGCCTCTTCCGCCAGCGCATCGGAGACCGCGTTGGCCTCTCGGCCGACGTAGGCCTCGACCGCGTGGGTGAGGGCGTCGAGGCCGGTGGAGGCCACGAGCGCCGCCGGCAGCGTGCGGAGCAGGTCGGCGTCGACCCAGGCCTCGGTGGGGAACATGCCATCCCCCTTCACGCTGATCTTGGTCCGTTCGGCCTCCACCGAGATCACGGACACCCAGGTGACCTCCGATCCCGTGCCGCACGTGGTCGGAACGGCGATGAACGGAAGCGGCTCGGTGGGGAAGCGATTCCGCCCCTCGTAGGCTGCGCACCCCCCGGTGTTCGGGACGAGCATGGCCACCGCCTTGGCGGCGTCGAGGACGCTACCGCCGCCCACGCCCAGGACCACGTCGACCCCGTCCGCCCGTGAGCGTTCGGCGAGGTCGTCGATCGTCACCGACCGAGGGTTGCACTCGATCCCGTCGAAGACACTGACCCGTACTCCCGCCGCGCGGAGCTGCTCGTCGAGCCGGGCATCGGCGACTTCCCGGAGCCCCCGGTCGAGAACGACCAGCACGTGGTGCGGGGAGCGTTCGCGGATGCGCGCGACGGCGTCCATGCGGCAACCGGGGCGGATCGTGACGTGCGTGGGTAGTCGGAATGGCATCGGGAGAACGTTACCACCCGGACGCCGAGTTTGCGAGAGCTCGGCTGGCTCCGACCCTCGAGGTACAGGTTCCGTGCTGCGATGCCAGGACTCGACCCTGCCGATCCGCTCGGTGCGTAGCACGACGCCTCGGGTCCCGGGCCCCCGAGCGCGAGAAATCTCGGTTTTTGTGCCCCGTTCTGCCGCTGAAAATCGATCCAAGAATGACGCAGTGACGGATCAGGATGCGGCTGCGGTACGCATGATGCCGAGCTCCCGCGTGGGCGGGTGCGATCCGCGGCGAACGGAAGTGGGGTCGAAAGGAGGTCTGATGAGACTGCAACAGGACCGGCGGAGCGCCGGTAAGGCTCGATGGTGGACTGTAGCGTGTCTGACAGCCGTGGTGGGAATTCCAGGGCTCTTTGTCTCGGGAGCGCGAGCCGACATCGTTACGCAGGATCGGTGCGCGCTCGAGAAGGCCTGGGAGTTCGCGCTGATGGAGCTTCACGCGCTGACGACCGGGTCTCACGAGCAGCTTCAATGCGAGCCGATCCCGCTCGTGGTGGAGGCCAGCCACTACGTGTACATCAACGAGCAGTGCCTTTGCACGGGTTATGTAAGCAACAAGTTCGTGGAGCTCCAGACCAACGTCAACTATCGGTACTCGATCTACGGCGGCGGCGGCCCTTCCGAGTCGGGATACTTGACCACCGTCGCCAACGATCTGGGGCGTGTCGGGGACTCGGCGGATGGGAAGGCCGTTCTCTATCACCCTCCCGACCCCCTCGGTCACGATGAAACGAGGGAGGTATGGATCGAGGTCGTGGCCGTCAACTCCGACTCGGACAAGCCGGTGCAGTCTTCCCTTGCCGGATACTTCATCATCAGCTTGCGCGGGGAACGGCGGCTCGAAACCGAGACGAATCCAGACTACACCGTCACGAAGGATAGCGACTACACGCACGTCGATATCGAGTTCATCGGCGACCTGGATGAGGGTGCTGGCGGCAGCGAGGTGATCTACGACTGTGACCCGAATGTGGTCTGGGAGCCCGACACGGACATCACAGGTGACTTCTGGCTCGCCGAGAAGAACGATCCCCTCACGGTGCTCGTTGCAGGCGACATCATCGCGCTAGAGGCGGAGGCTGAGGATATCGACACGATGGTCCTGCAGTGTGCTGGCTCGGGGGACTGCGAGGATGGCGTTCCGGAAGAGAGCTCACTGTCGGATGTGATCGAGTACACCTGGAGCGCGACGGCCGGTTCCTTCGCCGGCGGGCACAATCAGGGTTCGCACGTGATCTACATGGCCCCCGAGGATCCGGCCATCACGGAAGTCACCCTCACGTTGACGCTCTCGAACAACGGCCTGCAGCATGACGACGTCCCGGTCGGCATAGAGAAGACGTTCCAGTTGCAGGACAACGAGTCCAAGGGGACGGGGGCCTACGTCACCTACGTCGACAGCGTGACGTATCCAACGTACAGCGAACCGACGCCGCGTGCGAACGTGGGTAGCGTATACACGATCCCTTACTACTCGTTGCAGAAGTTCGGGGACCCGAGCGATGGCGTGGCGCGCCACGAGTACTGGCCGTTCCGCTGGACAGGATCGGTCTGGGAGATGGAGATCGCGCCGCACACCGTTCTCAAGCACCCTTACCAGGCCGTGGCCGGGTTCTGGTACGGCGCGAAGCAGGACACACCGCCGACCTCGTTCGCGGACTACGATGAGGTCGAGGCGTGGGCGAACGACAACTCTGGCGACCTTTGGGTCGCCGAGATCGCGGAGATCAAAGCAAGCCGACGCCGCAACTTCATGCACGTCGAGGAGGAGGACATCCGATTCGATGCGATTGCGGGGCAGATCCCGATCAAGGGCACCGTCGGCTTCGACTTGGCTCAGCTCAGCGCCGGCAGTGGTGGGGGGATCCCCCCCAGTTCCGGGCGACTCCTGATCGAGCGCGAAGTCCTTATTCGAGGCGACTGTAGCAGCAGGATTTCGGTTCGGATCATCAGCCGTATTGGCTACGGGCGGGATCTCGCGCAACTCATCGCCGACACGACGAACCGGTTCCCGGGTTTCTCGGAGCAGCGAATGAAGCTCGAAGTCAGTGCGACGACTGTTTTTGATCCGGTCCGCGTCGAGACGGAACGCTGTTGGCCGGATGGGAAGGTCTACAAGTCCTTCGGCGACGATCCGCTGACGGTTTTCGACTCGTACACCAAGGAGAGCATCATCGACTGGGTTTCGGATCAGCCGCTGCTGCGCGGAGGAGGCCCTTGATTGGCCCGTACGAGTGTGCCCCGTATCGAGTCCGGAACCGACGAACCGATGGGTGGAGGAATATCATGGAACGCAGGAAAGTCGTCTCGTCTAGCCACAGAAGGGTCGTGGCATGGGTCGTGCTGAGCTTCGCGATCAGCGGCGCGGTCTCAGCGCAAGTTGATTTGAGCGTCGACTGGGCCGTGGGCGGACACGGTTCGTTCATCGCCGCGGCGGACTACTCGCCGAGCGGGCTCGAGGTCGTCTCGGGGTCACCCGACGGATCCGTGAAGCGATGGACCGTGGCGACCGGCGCGCTGGTCGATACGATCGGCCTCCACCAGGCGCCCGTGACCGATGTCGCGTGGTCGCCGGCCGGCACCAAGGTGGCGTCGGCCGACGCGTCGGGTCTCGTAAGCGAGTGGGATCTGGGCGGCGGTGCCGGGCTCTCGATGTCGACCGGCGACGAATCCATCGATGCCATCGCCTATTCCGCCGACGCTCAGAAAATCTACGCTGCGGGCGGCGCCGGAAAGGTGTACGTGTACTCGCAGGGCCTCTTGATCGACGAGATCGCGACAGTGGGGTCGCCGCTGCGGTCGCTCGCGATCTCGCCCGATGATGCGCTGCTCGCGGGTGGTACGGAGGACGGCACCCTCTACATCTGGCGGACGAGCGATCTCGAGGTCGAGCACCAACTCACAGCGCCGACTCTACCCGTCATCGGACTGTCGTTTTCCCCGGACAGCAACTACGTCGCCTCGTGTGAGGACACCCGCGTCCGCGTCTTCCGCGTCGATACGGGCTTCCTCTCGAAGGACTACGATCTGACGGCCGTCAACGTCAACGCCGTCGAGTTCACCAGCAACACCGAGGTGCTCATCGCGACGCGCGTCGGCACGGTCAAGCACCGCAACCTTGCCAATGGCCAGGATCTCTACGATATCCCGGTCGCGGGCTCGGTCTCGTCGCTGCGCCGAAGTTCGGACGGTACGAGGTTCATCGCGGGCCATTTGGGCGGGCGCTTCTCGGAGCGGCAGACGAACGATGGATCGGTGCTGAGCGGCTTCGTCGAACAGGGAGGCAGCCGTTACTTCGCCGCCGTGAGCGCCGACGGGTCGAAGGTCTGTTCCGGTGCCGGCAACGTCCTGATCGAGGTGCGAAGCACCGCCGACGGCAGTCTCGTATCCGAGAACTTCGAGTTCGGGACGCCCGGCGGCATGGATGTCTCGTACCGTAGGGTCGAGGATGCTTGCTTCGTCGCGAACGGTAGTGCCTGGGTCGGGGCGTGCGCGGATGGAGACCTTCGATTCTGGCGTACGAGCAACGGCTCGCTGTTGACCACGATCTCGGGCAACGGAAGCTCGGCGACCTGCGTGGGCCTTACCAGTGACGACGCGCACGTCATCGCGGGCGCGGTGGATGGGAGCATCACCTCGTATTCGACGGCGGGCGGCGCGGTCGATTACTCGATCACGGCGCACAGCGACTGGACGAACGATCTCGATATCTCACCGGACGACCAGCTCTTGGTGACCGGCGGTCGTGACGGCGAGGTCCGGCTCTTCGACTCCGGCGATGGATCGCTCATCCACGATCTCGGGCGCCACGAGCGCGGCGTCGCGTGCGTACGGTTCTCGCCCGACGGCCTGCTCATCGCGTCGGGAGGCCACGACGGCCGGATCCGTATCTGGGACAGCTCGACCGGCGCGCTCGTGCGAGCGGTCGTGACCGGCGATTCGGTTGTCGCCGCGCTCGAGTTCTCCCCGGCGTCCGATACACTCGCGGCGTCGACCGCGGGGCGGCTGCGCTTCTTCGATGTCGCCACGGGCAGCGATGTGACGGGCAGCGATGTGACGGGCGTCCTGGTCAGCGGAATCGCCTGGCACGGAACCCGGATCTCGCTCGGGCGACGTGACGGTACGCTCGTCGCCACCAGTGTCATGCCCTGATTCGTAGCCAAGGGTCTTCAAGGAGTCGTCGGCGCCTCGATCGCGGGGCGCCGGCGGCTCTATTGCAGGGGTTGGCTCGAACGGGCTGAGTGGACAGCCGCGCCGCCGGCCGGGGGAAGGGTCGAAGGACGATCGAGCCTGCGTGTCGACTATGGGTCCCGGCGTGGCGTCGCGTCCTCGTCATCAGAAAGCCGTGCCGCGACCCACGGCTTGATGAAGCGCCAGTCGCGCTTGACCGTGTCAATCGAGACGCCGAGCGTAGTCGCGATCTGGTCGAGAGTGAGTCCTCCGAACATCCGGAGGTCGAGGATTCGGCCCTTGCGAGGATCCGCCTGCTCGAGATGCCGGGTGGCCTCGTGGAGGGCGAGCAGGCGTAGAGGGGGGTTCTCGCTTGCTTCGACGTCTTCGATCAGGACACGGCGGCGATCACCGCCGTGCTTCGGGCGGGCTTTGCGCCGCGCCTCGTCCACCAGGAAATAGCGCATCGTGCGGGCGATTGTCGCGATGAAGTGACGCTCGTTCGACCATTCGAGCCCGGCACCGCGCGCGAGTCGCAGGTAAGCTTCGTGCACGAGAGCCGTGGGTTGGAGTGTCTGCCCGGGCGCTAGCTGAGCCATTTGTGCGCGGGCGATCCTGCGCAGTTCTTCATAGACCGCCTGCGTCAACACGGGCTCGCCCTTCCACCCCGAGGCCTGATGGTTCTCGGTGTCGCCCGGTTGCGCGTTGTTCTCGTTCATGACGAAGGATGATACCGGACAGGAGCGGGTCGTAGAAGCGCCGGCTCGACCGGCGACCGATGGTCTCCGGCGCGGATTGCGCCGGGCGGCGCGTGCGGGTACGATCGCATCCGAAGAATCATTCGCCCCGCCTACAGTCAGAACGTTCCGATCTTGGCAGCCATAGAATGAATGATCCCAGCAAGCGCCTCGAGCGCATCGAGCAGCTTTTCCACGAGGCGGCCGACCTGCCCCCGGCTCAACGATCGGGCTTTCTGGAGGAGCAGTGTCGGGGCGATGACGCCTTGCTTCAGGAAGTCGAGCGGCTCTTTCGCCCCGTTCCATCGTCGATCGGGCAGTACCTGGAATCGCCGCCGACCCCGGAGTCTTCGAGCCCGCCGGAACGAATCGGTCCCTATCGGGTCCTTCGGCTGCTCGGTGAGGGGGGAATGGCGGTCGTCTACCTGGCCGAACAGACCGAGCCGGTGCGACGGACGGTGGCGGTCAAGCTCATCAAGCCGGGATGCGATTCGCAGGATGTTCTGCGCCGTTTCGAGGCGGAGCGCCAGGCGCTGGCGCTCATGGAGCATCCGAGTGTGGCGAAAGTCTTCGACGCCGGTACGACGGAAACCGGTCGCCCGTACTTCGTCCTCGAGTTTGTCGATGGTCTTCTCATCACCGAGTACTGCGATCGCGAGAGTATCGACCTGGAACGGCGTCTGGAGCTTTTCGTTGGCGTTTGCGATGCGGTCCAGCATGCGCATCAGAAGGGGATTCTCCACCGCGATCTCAAACCCAGCAACATATTGGTCACCTCGAAGACGGATCCGCCGCAGCTCAAGGTGATCGACTTCGGCGTGGCCAAGGCGGTCAACCGGGACCTCATCGACGAGACGTTGGTCACGTCCTTCGGCCAGTTCATCGGGACTCCTGAGTACATGAGTCCCGAACAGGCCGCGAGCAGCGCGGACATCGACACGCGATCGGACGTCTACTCGCTCGGTGTCCTGCTCTATGAGCTGCTGGTCAGCGAACTGCCGTTCAGTTCCCAAACGCTGCGCCAGGGAGGGCTGGAAGAGATGCTCCGCGTCATCCGGGAGCAGGAGCCCCAGCGGCCGAGCGAAATGCTCGATTCACCCGCCGGAAGCGGTATCGGCCGGTCTCGCAGGACGCAACTTCGAGCGCTGCAGCGCCGCATCCAGGGCGAACTCGACTGGATCGTCATGAAGGCGATGGACAAGGACCGCAGCCGCCGCTACGCCAGTCCGAGCGACCTGGCGCGGGACGTGACGCGCCATTTGAATCACGAGCCCGTCCTCGCGGGTCCGCCGACGACGGGATACCGCTTGCGCAAGTTCGTTCGACGACACCGTGTTCCCGTGTTCGCCGGCACCGTGGTGCTGGTCGTGCTCGTCGGTGCGCTCGCGGTCTCGCTCCGGTTCGGCCTCTCCGAGGCGCGGCAGCGTCAACTCGTGGCTCGTTCGGCCGAGCGGCTGCAGACCGTTGTCGAGTTCCAGACATCGATGCTCGAGGAGAATCCGCCGGAGGGGCTCGGGCTGGGGATTCTCGCGCACTTGCGCCGAATCGTCCGGGAAGGACTCGGTCGCAGTGGCGCATCGGACGGGGAGATCGACGCGGCACTCGACGATTTCGACCGGGTCGTGCAAGCCGCCAATCCGGCGGATCTGGGCAACGCGGTCGTCGGTAAAGAGATTCTCGGTCGAGCCGCGGCGGCCATCGACGAAACCTCGGGGGACGATCCGCTGCTCGAGGCGGAGCTTCGCGTTGCCGTCGGGCGTACGTACGACGAGCTCGGGCTGCACGAGGAAGCTGT
>CAZQZX010000079.1:0-25348 GCA_964597885.1 uncultured Planctomycetota bacterium
TGAGGACGATGACGACGACGACGACGACGACGACGACGACGACGACGATGACGACGACGACGATGACGACGACGATGACGATGACGACGACGACGACGACGACGAAGGCGAAGGTGGCGGTGGCGACGACGGAGGAGAAGCGGGTGGCAATGGCGGAAACGGAAACGGTATGGAGACCCTGTGCCACGTCCCGCCGGGCAACCCGGAAGCCCGCCACACGATCCAGGTCGGTGCCCCGGCAGTCAACGCGCACCTCGCCCACGGCGACTATCTCGGCCCGTGCTGCCCGGTGGTCCTCGCCTGGGACTTCGAGGATGATTTCTCGACGGCCCTCGTAGACGGCCAGGACCTCTCGACGCCGCCCGAGTTCGGCGAGCTATTCGCGATCAGCAGTACCGGCTCGAACTATGGACCGGCCGTCTTCGACTCGACGATCGGGGGGCCGAACGATCCCGGGCGCGACAGTGACCTGCTCGTCGACCTCGGCAACTTGCTCATGCTCCAGGAGAACAACACGCAGTCGACGCCGGGTGTCTACGACTATCCGGACGACGACGTCCACGGAGGCTCGCTGATCTTCGACTTCGTCGATCCCATCGAGGCCATCTCGATCGTGCTGGTCGACTTCGACGGCGGAGGCTCGGGTGGAAGCGTGACGCTCGTCGACAGCCAGGCCCGCGCGAGGATCTATTCGGTGCCCGGCGGCTGGACGACCGACATCCACCACGAAGGTGGCCTCGGGTACGGCATCCTGGATCTCACGACCACGGATCCGCAGGTCGGCTATACCGCGACGGCCACGGCAGTCGACGCCGCCGACTTCGACTCGAACGACGTCGTCCAGCTGATCGTCACGTTCGGGGGCTCCGGCGCGATCGGATCCCTCGGCATCTGCCCGGACGGCAACTAGAACGCCAGGAGCCTAGGCGTGCGTCTCGCCCTCGAGACGTACGCCGAGGCCGTCGGCGATCCGGTTGACGTACGCGTAATAGGCCGTGACGAGATTCGCGTGGAGAATGTCGCGATCGGCGAGGCCGGCCTCCCGCATCGGGACGAGATCCGATTCGCGCATCGCGGCCGGCGTACGGGTCAGCTTGGCCGCATAGTCGAGCAGCGCTTTCTCGCGGTCCGAGAGCGGAGCCGACGCCGGATCCTTCTCCAGGGCCTCGACGAACCCCTCCGGATGCGAACGGCGTGTCAGTCGAGCCAGCCCGGCTCGATGATGACGGATTCAGTAGTGGCACTCGTTGATCGTCGAGACCACGACCGCGATCATCTCCCGCTCGGCGCGGCTGAGGCCGCTCTCTCCGTGCATCAGCGTGTGATAGAGCCGAGCATGGTCGTCGAGCGTGTCGGGTGCGAGCGAGTGGACCCGGAGGATATGGTCGACTCGGCCGGTCCCGGGGTCGCGTTCCTTCTCGTAGGACTCGGCGAGAGATCCGGTGGCGTCGCTTTCGTCGATCGTCCGGATCCAGGCGATCTTGTCGGGCATGCAGGGGCTCCTCGTTCGGGTTCACGCGCGAAGCTCGCGGACATCCTAACCGCGTTTCGCATCGACGACCAGACGTGGAGAGGCGCGCCGCCTAGGTGAGGAACTGGACGAAGGCGAGAGCGAAGGCGAGGCTCAGAGGGATCGACAGCAGGACGATGCGACGCTGGAAGCGCGCGACATCGGACGCGAGGGAGTGCGCCATCGTGCGGGAGTGATTCATCGTGACCCTTCCTTTCTGAACAGCGATCGCGCGGACAGCGTTCGGCCGCCCACATGTCTCGCTGCTGGGACTCATCGGAAGGACGCACGTCCGACCTTGAACGCTCCCATTCGAACGTCGAGTTTTCTCCACCATCCCGCAATGCCGCGAACCGCGGCCTTCACGCTCCGAGCCCACAAAATCTCCGGACTGCCGACCGCGGAGACTGCCGATGTTTCCTGGGTTTTCGCGGCCGCCCCCTCGCGCTCGTACTCCGCGGTAGGGCTCTCAACCCGGGTTTTGGCACTGATTCTGCGACATATCCGGGCAGCGAGAAACGATTACAGCAGCAGCGGCTGGTCAGCTGGGACCCGCGAAATCCCGCAAACGCTTGCGACCAAGCGACGAAGGGATGAAACCGTGAAGCGGAGCGGACCACCGAGGCTCGGGAGCGTTGACGTTATGTTTCAACGTGTCGACGAAATGAATCATCACTGGGAGATGCCCCGGTCGTGTGACCCCGTCACGACCGGGCTGGGCCTCTGTACCCTCCCCTCCACGGCCCCCGTCTCCCTGCCCCGAACCTCACCCGCTCCCGCCCCGCCTGCCAGCCGCGATGATCTCATACGGAGGGCCACCATGAAGAGCAAGACCCCGGACCAGTTCCTGAGCGTCAGGAAACTCGTCAAGAAGCTCGGCGAGCTTGCCAATGTGCTCGATGACGTGTCGCGCAAGATGCATCACGCCGTCGAGAAGCAGAAGCAGACTCTCGGCAAGATTGATAAGCCGAGCCGTGAAGAGCGACGCATTCTCAACAACCTCCACAAGAAGCTCGAGTCGATCGAAGGCCTCACCATCGAGGATATGGAGCTCCAGCAGGCGCAGGAGATCTCCAACACCCTCCTCGGTAGCAACGCCCGACGTCAGCGCTCGACCCGGATGACCTACCACGAGTACGTGGAGTTCTCCGGAGTCGAGGAGTTCGAGAGGTTCCGAGGCATGCCCGCGATTACCGACGAAGAACTGACGTTCACGGATTGGGAGGATCTCTACGAGCGACTTGCCAAAGAGGACTGAGCCGCACGTACCCAAGACAACTCAATCCACTTCCTTTTCCAGTAGCCGAACACAGGCGCCCGGATCCTTGATCCGGGCGCCTTTTTTCATGCCCTGCGAGCCGCCCCTTTCCCTCAGTTGTCGTTGCCCGATACGCACCGGGAACCGACGACAATCAACGCCCCTTTCGATCGCGAAGCCCCCGTTCGTTGCGAAGCGTGCACCGGATTCGACGCTTGAACGGGCTTTCGTCGCGTCGCGTCGACACGCCCTTCGATCCCCCTCGCGACGCCTCGGCCCCACCGAACGAGCCACCGTCTGCAACGCTCATCGCGACAAGGCACTTGCAAGCGATCGTGATTCTATTTCGCAAAAGCCGGATCGATGGAACGTCCCTTGCTTCCTACTTCCGCGGGTGGTGAAAACCACATCTCGGGTCAATCAACCGACAACCTATAGCGCAATCGCAATACTGTGCAGGAGGATCAAGAATGAAGACTCTCAAGACGATCGCGATGATGATCGCTGTGACCCTCATCGCTTCGATGAGCGCGATGGCCCAGGGGCCGAAGCACCTCGAGCCCGGAAGCGCGCTCGTGTTCCCGCTGTTCGATTCCGCCCCGGGTGCGGGCACCGTGATCTGCGTCACGAACCTGAACGACGACAACGTCTACTGCCCGACGCAGGACACCCGCGCCGGTGACGTCATGCTCCACTACATCTACGTCGCGGACGAGACGTGGGTCGAGTTCGATCGCTTCGAGCTGCTCACGCCGGGCGACACCCTTTGCGTGCTCGCGGACAACCACAACCCGGAGATGGAGCGTGGTTTCCTGATCGTCGTCGCGGTCGACGTGAACGACATGAGCAAGAACATCGACTTCGACTACGTCATCGGTTCGGCCATCGTCGTGCAGTCCGGCCTGAACTTCCTGTGGTCGTACACGCCGTACGCCTTCGAAGGTAACCCGAACAGCAGCGACCCGTCCGCTTGTGATCGCGACGCGACGGACAGCGACGGTGACGGCGCGCTCGACTTCGACGGCGACGAGTACCCGTACTTCCCGGCCGAGCTGTACATCGACAGCTTCTTCGAGGAAGGTGGCAACTTCACGAACCAGCTCGTTCTGCTGACGACGGCCGGCGCGAACTACACGGCCGAGGTCGACTTCCTCTTCTGGAACAACATCGAGCAGAAGTTCTCGCGAAGCTTCGACTTCCAGTGCTGGTGGACGGGCGCCCTGAGCGACATCTCGGCGATCGTCAACGGCCTCGGTGGTGACGCGGAAGAGCTCGGCGTGAACGAGGTCGAGACCGGTTGGGCCTCGATCACCCCGGCGCGCATCGTCGACGGTTCCGGTAACCCGGTCCCGGCCTCGAGCGGCTACGCGGTTCCGCCGCTTCTCGGTGTCTTCGCCCAGTTCGTCACCTCGACGGACTTCGCGGCGGGCCACGCGCTGCACTACCGCGGCACGCTGGACGGCCTCGAGCTCCTCGTTGGCGACGGCGACGAGCAGAACAAGTAATCCGGGGAAACCCGATACTCAAGAGACTCCCGAGGGGGCCGAGCGAAAGCTCGGCCCCCTTTTTCTTTTCCCCCAGAAACCCCTTCCCCCGGGCCTTCCCTTCTCGGTACGATGGAGTCCTTCACCTAGGGGGAAGTGCAAGAGTTCCATGGATCAAGACGCTGTCCAGCGCCTCGTCCGATTCTTCGGCCGGGAGCGTTTCGGTCGCCTTTTTCTGAAAGCCTGGCATCTCCTCGTCGACGGCCTTGCCCGCCGGCTCGGGCTCCCGGACTACGTATCGGAGCGCATCCTCGACCACGCGCTGACGGAGTTCGATTCTTCCCTCGACCGCTTCCGAGCCGCGATCGACGCCCGTCCTTCCGTGTTCCTGTTCGCGCTCGGATGGCGTCACACGCGTGAAATGCTGCGTGTCCGCACCGCCGATCGGAACGAGCCCTTTCAGGACCTCGACTTCTGGGAGGGCCTCCTCGCCCGGCTGGATGAAGCGGACGATTCGAGTGTGCACGAGTCGCTGGTCCGGGCTCTCGACGAGCTCCCGGACGGGAAGCATCGAACCCTCCTACGACTGGATGCCGTAGCCGAAGGCCCCGCCAACCGACAGATCGTGTCCGAGGCGACCGACACACCCCTCCTCCGGGTGGAGCAGCTCCGAGACAAGGCGCGCACCGCGCTGCGGGCATCCGTCGAGCTCCGCCTTCCTGAGGCATCCGAGTGGGCCGGCGGGTCGGAGCCTCGGCCCGCACGATCGATCGAGATCGACTTCGAGGATCCGCTGTCGATCGCGTTGAACGAGGCTCTCGTCGAGGTCGGCGAGATCCCGCCCCACGAGGAAGAGGAAGGCGGCGACGAGCTCCTGTATGCCTGGCTGCAGCAGTTCGGCACGAGCCGGAGCGAGCTCGCCATCACGGCGCTGTGGAAACGACTCCCGCCGGCCGAGGTCGTTCGCGAGGCGAAGCCGCAGCCCGGTCCGCTGGTCGCGCTCGCCGACTCCCTGTTCCAGCGCATCGAGAAGCTCGAACGTCGGCTCGAAGATCGACTCGATGACGTCGAGAACCGCATCATGGGGACACCCCCGGAAGCGGATACGGATACGGTGACGGATACGGATACGGGCGAGCGACCTGCCGACGTGACGGCAGAGCCCGATCGCACGCCCGGAAACGTCAAGCCGCCCTCGCAGGACGATGCACCGGACGGCCGAAGCCCCGGCGACCCCAACGAGCTCCCCGGGGGTCCGGGACACGACCCGGGTGTCGGCAGTCCGGCCGGAATCACCGAGCCGGCACCGCCGGAAGATCCTTCACCGGATCCACAGCCTCGAGGACGAACCGCCAAGCGCCGCAAGGATAGAAAGAAGCGCGCTCGCGAGAAAGCCAGCGCGCAGAGCGAGGCGACTTACACTCTCGAGCCGCCGGAGCTTCCTCAGGACTCGGACTTCGCGGACGAGCTTTCCGACACCGCCTCCCCCGAGGCGCCCGAACCGCAGCACGAAGCCCACGGAATCTGGGTGCCCGAGATCCCCCCGGAGTCCGAGCGCTCCTTCGATCGCGCCCCATCCCCCGACGCGGACCTCGCACCCGACACCGCGACGGGTGGCGTCACGCCGGGCGCTGACCCCGTCGGCTCGAGCCCGCCGCCCACGGCACCGGACGAAGCGACGACCTTCGTCGAGAACGGCCCGGGGTCCGGCGACGAGGCCGATCGCGACACGCCCGCAGTCCCCGACGCCCTCGCCGGGGACGGGCACGACGGGGACGCTCAGGAAGGGGAGGGGCACGGCGAGGACGGCAACGGTGGGAGCGGGCCCGGGCAGCCGGACACGCCCCCCGGCCCCCGCTCGGCTCACTCGGCCGGGATCAGCGGATGGCTGCGCTCGCTCATGGAAACCGGCCGGGCCAAGACGCACGGCGAGGTCGTCGACCGCCTCGAACGATACCTGCCGGCGCATCGCGCCGCCGCTGAACGCGCGCGACGCGCCCGCGCCGCCCGAGAGGCTGAGGAGTCCGGCGAGAATCCTCCGTCCGAAGAGCCCGACGCCCCACACCCGTCCGACGACGCGTAGGCCCCTCCCGAGGCCCCTGGGGCAGGCTCTCCGCGCTCTCAACAACAGGCTATCCACGGTCGAACGGGATCTGTATAATGCCGCACTCGAAATCGTGGGGCGCGCCGTCGAGCCCCCTCACGACAGGCGTAACTTGGCCCCTGGTGTAATGGCAGCACGGCTGACTCTGGATCAGCTAGTCTAGGTTCGAGTCCTAGGGGGCCAGCCAACTCCTTCCCCTCCCGACCGCGACGCTCCATCGGACGCCATCGGGACTCTCGAGGATCGGGCACTTCCATGGCCGCGACCCATCGCCCCCACCGGTATCCTTCTCGCTCTCGCCTCGCCTTCGCACTGCTCGCCGCGCTTCTCGTCGGCACCGGCGGATGCCTCATCGCGGAGGAGAAGCCGCCCGAGGTGAACGTCCGCGCGGGCGGAGCGACGAAGTTCATGCATCGAGGCCAGGTCAACGTCGACCGCCCGGTCTTCCAGGCCAGCGGAGACGGCCGCGTCCCGGTGAAGACCGGAGGCGATATCGTGTTCTCCGGCCTCGCGACCTTCAAGACGACGTCGAGCTCGGGGGACGCGTGGTTCCCGGACGCGAGCTCCGGCGAGGTCAATCGGCTCGACATCCAGGCCGGTTACTCGCACGTGTTCCCCCTCGAAGATCTCGCGGAAGGCGTCGGACCCATCGACATCACGACGGGACTCACGCAGTTCGTGCTGTCGGACGGCGACGACTTCCCCTTCGGCGAACGGGATACGACGAGCGAGTGGTTCGGCGAGGTCGGCCTCGGCGTGCTCGGCTTCCGGCCGTTCGCGTCGTTCCACATCGATCTCGACGAGGCCGAGGGCTACTACATCAACCTCGGCGTGGGACGCACGTTCTCGCTCGACAGCATCCTCGAGGATCTCTCGCTCGACGTGGGCGTCTCCGCGGCGGCTTCCGACGGCGACATGTCCGAGTTCAACTACGGCATCGACGAATCGGGATGGGCCGACGCTCGGGCGGACGCGGAGCTGCGCTACGTCTACGATCGACGCACGACGTTCGACCTCGGTCTCCACGGCTCGACGATCCTCGACGACGACATCCGGGATCAGTTCGACCAGAACGGGATCGACGAGGACAACTTCTGGGTCACCCTCGGTGTGACCTGGCGCTTCGGCGAGCTTCCGGAGGAAGACGAGAGCGACGGCTGATCCAACGCCGCTCGGCTTGCCGCCGCCCCCGTCCAGCTGTTACCGTGCTGGAGTGGAGGGAGGAACGTCGAGGAACCCCGAGAGACACCCTACCGTGACCCCCTACCTTGACCTCAGTGAGACACCCCGATGAGTGAGCTCGTCGAGATCGACGGCGTACGTTTGCAGCTGGCCAAGTCCCACGAGGCCGAGAGCCGCTGGATCGGCCAGGGCGAGCTTCTGAAGCAGCTCCTCGCGTGCTGGCTCGTGGTCGATCCCAAGGATCTTCCGCTGACGCCCCGCCTCGTCGGGAAGCCCGGCATCGGCAAGACGACGCTCGCCATGGCGGGCGCCGGCGCGCGCAGCCAGGAGCTCTACGTCTACCAGTGCACGGCCGACACGCGGCCCGAAGACCTGCTCGTCACGCCGGTACTCGGCGAGAGCGGCAAGATCGGCTATCACGCGTCGCCCCTCGTCACCGCGATGATTCGCGGCGGCATCTGCGTTCTCGACGAAGGCAACCGCATGAACGAGAAGTCGTGGGCGAGCCTCGCCCCGCTGCTCGACCACCGGCGCTACGTCGAATCGATCGTCGCCGGCATCTCGATCTCGGCGCACGCCGACTTCCGATGCGCGGTCACGATGAACGAGGACGACTCGACCTACGAGATTCCCGATTACATCCTCAGCCGACTCCAGCCGACGCTCACACTCGGTTTCCCGGAGCGCGAGGACGAGAAGGCGATTCTCGAGTATCACCTTCCGTTTGCGGAGGCCGAGATGCTCGAGCTCACCGTCAACTTCCTGCAGCGCTCGCACGACCTGGAGCTCGACTTCTCGCCGCGTGACGGAGTGAATCTGTTGCGCTACGCGATGAAGCGCATGCAACAGGATCCCGATCACCCCATCGCCAAGGACGACGCGTGGCGCGAAGCGGTGGAGCAGTGCCTCGGTGAGGAGGCCCTCGATCTCGAAGCGCTCTCCGAACGTCGCCAGCGGTCGCTGGGCGGCGAGACGCTCGCCATGGGCCTCGGTGACTTCTTCCACGACCCCGACGATCCGCTCCATCCGGACTTCGAGGAGCGCGACGACGACGACTGATCGGCGCGGCATGGTACCGAAGATCTTCCAGGTCGACTCCCGGCTCACCCTCCTGCCGGTTGTGCACGGCAGCGGGGACATGGCTCTCGAGGTGCGGAGCTTTCTGCTCGAGCACCGCTTCGATTGCCTCGCCGTTCCGCTACCTCCTTCGTTCCGGGCGGACGTCGAGAAGGCGATCGACCTGCTCCCCGCCGTCTCGATGGTGACGCAGCCGGACCGTCCCACGAACGACTTCTCGCTTCCGAGCTGGCAGCCCGAATCCGATCGGGAAGGCGGCGAGAACGCATCCGAAGAGCCGACCCGCGAACGCTCGTACGTCCCGATCGATCCCTGTCAGCCGGTCATCGCCGCGCTACGGGTCGCGCTCGGGGAGCGCATGCGGCGCGCGTTCGTCGATCTGGAGACGTCGCGATTCGAGCCCTACTCGGCGTCGCTTCCGGACGCGTACGCCCTGAAGAAGGTGCCGCTCGCGCGCTTTGCCGCGGCCCTGCTCCCCGCGATCCCGCGACCTCCGCACCAGCAGGCGCGCGATCGGATCGCCACGATGGCGGATCGTCTGAGGCGGCTCATCCGCGAGCATCGCTCGGTGTGCATGGTGTGCTCGATCCTCGATTGGCCGTGGATTCGCGAGGCCTATCTCGAAGGTCCGGACTCCCCTCCCGACGAAGACGTCGAGCCGACCGAGTGCCTGCGACCGGACGAACGCACGCTCGTGTTCCTGCTCGGTGAGCTCCCCTTCATCACGGCGCTCTACGAACGGGCGCGGCGCGAGCTCGAAGACGACGACAACCTCTCAGTCGACGGAGTGAAAGAGCTTCTCATCGCAGCGCGCGGCCGGTACGAGGAGAAGCTCGGCAAGCAGGCGCGCAATCTCAGTCCGAAGACGCTTTCGCTCTACCTGCGCTACGTCCGCAATCTCTCACTGATCGAGCGCCGGATGACGCCGGACCTGTACACGCTCGTCATCGCCGCGAAACAGATCGCGGGCAGCCGCTTCGCGATGAACCTGGCCGAGACCGCGCGCACGTACTCCTTCGGTTCGTCGATGTCGTTTCCGGGGATCCGGCTCGGCGTGGGACGCGGACGCCTCGACCGCGGCGAGACCGTGCATCTCGTCAATCGCCTGCCCGGCCAGCCGCTCGAGTGGCGAAGCCTCGACCTGCGCCGCTCCAACGAGCCCGAGGAGCAGCAGCGTTGGCTTCAGGCCTGGAACCCGTACCAGACGGTGTCGTGGCTTCCCGAAGACGACCGCATCGAGCGCTTCCGAACGCACTGCTTCGATCGAGCCCGCGAGATCCTCACCGCAGACCTGGCGCGCAGCGAGAAGTTCACGTCGAGCCTCCTCGACGGCGTCGACATCCGAGAGACCCTTCGCAACTGGCACACCGGCGATCTCTACGTCAAGAACTTCCCGCCCCGCATCGGCGGCATGGATTGCGTCGTCATGCTGTTCGACGTTCCCGCCGATCCGCGGGACTATCCGCTGCGCATCACCTGGCACGCCGAGCACGAAAACGAGTCGACGCTGGCCCTGTTCGGCACCAACTTCCTGTCGAACATGATCGGCCCGGGAATCGGGCAGTCGGTCTACGGCGGCGCGATGTTCCTGTATCCGCCGATCCTGATCCCCGAGATCTGGGAAGACCGCCGGTTCGACTTCACGACGACGCTCGAAGAACGCCTGCTCGCGGCGGCCTGTCATTACAGTCGCCACCGTCACATCGCGCTCGTCGCGCCCGGACCGCCCGGCCCGGCCTGGCGACGCTTGGCGCAGCGATTCGGGAAGCGCTGGGTCCACCTGCCGCTCACGAAGTTCAGCCAGTCGACCGTCGAGAAGCTACGGATCTTCCACGTGCTGAACGGGAAACAGGTGCGGAGCTACGCGGCGCGGTTCATCCAGCCCGATTGACCGGCTCGGCCCCGCCTGCTCGTACTCGGCCTGCTCGTACTCGGCCTGCTTGACCGGCTTGCTTGACCGGCTTGCTTGAACCAGGCCAGCTCGAGCCCAGCTCAGCCCGCGCGATCCAGGACGAGCTTGTTGGCGAGGACGACCGCGTCTTCGGCGCTCTTGCCGACGCCGTCGACATCGAAGGAATCCGCGAGCTCGGGGACGGACGCGAAGGGCGGCCCCCCGACGATGATCTTGATGTCCTCGCACCCCGGACTACGTCGAACGAGACGGACGACCTCGCCGAGCATGCGCGCATTCAAGAACGAGCCGATCGACAGCCCGAGCACGTCGGCCGGGTAGGTGCCGATATCGGTCAGCAGGTCCTCGGCCGGGACGTTCGCGCCGAGGTATCGCGTCTGCCAACCTTCGATCGCGAAGTACTCGGTGACGATGCGCAGGCCGATACCGTGAAGGTCGCCCGCCACACCGGCGCCGACGATGCGCTTGCCGTTGGGCTCCACCTTCGGGTAGAAGGCCTGGAGCAGCGTGAGTACCGTTTCGGCCGTCGACGTCGCGAAGTGCTCTTCCGCGATCGTCACCTCGCCGCGGTGCCACATCGCGCCGATCTCGACCTGTGCAGGGCCGATCGCGTCGCGAAGAAGCTCGCGAACCGGGATGCCGTCGCGGGCCGCGCCGATGACTTCGCCGATCGCTCCCTTCTGGTCGCCGTCGAGAAGACGAGCGAGATAGCGCAAGCCGATCTCGGAGCGCGGCGGCCCTTGCTGGGGGGAGCACTCGGCGTCGCCATTTCCGTCTTCGGAAGAGAGCGCCGCTTGCACGTGTGGAGTGACGGCGTCGGCGACGTCTTCCGGAAGATCTTCGGCGACGACTTCCTGCATGGCGCGCAGGCTCACCGAGAGATCCGATGCGTCGATCCCGCGCGCGGCGAACGCGGCGCCGGTCCAGTCGAGGGCTCGCGTGAAGATGCCCGACTGGTTGAGCGCCACTGCCTGCGAGAGATAGCGGATCCGCGTCTCGACTTCGGCCGCCCACTCGCGCCGCCATCCGGCTCCGTAGCGGTCGCCGATCGTGGGGTCCATCTGCTCGTGACGGTCCACGACCCGTCGCGCGAAGCCTCGGCTCAGCGCGTCGATGTTGCGGCTCAGAACAATGGAAGCGTCACTCAGCATCGGTCGAATTCGCAACGCGGGTCAGCCCCGATCCATCGAACGGATCAGCGCCGGTCGAACAGGTAATGCGAGACTCGCCACTCCTCGCCGCGCCGGTAGTTCCAGAGCTCGGCGCAAGCCATGAAGAAGACTCGCCAGTACGCGACCCAACGGGTGGCCTCCTCGGCCCCGTAGTGCTCCCTGAAGATCGCCTCGACGTCGCCGCGTCGCTCGTCCAGGTTGCTCAGCCAGGCCTCGGCCGTTCGCCCGTAGTGCACCCCCGGAACCGTCCAGTGGGAGCGAATCCGGAGCTGCCCCTGAAAATACAAAAGAAGGTCGTCGGAGGGCATGTTTCCCCCCGTAAAAAAATACTTGGCCATCCAGTCCGACTCGTCCCGGACCTCGAACTCGTAGGGGCACTCCCGGTGGGTGAAAATGTGGACGAAAAGCCGCCCCTGGGGCCTCAGCCAGCCGGCGATCCGCCCCATCAGGGTCTCGTAGTTCTTCATGTGCTCGAACATCTCGACCGAAACGATCCGGTCGAAGGCCTCGTCGGTGTGGAAATCGTTCATGTCCGACGTCACGATCCGCACGTTCGAGAGCCCCCGCTCGCGGGCCCGGGCCAGGATGAACTCCTTCTGGGTCGCCGAGTTCGACACGGCCGTGATGCGCGAGCCGGGATAGTGCTCGGCCATCCACAGCGTGAGCGAGCCCCAGCCGCAGCCGAGCTCCAGGATGTCGAGGCCGTTCGCGAGGTCGGCGCGCTCGGACGTCAGCCGAAGCATCTCGGCCTCGGCCTCGTCGAGAGTCTCGACGCCGCGCGGCCAGTATCCGCTGCTGTACTTCAGGTGCTTTCCGAGGACGAGCTCATAGAAGGCCGCCGGCACCTCGTAGTGCTGATCGTTGGCCTCGTCCGTCGCGATCGCGACGGGGCTCTGACGCATCGACTCCACGAAGTCCATCTGACGTCGACGTCGCTCGGCCGGCTCCGGTTCGTAGAGCTCACGGAGCCGGTCCTTCAGCAGTCGTCGGATTCCGACTCGAACCGCCCAGTCCGGAACGAAGCCACGTTCGACGAGTCCCATCACGCCCATTCGCTGTTCTCCTTCGGAAACCACGGCACGAACGCACTCGTCGTGCGCTGGTACTCGCGGTAGTCGTCTCCGCGACGGCGGAGCGCCTGTTCTTCGCTCGGCGGAATGCCGGTGACGCGCGTGATCAAGTACAGCAGGATCAGAGGGCTCCCGATCGCGAAGAGTCCGCCCGGGGACGGAAGCGCCAGCAGCCCGAAGCCGCACCACACGAGCCACTCGAAGAAGTAGTTCGGATGGCGTGAGTACTTCCACAGTCCGGCGCGGCACGTCTTGCCGCGATGGTTCGCCTCGAGGCGGAAGCGGTGGAGCTGTCGGTCGGCCAGCGTCTCGAACGCCAGCGCGACGAGCGTCACCAAGACCGCGCTCGCTTCGATGAGTCCGAGCTCCGGGCTCGGATCACTCGCGGCGATGAGAAACGGAATCGAGAGCACGACCGCGAGCACGCCTTGCGCCTGATAGAAGAGGAAGAAGTTCCGGTGCGCTCGATCACCCCACTGCGCACGAATCTCGCGGTAGCGCGCGTCCTCCCCCGCGCCTTCGAAGACGCGCGGCAAGAGATGCGCGATGAGCCGGACACCCCACGTCGAGACCAGCCCCGCCACGAGGAGTCGCCTCGAGACGGCACCGGGTGCCGCGGTCGCGTAGAAGACCGCAAGCCCGACGAGGATCGTCGTCCAGCCGACGTCCACGGATGTGGCGTCGTTCGTTCGCCGCTCGACGAGCCAAAGAAGCCCCATCAGGACCGACGCCCCGATCGCGGCCGGTATCAGCAGCTCGAAGCTCAAGTCGAGCCGCCCGCCGTGGAGGAGATCGCCCCCGCGGTCTCGCCGGTCAGACGGCTCGCGTCGACCGGATCCGAACGCCACTGCGGGCCGGCCCACAGCAGCTGACCGACGCTGATCGCGCGCTCGGTGAACCCGCCCTCGCAGTAGGCGAAGTAGAAACGCCAGAGCCGGAGGAACTCCTCGCTGTAGTTACGGCCCCGGATCTCATCGAGGTGCGCATCCATGTTCTCGCGCCACTCTCGCAGCGTCCGAGCGTAGTGCGGCGTGATGTCCTCGAGATCCAGGAAGCGCATCTCGGACGTCTCCGCCACGGCGTTCTGCATCACCTGCACCGACGGGATGCAGCACCCGGGGAAGATGTGCTTCTTGATGAAGTCGACGCTCCGGCGGCACCGATCGTACTCGCGGTCCGGTACGGTGATCGCCTGGAGGAGCATGAGGCCGTTCGGGCGGACCCGTTCACCGCAAGCTCGGAAGAAGTCGTTGTAGAAGGAGTGGCCGACGGCTTCGATCATCTCGATCGAGACGAGCTTGTCGTACTGCCCCTCGAGGTCGCGGTAGTCTTCGAAGAGAATCTCGATTCGCGATTCGAGGCCGGCCGCGCGCACGCGCTCGACGGCGAGCTCGTACTGCTGCCGCGAGATCGTCGTCGTCGTCACCCGGCAGCCGTACCGCTGCGCCGCGTGAATGGCGAAGCCGCCCCACCCCGTGCCGATCTCGAGCACGTGATCTTCAGGTCGAATCCGAAGCTTTCGGCAGATTTTGTCGTACTTGTGGGACTGTGCCTCGGCGAGCGACGCATTCGCGTGCTCGTACACGCCCGACGAGTACGTCATGCTCTCGTCGAGAACTCGCTCGAAGAAGTCGTTGCCGACATCGTAGTGCGCCGAGATGT
Source organism: uncultured Planctomycetota bacterium (assembly GCA_964597885.1). GTDB lineage: Bacteria > Planctomycetota > JACOTG01 > JACOTG01 > JAUIME01 > CAZQZX01. The sequence continues at coordinate 14,432 of CAZQZX010000079.1, forward strand.
TGCGCCGGCTTCCCTTGCGATGATTCCGGCGGAAGGTGTGGAGCCACCGCGCGATGGCTCCCCCCACGCGGGCAAGGCCTCTCTCCATGCCGAGGTTGAGATCGCGATCTCCGCAGAAGATCCGCGCCACCTCCGCGAGGTCGTCGCTCTCCCAGTGACCGAGCGCGTACGCCTCGCCGGCGCCGATGCTCCCGCCGAGGGCGGCCTGCCGCCAGACACTCGGATCCAGAATCCGAAGCGTCGCCGCGGGCTCGGACTGAGGGCGTCCGAACGCGTGAACTTGCCCATCCTCGAGAATCGTCAGTCGCCCGTGGTCCAGTCCACGGAGCCGGTCGAGAACGAGCCTGCGAAAGAATCCGTCGAGCCCCGACATGTCGATCGTCCCTCTTCTCTGTTGCTTCAGGAGACGTCGATCACGAGCGTCGCGTCGTGACCGTCTCGCGTTTGCGCGGGTGCGAGAAGAAGGGTGCGCCCTTCCTTCGCAGTCGCAGCGCCTGCCAGTAGATCGCCGCACTGACACGCGCCGTCATCAGCGGATAGCGTACCAGCACGCGTGCGAGCGACCGAGTGCCGATCTCGCGTCGCTCGAGGTCGAGATGCGCGTCGAACACGGTCTCGCCCTCACGCCGGTTCTTCATGAAGACCCCCAGTTGGGCACCGGGGCTTCCGAACCACCACGAGTAGTGGTGATCCATCTCCATGAAGGGGGAAACGTGAAACTCCTTACGGAGCTCGAATCGCGTTCCCGAGTCGGTCGAGCGCCCTTCGGCGATCGGAAGCACGTACGCGTGCCGCTCACCCCATGGAGTGTTCGTGATCTCGGCGACGACGGTTTCAACGCGGGCTCCGTCGGCGTCGAACACGTAGTAGAACGTCACCGGATTGAAGACATAACCAAAGTATCGAAAATGGGTTAGAACGCGAACCGGGCCTTCGGGACGGCAGCCGGTGCGCGCCGCCACGAGCTCTCGGATCGAGTCCGCGAGCGGCTGATCCGGGTCGCTATGCCGATCCGGGTTGACATGGTAGTCCGAGCGCCGAAACCAGGCCGGGGCCGGCCGCCGGCTCGACCACAGCCAATGCCCGTCGAAGAGCGTCGGAAGCTCGTCGAGATCGACGTACATCAGGAAGACGCGGTAGGCGAACTCGTGCGACATCGGCCGGTAGCGCCGATGGGTCACCTTGCCTTCGTAGATGCAGCTCGCGAGGCTCACGATTCGAGCGACCTCCCGAAATGCCGTGCGACCTCGAGCGCGCTGCGAACGCCGTCTTCGTGGAAGCCCCATCCCCAGTATGCGCCGCAGTAGTACGTGTTGCGCGGACCGTTGATCTCGTCGCGTCGCGCTTGCGCCGCCACCGCCCCGCGCGTGAACACGGGGTGCGCATAGTCGTATCGCCCGAGGATCTTCGACGGATCGATGTGCGCCGTCCGGTTCAGGGTGACGCAGAACTCCACCGGCGCTTCGATCGACTGGAGGAGACTCATGCCATAGGTCACCGAAGCGAGCTCGGTCGGGTCTTCCGGGATCGTGTAATTCCACGCGGCCCGGGCCAACGGGCGCCGCGGAAGCTGCGAGACGTCGGTGTGGAGCACGACGTCGTTGCGCTGGTAACCGATCGCGCCGAGGATCTCGCGCTCGGCCGGGCTCGGATCCTCGAGCATCGCGAGGGCCTGGTCGCTGTGCGCGGCGAGGACCACGGCATCGAATCGCTCCTCCCCGTGGGCTGCCGTCCGGATGACGACGCCGCCGTCCTCGATGCGCCGGATCGAATCGACCGGCGTCTCGAGACGGATGCGGTCCCGGAAGGGCGCGACGAGCGGATCGACGTAGCGGGACGACCCTCCGCGCACCGTCCGCCACTGCGGGCGCCCGCTCACCTGGAGCATCCGGTGGTTGTCGAAGAACTCGAGGAAGTGCCGGAGCGGGAACTCTCGCACGTCCCCGATCCCCGAGGACCACAACGCCGCCGCCATCGGGTACAGGAAGTACTCGCCGAACCATCGGGAGTAGCCGCCCTGCTCGACGAACTCACCGAGCGTCGTGGAATCGTCGACCCCGGCCTCGAGCGTCGGCGCGCCCACCTTGTGGAAGCGCAGGATATCGCGCACCATCCGCAGGAAGGCCGGCCGAACGAGGTTCCGACGCTGGGCGAAAAGAGAGTTCACCGAGGTCGCGTTGTACTCGAGACCGGTCCGCTCGCAGTGAACGCTGAAGCTCATCGAGGTCGGCTGGGAGGCCACCCCGAGCTTCGACAAGAGCCGCGTGAACGAGGGATAGTTCGTCTCGTTGAAGACGATGAAGCCGGTGTCGACGTCGTAGCGCTGCCCCTCGACCTCGACGGGGATCGTGTGAGTATGTCCACCGATCCAGTCTGCGGCCTCGAAGATCGTCAGATCGTGCGCGTCGTGGAGGAGGTGGGCCGTCACCAGCCCCGACACTCCCGTGCCGACGATCGCGATCTTCATGGCGACCTTCGCGTCATCCCGCCTTCGGCGGAAGCGCGAGGAGCACGAGTCGCTCGCCCTGCTCCGACACCACGACTCCGCCCGCCTTCTCGACCGTGACCGCGAACCCGTTGAGCGCGGCGACACGAAGCTTCTCGTTGATCGCCACCGTCTGGTCCTGGTCGAAGACGCCGCCGTCGATCGGCTGAGCCTGCTCCCCGTCGAGAATCCAGAGCTGATACTGCTCTTTCGTCGGGTCGAGCTCCGGAAGCCCTTCGAACCGCATGAAGCCGTTCTGCTCGTCCGAGCTCCAGACGACATCGCCGCCGATCTCCTGGCCGGCGAATCGTCCTTCGGGGTTGATGGCCCAGTCCCACTGAACGAGGTCGCTCGGCTTCGCGTCGAGGAACGCGTCGCACCGTTCGGCCGAGGTCACTTCGACGACATCGCTGCCGCCGCCCCCGCCAAACATGGCAGGCCACCAGGAAACCACGGCGAGGATCGCGGCGGCAGCCGCCAGCGTCCAGGCCAGTCCGGATGAGCTGCGCTCGGGTCGACGTACGTCCACCAGGGTCGCGCTGCGTTCGACGAACGAATCGGGTGCGTCGAGGGCGACTCCGAGGTGCTCGGCCGAAGAGGTCTTGAGGTTCTGTCGCACTGACATCGGCATCGGCTCGATCGGGATCTCCGAGACGGCGAGCGCCGCGGCGAGTCGATCGAATTCATCGGCATCCGCATCCGGGCTCGCGGTGAGGAGCTGGTCGAGCTCCGCCATCGCGTCCGGCTCGAGGCCTTCGAGCGCTCGGTCGACGAGAAGCTCGTCGAGGCGCTGTCGGTCGTTGTTCTGGACACCGTTCATGAGGACACCCCCTCGGCCGTGCCCGCGTCGCGCACTTCCAGAAGTTCGCGAATTCGCATCAGCCCGCGTCGGGCGTGCGTCTTGACCGTACCGAGTGGCATGGATGTATGGGATGCAATCTGCTGATGGGTCATCCCCTCGACGACCGACAGCTGAAGTACTTGTCGCTGCTCCGGGCGAAGCTTTTCCATCGCGCGCTTCGCCTTCGCGGCATCGTCCTGGATCTCGGCCACAGACGAGCCGCTCGGCTCTTTCGAGACGAGCTTCTCGGGGAGCGGCTGGATGTCCGGCTGGCGGCCGATCTTTCGGCGACGATCGATCAGCCTGCGGCGAGCGATCATCGAGATGAACGTCGCTTCCGAGGACACCGACTCGTCGTACCGGGCCGCGCTCTTCCAGAGATCGATGAAGATCTCCTGGACGGCGTCGTCAGCCTCGGCCGGATCCTCGGTGAACCGTCGGGCGAGCGTCCAGACCAGGCCTCCGTAACGGTCGAGGCATTCTTCTACAGCCTCGCCGTCGCCACCAGCCACTCTTCGAAGCAGAGACTCGGACAAGCCTTCCCCTCCTGGGGGAGTGTCAACGAACCGGATCCCCGCGCCGGGGGGCGCAGAGATCCGGTTACGGGATACAAGCTCGTTACGCAGTTGTGATCGAGAGCCCATTGTACAGGTGACTTCCCGTCGATGTCTACTCAGCCAATCCGGATCCCGTTCCGGACCGCGCTCCGAGCGGTTTTTCGTTTTCTGACTTACGCTCCCGCTCCGGGCAGGATGACGCTGTTGATGACGTGGATGACGCCGTTCTTCGTCTCGATGTCAGTCTTGATGACCTTGGACGAGCCGTTCAGCATCACTGCGCCATTGTCGACCTTGATCATGATCGGCGAGCCCTCGAGGCTCTTGGCCTGCTTCAAGCCGACGACCTGGTCCGCGTAGACGCGGCCCGGGACGACGTGGTACGTCAGGATCGCGGTCAGCTTCTTCTTGTTCTCCGGCTTCAGGAGCGAGGCGACCAGATCCTTCGGGAGCTTCGCGAACGCTTCGTCGGTCGGCGCGAAGACCGTAAAAGGACCGTCAGCCTTGAGAGCCGAGACGAGGCCCGCCGCCGTGAGCGCCTGGGCGAGAGTCTTGAACGAGCCCGCACTGACGGCGGTGTCGATGAGGTCGTCGGTCGACGGAATGATGACGGTGTCGATGACGTGGATGATGCCGTTGCTGCAGTCGATGTTCGGCGTGACGACCTTGGCGCCGTCGATGAAGACACCATTCTTGTCCGTCTTGACGTCGACGCGCTGGCCGTTCGCCGTCGTCGCGTTCTTCAGCTTCACGACCTGCTCGGCGGGCACGCGGCCCGGCACGACGTGGTACGTGAGGATGCTCGTGAGGAGAGCCTTGTTCTCCGGCTTGAGGAGCATCTTCAGCTTCTCGGACGGGATCTTCTTGAAGGCTTCATCCGACGGCGCGAAGACCGTGAACGGTCCGTCGCCCTGAAGCGTCTCGACGAGGCCCGCCGCCTTCACGGCCGCGACCAGCGTGTTGAACGAGCCGGCGCCGATGGCCGTCGAAACGATGTCCTGCTTGGTGCTCGTCAGGTTCGCCTGCTGGCTGCTGCAGCAGCTCGAATCCTGCTTCATGGTCATGACGGGCGCTTCGCCGCACGTCGACTTCTTCGAGGTCATCTCACTGCACTGCCCGAAGGCCGTGGCCTGGATCGCGATTGCCGCAGCCAGGACGAGGAGGAAGGATCGCATGGGTCAGAACTCCTAGATGGTTGTTAGTCAGAGGGTTGAAGAGGACTCACAATCCCATGGGTGTTGGATCAGGGGGGAATTCGCCGGTCCGCGGGGGCTGGATGCAACAAATCGCGAGCGCAGTCGGTTCCGAACGAAGCGGAACGCGAGGAGGGGGGCCAGGGAGGGAAGTCCCCGGGAAAAAGCCGGGAAGCAGACCCGGAAAGGAAGGGAAGGCTACGCGCTTCGCAGGGTCGCTCGGCCCCTCCCGTGCGCGGCCCCGAAGGACGCGTCGGGAGGAGCCTCTGAATCGCTGCGCCCGAACGGTTAGCGGACGAGCTTCTTGTACTTCACGCGCTGAGGCTGCGCGGCATCGGCGCCGAGACGCGCCTTCTTCTCTTCTTCGTAGCGCTCGAAGTTGCCCTCGCAGAACACGACCTGACTGTCGCCTTCGAACGCGAGGATGTGCGTCGCGATCCGATCGAGGAACCAACGATCGTGAGAGATGACGAGGACGCAGCCCGCATACTGGAGGATCGCGTCTTCGAGCGCGCGCAGCGTGTTTACGTCCAGGTCGTTCGTCGGTTCGTCGAGCATGAGCACGTTGCTGCCCGAACGAATGAGCTTCGCGAGGTGCAGTCGGTTTCGCTCACCACCCGAGAGAACGCCGACTTTCTTCTGCTGGTCCGTTCCGGTGAAGTTGAAGCGCGCACAGTAGGCTCGCGAGTTGATCTCGACGCGGCCGAGGTTCACGAGCTCGTGGTCGCCGCCGACGATCTCCTGCCAGACGATGGCGTCCGGATCGAGCTTCTCTCGGGACTGATCGACGTAGGCAATCTGTACGGTCTCGCCGACGTCGACGCTTCCCGAATCGGGTTCCTCCATGCCGCACAGGAGTCGGAAGAGCGTCGTCTTGCCGGCACCGTTTCCGCCGATGATTCCGACGATCGCGCCCGGCGGGATCTCGAACGAAAGGTCTTCGAACAGCAGCTTGTCGCCGTACGCCTTACTGACCTTGTTCGCTCGGAACACCCGGTCACCGAGCCGCTCGCTGACCGGGATGTAGATCTCCATGTCCTGGATCTTCTCGCGCGACTCCTGGGCCGCGAGATCGTTGAACGCGTTGAGGCGCGCCTTGCCCTTGGACTGCCGACCGCGCGGGCTCATCCGGATCCAGTCGAGCTCTCGCTGGAGCGTCTGCTGGCGACGGTTGTCCTGCTTCTCTTCGTCGGCGAGCCGCGACTCCTTCTGCTCGAGCCAGGACGAATAGTTCCCCTCCCAGGGAATGCCGTGGCCGCGGTCGAGCTCGAGGATCCAGCCGGCGATGTTGTCGAGGAAGTAGCGATCGTGCGTGACCGCCACCACGGTACCCGCGTACTCCTTCAGGAAGCGTTCGAGCCACGCGACCGACTCGGCGTCGAGGTGGTTGGTGGGCTCGTCGAGAAGCAGCAGATCCGGCTGCTCGAGCAGAAGCCGGCAAAGCGCCACACGGCGCTTCTCACCACCCGACAGGTTCTCGACCCCCGCATCGCCCGCCGGAACACGAAGAGCGTCCATGGCGATCTCGAGCGTACGATCGAGGTCCCAGCCGTTCTGGGCGTCGATCCGCTCCTGCACCTCGGCCTGCTCTTCGAGGAGCTTCTCCATGCCGTCCGGGTCGAGGTCCGGATCGCCAAGCGCCTCGTTGATCTCGTTGAAGCGGGCGACGTCCGCCGCCACGCCGCCGAGCCCGTCCATGATGTTCTCACGGACCGTCTTCGAGGCATCGAGCTCCGGCTCCTGGTGCAGGTAGCCGACCGTCACCCCCTTGCCGGGCTGCGCTTCGCCCTCGAAGTCCTTCTCGATCCCGCCCATGATCTTGAGGAGCGTCGACTTTCCGGCGCCGTTGAGTCCGAGGACGCCGATCTTGGCACCGTGGAAGAACGACAGCGAGATATCGCGCAGAACCTGCTTGTTCGGCGGATAGGTCTTGGCCACCTTGTACATCTGGTAGCAGAACTTCGACTCGTTCATCGAGCTCGGCACTCCTCATCCAAAGAGAAACGCCGGCCCGTCAGGGCCGGCGGTATCGAACTTTCTTGAAGTATCACTGCGTGGAGCAACGCGGCACTCGCGGCTCCTCCGATCGGACGCGATCAGCCTAGGGCTGCTCCGAAGGGAAGACCGGCGGGTTCTGCTGTTCGAGCTCCTCGATCTGCGGGGCGTACTCGCCCGCGTCCATCAGCGCGATCGAGATGAACAGCGAGACGAAGGCCAGCGCCGACACGAAGACGAAACCGTGGAACGGCTTGTCATAGCGAAGGTGCATGAAGTAGAGGCACACCATCCCGCCCTTGATCGTGGCGATCACCATCGCGACCACGACCTCCATCGGCCCGAACTTGAACTGCGCCGCGTACACGGTGAGCGCGGTCAGGGCCATCAGGGCGAGCCAGATGCCGACGAGGATCTTCATCGACACGACATGCCCGATGCCGTGGTGGTCCCCGCCGTGGTGAGCATCGTGCGCGTCGCCGTGTCCGGCACCACCGTGAGCCGCGCCTTCCGGCGCCGGGGCTCCACCCGCTGCGTGTTCTTGCGTCGTATCCGACATGGTTCTCTCCTTCTGACTTCTACTTCAGCAGATACAGCAGCGGGAACAAGTAGATCCAGATGAGGTCGACGAGGTGCCAGTACAGTCCGACGTTGTCGACCGCTCCGTAGAATTCCGGGTTGAAGTCACCACGAATGGCTCTCCGCAGGATCCACGAGATGACCGCGATACCGCCGATGACGTGGATGGCGTGCAGGCCGGTCATTCCGAAGTAGATCCCGAAGAAGATGTGGAGGCGCTTCGGCATCTTCTCGACGTCGACCGCGTGGCCGCCATGCCCGTCATCACCGTGGCCGTCGTCACCATGGCCACCCGCTTCCGCGGCGTGATCGCCGCCGGCGTGATCGCCGCCGGCGTGATCGTCCCCGTGCGAGGCCAGCCGCTCGTTGGCGCTGAAGCTGCGTCCCCACACCAGCCCGTCGTGGATCTTGTGGCTGTACTCGACGTACTTGACGCCGAGGAAGACGAACGCGCACGCGAGCGTGATCGAGAGGTTCACGATCAAGGCCTTGGTCTGACCGAGCTGCGAGTTGCGCACGGCCCAGGCCATCGTGAAGCTGGAGAAGATCAGCACGGCCGTGTTGATCGCGCCGAGCTTCCAGTCGAGGAACTGGTGCGCGTAGGCGAAGATCTCCGGGTTCTTCATGCGGTACAGAGCGTACGCGCAGAACAGGCCGCCGAAGAACAGGATCTCGGTGGCGAGGAAGAGCCACATGCCCAGCTTTCCGGAGTCGTACTGCTGCTCCGGCGTATCGAAGTGATGCGCCAAGAACTCCGGATGGTCGTGATGGTCGCCGCCGGGCGTGTGCCCCGCGGCCTGTTCGGCTGGTTGAACCGTCGACATCGTGATCGATCCTTGCCTAACGTTCGTTTCTAGTTGCTGGCCGCCGCAGTGGTGCGACGGATCTCGCCGGTCTCACCCGGCTCTCGTTCGACGTAACCCTCAATCGCGGGATCGTAGATCAGGTGCGAGAAATCGTACGGATCGCCGACGGTCGGGGTGTCGTCGAAGTTGTGGTGCGGCGGCGGCGACGAGCACGTCCACTCGAGGGTGGCGGCTCCCCACGGATTCACCGGCGCGGGCTTGCCTCGCTTGATGGCCGAGATCAGGTTCACGGCCACGAGCAGGAGACCGGCACCGATGAGGTACGCGCCAAGCGTCGAGATCAGGTGATACGACGCGAACTCCGGCGGATAATCGTAGTAGCGACGCGGCATACCCTTCGCACCCATGACGAACTGCGGGAGGAAGGTCGCGTTGAAGCCGATGAACACGAGGATCGACGCGAAGCGACCGACGGCCTCGTTGTACATGCGGCCGAAGATCTTCGGCCACCAGTAGTACAGCCCGCCGAGCAGCGCGAACACCGTTCCACCCATCATGACGTAGTGGAAGTGAGCCACGACGAAGTACGTGTCATGCAGGTGGATGTCGACCGACAGCGCTCCGAGGAAGACTCCCGTGAGTCCGCCGATCGTGAAGAGGAACAGGAACTCGAGAGCGTAAAGCATCGGGGTCTTCAGGATGATCGCGCCCTTGTACATGGTCGCGAGCCAGTTGAAGACCTTGATGGCCGACGGAATCGAGACGCTGAATGTCAGCGCACTGAACACCATGCTCGCCAGCTTCGACTGGCCACTGGTGAACATGTGGTGACCCCACACCAGGAAGCCGAACATGGCGATGGCGACACTGGAGTAGGCGATCCAGCGGTAGCTGAAGATGTGCTTGCGGCAGAAGACCGCCATCAGCTCACTGATGATCCCCATGCCCGGCAGAATCATGATGTACACCGCCGGGTGCGAGTAGAACCAGAAGAAGTGCTGGAACAGGACCGGGTCTCCACCGAGAGCCGGGTCGAAGATTCCGAGGCCGAAGCTTCGCTCGACCGCCAGGAGCAGCAGCGTGATGCCGAGCACCGGCGTGGCGAGGATCTGGATCATCGCCGTCGAGTAGATAGCCCAGACGAACAGCGGCATGCGGAAGAACGTCATGCCGGGCGGTCGCATCTTGTGCACGGTGACGAGGAAGTTCATTCCGGTGAAGATCGAGCTGAAGCCCAGGATGAACGCGCCCATGACCGCGAATATGACCGATGTGCTCGTCGTGACACTGTACGGCGTGTAGAAGGTCCAACCCGTATCGAGACCACCGGTCACCAGCGACAGCACGAACAGCGCCGCACCGATGATCCACAGGTGGAAACTGAACAAGTTCAGTTTTGGGAAGGCTACGTCCTTCGCACCCAGCATGATCGGTAGCGCGAAGTTCCCGAGGATCGCGGGGACACTCGGAATGATGAACAGGAAGACCATGATCGCGCCGTGGAGCGTGAACATCTGGTTGTAGAAGTCCGAGCTCATCACGGTCTGCCCCGGAGTCATGAGCTCCGTTCGCAGAACCATGGCAAAGGCGCCGGCGAGGAAGAACGATCCCATCACGCCGATCATGTACATGATCCCGATCCGCTTGTGATCGAGCGTGAAGAACCAGGACTTCCATCCCTTACCCGCCTTCAGGTAATTGGAATGGTCGACCGTATCGGTGTGAGTCTGAGTAGTTACTGCTGCAGTCGCCATAGATACCTCACTCGCTGCTGTTCAGAGACTTCATGTACTCGATGAGCACAGTGAGCTCTTCGGTCTTGAAGCGGCCATCGTAGCTCGGCATGACCGGCTCGTATCCCGCCGCGATCTTCGCCTTCGAGTTCAGGATAGACTCGCGGATGTACTCCTCATCCCAAACGACCGTGCCCCCGCCCTGGAGCGGACGCGACTGGCCGAACTGGATCTCCTTGAACGACGGGCCGATGCCCTTCGAACCGTCGACCGAGTGACACTGGGTGCAACCGCGCGTCTCGTAAAGCTTCTGGCCGGCCTCGATCGGCGGCAGGTTCTTCACGAAGTTCGACGCCTCCTCGAGCCACTCCTCGTACGTCGGGAGCCCGCCCTCGGCCAGCTGCGATTCCGTCGGGTGCACGATGACCTTCGAGAGCATGCTCGAGTGTTCCGTGCCGCAGTACTCGGTGCAGTAGATCCGGTACTCGCCCGGTTCGTTCGCGATGAACCACAGGTCGTTGTAGCGACCCGGCACGACATCCATCTTCTGACGGAAGGCCGGGATGAAGAAGCTGTGAAGCACGTCTTCCGACGACATGATCAGTCGGATGTTCGTGTCGACGGGAACATGGAGCTCGTTGTCGATGTAGCCGTTCTTCGGGTACAGGAAGCTCCAGCTCCACTTCTGTCCCGTCACGTGGATCTCGTAGGCGTCACCCGGCGGGGTA
>CAZQZX010000080.1:0-25238 GCA_964597885.1 uncultured Planctomycetota bacterium
AGAACCTCAAGACCGGCCGCAAGGTCACCTACTGGTACGGCGGCCGGAGCCTCCGCGAGCTGTTCTACATCGACGACTTCCGAGCGATCGAGAAGGAGTTCCCGAACTTCAAGTTCAACATCGCGCTGTCGGAGCCCATGCCCGAGGATAACTGGGACGGCTACGTCGGCTTCATCCACCAGGTCGTGCTCGACAACTACCTGAGCAAGCATCCCGCGCCGGAAGACATCGAGTACTACCTGTGCGGCCCGCCCATGATGAACTCGGCGGTGTTCAAGATGCTCGACGACCTCGGTGTCGAGCCGGAGAACATCCGCTTCGACGACTTCGGCGGGTAGTCCCATGACGGCGGTGGACCTCCCGCGGCGATTCGCGGGAGGCGTGCGTCTTCTCGCGGCGATCGCTCTCACGACCCTCGTCGCGTCGGCGTGCTCGTCGTCGCCCGCGGACGATTCGATCCGTCGCGCGCGCGGCTCGATCTTCGGAACGAGCTGGTCGGTCGTCGTCCTCGGCAAGATCGACGATGCCCGGTTCGAGCTGATCGTGGACGGTATCCAGAAACGGCTCGAGTACATCGACCGCGAGATGTCGACGTACAAGCCCGACTCGGCGATCTCCCGTTTCAACAAGGCGTCCGCGAACGAGTGGTTCGAGGTCGCGCCCGAGACCGCGCGAGTCGTCACCGGCGCGCTCGAGATCACGGATCTCACGGGCGGTGCGTTCGATGTGACCGTCGGCCCGCTCGTCGACCTGTGGGGATTCGGACCCGGCGGCGACGGAGGCCGCGTCCCCGCCGACGCCGAGCTCGCGGACGTCCGTGCGCGGTGCGGCTCCGAGCATCTCGAGGTGTCGCTTCGGCCCTCCGAGATCCGCAAGTCGGTCGAAGGCCTCCAGGTCGATCTCTCCGCGATCGCCAAGGGCTTCGCGGTCGACGAGGTCGCCGAGTATCTCGAGACGCACGACGTCGCCGGCTACATGGTCGAGATCGGCGGCGAGGTTCGCACTCGCGGACGCAAGCCCGACGACTCTCCTTGGTGGATCGGCGTCGAGGCGCCGGTGGAGGGGCGCCGGGAGATGCACCGCCGGTTGCCGGTCGTCGATGCGTCGCTCGCCACGTCGGGCGACTACCGCAACTACTTCGAGCACGAGGGGCAGCGATACTCGCACATGATCGATCCACGGACCGGCCGGCCCGTCTTGAGCGGCCTCGCGTCGGTGTCCGTGTTCGCCTCGACCTGCATGCACGCCGATGCGCTCGCGACGGGACTGATGGTGCTCGGCGCCGAGGCGGGGTACGATAAGGCCATCGCCGAGAATCTCGAAGCGCTGTTCCTCATCCGGAAGGAGGACGGGGGCTTCGAGGAAAAGATGACGCCGCCGTTCGCCGCGCGCCTCGAAGGGGCCGGGAGCCCGGCCGCGTCCGGTAGGAGCTCAGGATCATGACGGAGCTGCTCGCGGCCCTCATCGTCTTCGTCATCGCGATCGTCGGAATGGCGATCGGCGTCATCGTCAGCAACCGCCGCCTCAAGGGAAGCTGCGGCGGTCTCGCCAACCTTCGCGACGAGCACGGGGAGATCACGTGCGCGATCTGCGGCGATCCGTCCGAGAGCTGCAAGGGCGAGGACGACGGCCGTAGCCGTGCCGTAGAAAGCGGCGCGGTCGAGAACGCTACGGCCGAGGGCTAGGCCCAGGTCCCAGGCGCGAGCCGGGATCGACGGAATCGTCGGTAACGCTGCGTTCGACCTACGGTCGATGCGAGCGGTAGCATTCACGGCAGTAGACGGGGCGCCCTTCCATCGGCTTGAAGGGCACGGTCGTGCTGGTTCCGCAGTCAGCGCACACGACTTCGAACGAAGGCCGATCGCCCCCGCGCGAGCCGCCTCCCCCGAGCCTCGATCCGCCGCCACCACCGCTTCCGCCGCCGCGCGGACCTCGCTGCGGTCGCGAGCCTCCACCGCCGCCGCCTCCGCCTCCGCTCTGGGCTTTGCGTCTCGCCCGGCAATCGCGGCATCGCTTCGGCTCGTTCGTGAATCCGAGCTCGGCGAACTTCTGCTGCTCGGCCGCGGTGAACGGGAACTCCACTCCACAATCAAGGCAGGTGATGGACTTGTCTTCGTAGCTCACGAATCGCACCTCCAGTTGTCCTGCGGCACCGAATCAAAGAGACCGGAATCCGCCGGGGTGCGCCTCGTCACCGAGACGGCATACCCGGGAAGAGATCGTGGGCGGGGATCAGGAGTCGCCTTCTTCGAGATCCTCGCGATCGCAGAGCGCAAGCTCCGCTTCGCCGTCCTCGTCCTCGCTCATGGCGAGAACCTGGTCGGCGAGATGCTCCGAAGTCTTGGGGTCGATGACGAGGACTTCCTTGCCCTCGTGCCGGTAGCAGACGTCACCGGATTCCGTGGAGTGGAATCCCATCGACAGCTCGTCGCCTTCGCCGAGCTTGATGCGCAGGACGGTTCCCTCGGGAGCCTCCGCGCGAACCAGAAGTGCAGCGAGATAGGCGCAAGCCTCGTCGGTCACGGTGAGCATGGGACGGGCTCCGCGATATCGTGGCTGAGGAAGGGTGGCCGGACGCGGGCCTCTCGCCTGGGCGAGGGCGCCTGCGCGCGGGCGAAGTTGCCCGGACGCTCCGAGAGACGCGACGTGAGTCGTGGAGCGATCGAAAGCCACCGTGGGTTCGGATTCGTGTCGCGCCGACCACCATTCGCCGGGTGGCTCGGACGACTACGGGAGGGTACCACGAGCTTCGGCGCCCGAGCAAGCCGCGAGCCCGCTCAGTCGTCGGACTCCCAGAGGTCGAACTGCTCGACGAGCTCGCGCGCGACATCCACGGCGGCTCGATCGGTCACGTTCAGGTGGAACATGGCGGCGTCGTAGCCTTCGCGTCTTTCCTCGAAGAGCTGCTCGAGGGTCGAGATACAGGGCTCGCCGGGTGCGATCCACGGGAAGTAGATCCCCGGCCGCTCCTCGACGCGGCTCTGGACGCGGCGGACCATCGGCTCGAAGTCCTGGTGCAGATAGACGAGCGCGGCCTTCGAGACGACCATCGCCCGGTCCTCGGGCTCGACGAGCATGCCGTGCGGGAGCGAGATGATGCCGGGCGGCGTGTCGGCGAGCGCCGTCTCGAGGCACTCGCGTGCGAGGGCTCGGTAATGCGAGGGTCCGAGATCGAGGAACACCTTGCCGGTCGACGCCCCGGCGCGGTGGATGACGAGGTTCTCGACGTCGTGTGCGTTGAGGCCGGTCAGCGCGGCGAGCTTGGTGGCGACCACGTCCTGATCGGCTCCGAGGAAGCCCACGAGCGCGATCGGGATCCGGGGAAGGCGCTGCGGATTCGGGTCGTAGTAGTCGGCCATGGCTCTCGACGCGTCCTTGTCGGTTCGAAGACGGTGTCGTCGATCAGGAGACGGTCTCGGCGACCGACTCCTCGGGGTTCGTGCTCGGCTTGGCGCCGCCGGTTTGCCGGACGGATCCGAGACCCTCAGCATAGCGCAAGATTCGCGAGCTGTTCAGGATCACGAACAGCGCATCGATGTTGTGCAGCCAGGCTCCCGTGAGCGGGCTGATGATCCCGCGCGACGCGAGCACGATCAGGAAGATGCTGAACGCGGCGACGAGCAGGAGGTTCTGGACGACCATCACCCGCGTGAACCGCGCGATGCGCAGGAGCTGCGGGATCCGCTCGAGATCGTCGGTCATGAGCGCGACGTCCGCGCCGCCGAGCGCCACCTCGTTCATGCGCGTGCCGAGCGCGATGCCCACGTCGGCGCCGGAGAGCGCGAGCGCGTCGTTCACGCCGTCGCCGACCATCATCACCTTGCGTCCTGCAGCCTGCTCCGCTCGCACGAGCTCGAGCTTTCGCTCGGGGAGAACCTCGGCCGTGTACTCGTCGAATCCGAGCTGTTCGGACACCTCGGCAGCGACGGCTTCGCGGTCGCCGGTGATGAGGATGAGGCGGTCGATCCCGAGGCGTCGGGTCTCGCGCAAGGCGTCGATGGCTTCCTCGCGCGGGCGGTCGACGAGCGACACGTAGCCGAGGATGCGATCGCCTTCGGCGACCCAGGCGCCAGTGCCGTGTCCGGCTCGCGAGTCCGCTTCGTTCGCCCACTCGAGTCCGAGCGACTGCAGCCATCTCGCGCGACCGAGTCGGATCGTGCCGCCTTGCGTCTCCGCCACGACGCCTTCGCCGGGGACCTCGGTGATCGTCGCGGCCGACTCGAATCGGAGATCGCGGCGGCCGGCCTCGTCCAGGACGGCGCGCGACACCGGATGCAGCGAGCCGTGCGCGCAGATCGCGGCGGCGCGCAGGACGTCTTCGCTCGAAGCGCCTCCGACGGGTCGGATCTCGCGGACCGAGAGCGCGCCGACGGTGACCGTGCCGGTCTTGTCGAAGACGAGCGTGCGCACGTCGGCGACGGTCTCGAGGAAGCTCGCGCTCTTGATCAGCAGCCGGAGCCGCGTACACGCGGTGGTGGCGGCGACCATCGCGACCGGCCCGGCGAGGAACAGCGCCGAGGGGCACGCGACGACGAGGACGGCGATCGCGCGTCGCAGCTCTCCCGTGAGGAACAGCGTGACGCCGGCGATCGTGAGGATCAGCGGCAGGTAGACGGCCGCCATCCGCTCGACCATCCGGATCGCGTCGGTCTTCGAGCCTTCGACCTCGCGAAGCAGCGACAGGACGCGGCCGATCACCGATCGCTCGCCGACACCGGTGGTCTCGATGCGGAGCAGCCCGCCGAGGTTGACGGTTCCCGAGAAGACCTGGCTGCCCGGTTCGACTTCTTCGTAGACGGACTCGCCGGTGATCGGCGCCTGATCGACCGAGGAGTGACCCTGCGTGACCTTGCCGTCGACCGGGATCACCTCACCCGGACGCACCAGCACGACCTCGCCTTCGCGAACTTCCTCCGGGGCGACCTCGCGTTCCGCGCCGTCGCGAAGGACGTGCGCGCGCTGGGCTCGAAGCCGCCGGATCCCCTCGATAGCCGCTCGTGCGCCGCGCGAGCTGCGCTCCTCGAAGAGCTGGCCGAGCTCCATCAAGAGCGGAACGAGCGTCGCCGTGACGAAGTCGCCGGTGGCCATGGCGGCGAGCACCGCGAGGCTCACGAGCTGCGCCGTCAGGTCTCGCGTGGGGCGAGCGAAGAACCCGCGAGCGCCGCGCACGCAAACCGAGACGCTCACCGTGACGGCGGCCAGGCCCTGGACCAGCGCCGAGATCGCGGACTGGTCGGGCCGCAGCATGCCGTGGATCGATCCGAGCGCGAGCAGGCCCGCGCCCGCGAGCAGCGGCCCGAGACGCAGCGCGATCGCGCGCCGCTCCAGATCGGTAAGCGGCTCGTGAAAGGACTCGATCGGCAGGGGAAAGCCGGAGGGCTCGGTCGGTGTCATGGGCGTCGTTTCGATTCCCCGCGGCCGGCGGGGGCGGAAATCGGGCGACGGGAAGCGGGCGCGTCGCTCCGTCGATATTGTCTCCCGTTCCCCGGGTTTTTGCAACTTCGGGCGGGCACTCATTTTGTTGCGGTGGGTTGCATGCGCGGGCCTCTGATGGGAATCTACCCGCCATGACGAAAAAGATCCTTCTACTCCTGGCACGGGTCGCGGGTGCTGTCGTTCTCGTGATCGCGACGATCATGCTCGTTCGGGCCTTCGATTCGAGGCGTAAGCCGGATCTGAAGCCCTGGCATCGAGCGAAGCTCGAGAACGAGTTCGCGGCGTCCATGGCGACCGAGGACTTCACGCTCGCGGACTACTTTGAGCTCGAGCATCGACTGTTCGCCGAGGTCGACGAGAAGGTCGGCTTCGAGACCGCAGCGACCGGCCAGGGGCGGCCGTGGAACCGCTATGACCGACGCTCGCCGAGCCACGCGGGACGTCTCGCCACGAACTGGAATCGCTCGCAGCGCATGAGGCCGGTCGGCGAAGCGAAGGGGGCCGCGCTGCTACTGCACGGGCTTTCGGATTCGCCGTACAGCATGCGCCGCATCGCCGAGATTCTCTACGAGCGTGGCTTCGATGTGCTCGTCCTCCGCGTCCCCGGGCACGGGACCGTTCCCGCGTCCCTGATGCAGGTGCACTGGCGGGACATGGTGGCGGCCGTTCGAGTCGCGGCGCGCAGCCTCCGCGAAGAGGTCGGTGTGAAGAAGCCGTTCGTGCTCGGCGGCTATTCCAACGGTGGAACGCTCGCCGTCAACTACAGTCTCGAGGCGATCGAGAGCGGCGACCGGGAGCGGATCCCCGATCGGATGTACCTCTTCTCTCCGGCCATCGGGGTCACGGCGTTCGCGCGCGTGGCGGGCTGGCACCGAGTGCTGTCGTTCCTGTCGTACTTCGAGAAGTTCAAGTGGCAGGACCTGCTGCCGGAGTACGATCCCTACAAGTACAACTCGTTTCCGAAGCTGGCCGGCCACCTCACGTTCGTGCTGGCGAAGGCGGTCGATGCCTACACGGCGCGGATGCACGGCGACGGCAAGCTGAGCGATTTCCCGCCGACGATCACGTTCCAGTCGGTGGTGGACTCGACCGTGAAGCCGGATGCGCTCGTGACGCGACTGTACGAGCGTCTCGAGCCCGGCTCGAGCGAGATCGTGCTGTTCGACGTGAATCGAGAAGCCGGCGTGCGTTCGTTCCTCAAGGGCGACAACGACGAACTGCTCGAACAGCTGGCCAAGAAGGAAGAGCTGCCCTTCGCGGTCACCGTCGTGACGAACGAGTCGGCGGAGTCGGGTGAGCTCGTGGCGCGCACGCGTCCGACGGGCTCGAACGGATTCGGCGCGGACGTTCCCCTCGGGCTGCGATGGCCGCTCAACGTGTACTCGCTCTCGCACGTGGCGATCCCGTTCGCTCCCGACGATCCCGTCTACGGTCGGGGCGAGCCGGGGGACAAGCGTAGCGAGGTCTCGCGCATCGGCACGCTGACGCCTCGCGGCGAGAAGAACGTGCTGAGCGTCCCGGTCGAGCTGATGATGCGCATCCGCTACAACCCGTTCTTCTCGTATCTCGAGAGAAGGCTCGGGGAATCGCTCGACGATCTCGAGGCCGAGGCGGCCGCCGGGGGCTAGCGGATCTCGACGCGAGCCGCAGGCGTCACGCGGTAGGGGAGATCTTCCGTGCGCGCGACGGTGATCTCGACCGAGGCTCCCTCGGTGAGGTCGAGGAGCGGCTCATGGCGCTTCTTGCGGCGCTTGCCGTCCCGACCGGGGACGACGATGCTGTCGCGATCGACTCGCGTCCAGATCGTACCGCCGACCATCTGCCCGGCGTCGAGGCGCACGGGCACGATCCACGGACTCTCGTCGGGGCGCGCCGCGAACCGGCCGATCGTCCCGCGCAGCCGCACCGTGTCGCCGAGGGCGAGCGTGCGCATCTCGAGGCGCCCCGAACGGTCGAGCGTCCCCTCGAGGCTCACGTCGGATCCGAGGCGACCTTCGGGGACGATCCGCCGCCCCAGCGTCGTGTCGAGCGCGTGCAGGTCGCGATGCGATTTGACGATCTGCCCCGTTTCGCACCCGGTGATCCGGAGCGCGAGCTCGTTGCCGGCGTCCTCGCCGTTCGGAGTCGCGAGCGTGCCCGCGACGACGACCGGGATCTCGGCCCGGCGCTTGCGACCGCGCGCCTCGCGATGGATCCGCGCCGTGAGTCGCGGCGCGAAGGGCGTCGCGGCGTGGCGATCCGCCTCTTGCGGCAGCGACGCCGCGACGTCGATCTCGACGATCAGGAACGCCTCGCGTCCCTGCACGACGAAGCCGTCTCGCGGGAGCGGGACCTCGATCGTGGAGGGCGCGAGCGTGGCCTCGTGCTGCCATCCACTGTCGTCGTGCCACGAGAGCTCGGTCCCCGCGAAGTCGATGCGGAGCGTCTCGAAGGTCCCGCCTGGGAGCGCGGCGCGCACCGCCACCAGCGCGTGCTTGGCGAGCCCCTCCGGACCGCCGAGCTGCTGCAGGTCAAAAGCTGACCGCGAATCGCCGGCCGGCGTCTCGAGCAGCGTGATGTCGTCAGCTTGTCCCGAGAGAAGAGCGAGCGATGCGATGCCGGTTCGGAGCGAGAGGATCTCGGGCGTGGGGCGCGCCGTCACGAGTACGCGAACCGCGCCGCCGATGTCGTCGGGGGCGGTGGCGTGGCGGTCGTGGTGCTTTCCGCAGCCGCCGTCGTGATGGTGATTACAGCTGCTCGAGCTGTAGCTGCAGGTGCCCGCAACGCTCAGGATCCAGACGAGCGCGATGAGCAGTGAGGCGCGGAACGCCGTCATGGTGTTGTCTCCGTCCATCCAGGCTCCCGGTGGACTCGTGATCGTAGGAGCGAACGGTGCAAGGCAAGGGGCGCGAGTCCCGTGGGAACGCCCCCATTGTACCCGGAGGGGGCGGCGGGATTCCAGATCCGGTTGATTCGGGCCTGAATCCGTGCGAGGATTCCGCCGTCAGACACGCTCGGGCCCGATCGATGAAGGAGGGAGAGCATGAGCTCGAAGATGATCACGATGCCGCTTGCCGTCTTGGCGGTGATCTCGCTGGCGGCGGTGGCCTGCCATACGCCGGAGACGCGTGAGCAATCGCTCGAGGGCGTCGACTGGGAAGTCCGCTCGATCGAGTCCAAGGGCACCGAGTACACACCGTCGGCGCTCGGCCGTCAGCCCTTCCTGCGCTTCGAAGCCGGTCAGATCACCGGCCTCACCGGGGTCAACCGCCTGTTCGGTTCCTTCACGGTGACGAGCACGCCGGCGCGCCGACATCAGCTCTCGTTCTCCGGGCTCGGCCAGACCCGTGCGGGAGGCCCGCCCGAGGTCATGGAGTTCGAGACCCTGATGATGCAGTCGCTCGAGAAGGTCGACGAGTACCGGCTCGACGGCAAGTCGCTCGTCCTCCGCTTCACGGGCGGCAAGTTCACCCTCGCCGCGGGCGACTAGGGAGTCGAGCGAGGAGCGAGGGACCGCGTCGACGCGATCCCTCGCCCCCCGGTTTGGACTCTACAGCGCTGGTGACTCTACAGCTGGCGCGCCTCCGCTACGGCCGACGGACCGTGAAGCGGTTCGAGACGAACGCGATTCGGTCTTCGTCTTCTTCGAGCACGACGTAGAAGAAGTACAGCTCGTCCACGTCGCCGGCCGCTTCGAACGCTCGCTCGATCCGGCCGTCCGTGATGCGCGCGATCCCGTCGCCGCTGTGACCCAGTCGCCCCTTGAGCTCCGGCAGCTGGTTGCGCTCGATCGCGTCGAAGACCCGAAAGCTCAGCTCATCGAGCTCCACCGGCAGATCCACACCCTGGACGCGGCTGGACCCTTCGGTCGCCGAGGCCAGCATCAGGAATCGATGGTGCGCGAACGCGCCGTCGTGTCGCTCCCGGGGCGTCGAAAGCACGAGCTCGAGGTGTTTCTCGCCGACGTACGTGCCGGGCGCGATGTGGAGCGCATCGAGCGGAGATCCGGCGCCGTCGGTGAGCGTGAGGCTCGACGCTTCGCCGGCTTCCGTCAGGCCTTCGATCACGAGGTAGCCGTTGTGCTCGAAGGCGACGCCGAGCGTGAAGTGCTTGTTGATCGCGTCGAGGACCTCGTCCGGAGTCGCGTTTCCGATGTCGACGAAGTCGTGGTCGTGGAAGTGGACTTCCTCTTCGTTGCCCTGGCTGTCGGTGACGAAGAACTCGTCGCCGTCGGCGAGCGCGAAGGTGCCCTCGAACTCATCGGCCGAGACCACGTAGGCGGGAATCCCACGCAGGTCGACGCCGTGCATCACGTTCACTTCGTCCAGCACGTTCTCACCGTGGATGTAGGAAAGCGGCTGGTCGACGTGATGTGCGAGCGCGGTGATCCCGATGACAGCGACAGCGATCGTGGCGAGCGCCGCAGCGCCGAGTGTTTTCTTCATACGGAGCATGATTACAGTTCTCCTCCTGATGCGGAGCGTCCGCGGTCGACACGGAGCTTCCGCTCGGGTTTGGATGGTCGGTTTCCGCCCGGGTCACGGACCCGGAGCGCGGTCAGGAATGAAACGACGCGCGCGTGGGGCGGGGAGGAGGAGTCTCGGGGGTGCGGACCGAGCCGTTCGCCCGGTCGGATCGGGGCGGGCGGTTCCTGGCGAATGGGGGAGTCGCGAGGCACGGGTCCTCGTCGCTGGTGAGGCGAGGCTGGCCGTCGGTGAGGCACACGGTCCTCGGTCCGTGACGGCCGCCGCAACCGCAGCCGGCGTCGAGCAACGCGGGACCGTCGGTCTTGCCGCCGCAGCCGCAGGAGCCCTCGGACGAGCTGCTGACGCAGCAGCAGCCATCGGGCCCGCACGGGCTGTTGAGCTCGGGCAGCCGGATCACGGGCGCGGCGCCGGTGATTCCGACGAGCAGAGCAAAGGCAAGAGCTAGCAGGTGGTGCCTCGGCATCCTGTCGATTATGCGTTGCGGTCGATCGAAACCGCAAGGCTCATCGAAATCAAAGGAGCGAGAGGATCGCCTTCGCGAAGGCCTGCTCGTAGACGATGCCGGATCGCCGCTCGAGCTCGCGCAGGGTCTCGGGGGCGAGGTGATTCGCGGAGTCCCCGACGATGCCTTTGCGGAAGAACGGCTGCGGGCGAGGATTGCGCTCGAGGCGTTTCTTCTCGGTGCGCTGCAGTCGATCAAACTGATTCTTCTCGACCGAGGCGCGAACCGACTCGTCGTGAACCTCGACGCCGAGGAAGTCGAGGATCTTGCGCAGCGTGGGCTCGGGGCTCTCATGCAGGCGCTCGTAGGGGACGAGCAGCAGATCGGCGCCGGGCGCTCGCTCCTGCTCGACGACGGTGGCGATGTGCGCGATCCAGTCGTCGATATGCGCGAGGCAGAACGCGTCGATGCCCTGCTCGGCGACGCGCGATCGATGGTCCTCGAAGCGCAGGTGGTGGAAGTAGTGCGACGTCAGCACGTCCGCCGGCGTCCGGAAGAGGTAGATCGTCCGGAACGGCGCGAGCTGGTCGATGTTGTGCGACTTGATGATGTTCGCCTCGCCGAGGTATTTCCGCGCGTCGGGCATGCCGAGCTCGTGCTGCTCGACGTGGATGTCGGGGATGAGCGCGTTGGTCCTCACGTCCGCGTGCCGACCCTCGTGCTCGAACACCGCGGCGGCTTGCACCAGGTAGCGAACCCACGTGTTCCCGGAGCGCGGATAGGAGGCGATGAATCGGTCGCCCTCGCGGACGAGGGCCAGGCGGTGCGGGCGAATCGTGTGCATGTCCCTCTCATCGGCAGAAGAGGGCGCCCGGGATTAGCAACGAACCGGGCCGCGTTTTTTTGCCGCGGCCCGGTCCGAGGGGGTCTCAGTCGAAGTTGAAGTTCACGATCGGCAGCAGGCGTCGCCAGGGCGGGTTGTCCTTGACGTAGTTGAGGACCCCGATCTGGACGCCGTCGAGGTGTCCGGCCGAGTTGAGGATGCCGATCGACAGGCCGCTCATGTCCTTGCGGATGCGCTGGTAGGCGCCGATGCCGCAGCCCGTGAAGTTGTCGCAGATGATGCCGGCGCCGCCGATGCCGAAGCCGGTGAACTCGTCCGCGCCGAAGCCGACGCCGGCGATGGTGAGCCCGGTCAGCTCGTCGCCGCCGAGTCCGATGCCGGCGATGTTGATACCGGTGACGTCCTCGCCGCCGAAGCCGATCCCCGCGACGTTCAGCCCGGTGACGTCGTCTCCGCCGAAGCCGACTCCCGCGATGTTGATGCCTTTGAAGTTGTCGCCACCCATGCCGAGCCCGGCGAGGTTGAGGCCCGTGAAGTCGTCGCCGCCCATGCCCAGGCCGGCGATGTTGATACCGGTGAAGTTCTCACCGCCCATGCCGATGCCGGCGAGGTTGAGCCCGGTGAAGTCGTCGCCGCCCATGCCGACACCGGCGACGTTGATGCCGGTGAAGTCGTCTCCGCCGAAGCCGACTCCCGCGAGGTTGATGCCCTTGAAGTCGTCGCCGCCCATTCCGACACCGGCGACGTTGATACCGGTGAAATCCTTGCCGCCCATTCCAACACCGGCGACGTTGATGCCGGTGAAGTCGTCGCCGCCCATGCCGACGCCGGCGACGTTGATGCCCTTGAAGTCACCACCGCCCATGCCGACACCGGCCAGGCTGATGCCGGTGCTGTTCTTGCTACCGGCGCCGAACCCGGACACGCGGATACCCTGGAAGTCGCCGTAGGATCCGCCGAGCAGATTGAACGAGATTCCGGAGAAGGACTTGGCCACCGGACCGACGCCGGTCAGCGCGATACCGTTGTGCTCGGCGGCGCGCGTTCCGAACAGCGCGAGGCTCGCTCCGTTGAGCACGAAGTCCGGGTTCCAGCCCGGCTCCCAGAGCGTCACGTTGATACCGTTGACCTTGCGGACGTGATCGTCGACGAGGTTGAAGCGGATACCCGTCGTGACGGAAGAGTTCCCGAACGTGATGCCCCAGCGCGGAGCCGGGATCGCCAGATAGGTGCGGGACTCGGGGGGCTCGACTTCGATTTTCGGCCCGGGATCGAATGCGAACAGGTTGCCGAGCCCGAGGAAGCTGTCGCTCAGCGCGTAGTCGACCTCGAACTCTTCGTCGGTCTCGACGGTGATCTCGGATTCGGTCTCTTCGGCAGTTGCGGTCGTCGATTCCTCGACGGACGCCGGCGGGTCCTCGGCCCACACCGCGGGCGTGCCGGCCGCGAGCCACCCTACCAAGGCCAGTAGGCTCACGAACGTTCTCATGCCAGTCCTCCTCATTGCGCGTCTCTACAAATCGCCATTGGAGCCCAGCTTCTCGCCCGATCACAGCTTAGGGATTCCGGAGGCTAAAATCGAGCGAAATCGATGGGGCGTCCGGTGTCGGGACGGATGCGCCTTCGCCGTTGCCGGAGGCGATATTTGCTAACCTCGGCGCGTTCGGGGAGACGCTGCCAGCCACGGATGAATGACACCGACGGAGTGACCCGCGATGACCATCTACGCGAACGTGCCCGAGCTCGGGCTCTCTGAGGGGGACGCGCAGCAGCATTTCGATCGCCTGCAGGAGCGCCTGGAGGGTCTCTGGCCGACGATCTCGGAGTTCAACGACGACGAGCAAACGATCGTCGTCATCCCGTCGGTCTCCCTCGAGTTCGACCTCAAGGGATCCGAGATGCAGGCGTACGAGGAACGATTCCTGTTCCTGCTGCTCCTGCTCCGGCAGCCGAGCGCCCGCGTCGTCTATGTGACGTCGCAGCCGGTTCGCGACGAGCTCGTCGACTACTACCTGGCTCTCCTGCCGGGAGTCATCCCGAGTCACGCGCGCGAGCGTCTGTTCATGCTGTCGATCGGCGACCCCGAGCCGATCGCGCTCACCGCGAAGATCCTGAGGCGTCCGCGCTTCATCGAGAAGATCCGTTCGCTCATTCTCGATCCGCGCATGGCGCACATGGTGCCGTATAACACGACGACGAACGAGCGTGATCTCTCGATCCGACTCGGAATCCCGATGTACGGATGCGACCCGAAGCACGAGCCGCTCGGTACGAAGAGTGGCGGCCGCAAGATCTTCACGCGTGCCGGCGTGCCGCATCCGACGGGGTTCGAGGATCTCAACCAGCTCGACCAGGTCTTCGAGGCGGTGCGCGAGCTCAAGTCGAAGAACCCCGCATGTCCTGCGGTGATGGTGAAGCACGACGCCGGCGTTTCGGGCGAAGGCAACGCCATGGTCGATCTCAAGGGGCTCGACGGCAGCGTGTCGGCCAAGGACATCGAGGATCGCGTGCGCAACATGACGCTCGAGAAGGCCTCCCTCGGCTTCGACGGATTCATGGAGAAGTTCGAGCGCCTGAACGGCATCGTCGAGGAGCGCATCGTCGCCGACGCGGTGACGAGTCCGAGCGTGCAGCTGCGGATCACGCCGTTCGGCAAGGTCGAGCTCCTGTCGACGCACGACCAGCTGCTCGGCGGGCCGAGCGGCCAGAGCTACCTCGGTTGCATCTTCCCGGCCTCCGACGAGTACGCCACGGCGATCGCGCGCGAGGCCGAGAAGATCGGGCAGCAGCTCGTAGGCGAGGGCGTGATCGGAAGGTTCGCGGTCGACTTCCTCACCGCCAAGCGCGGCGATTCCTGGGATGCCTTCGCGATCGAGCTCAACCTGCGCAAGGGCGGCACCACGCATCCGTTCCTGACGCTGCAGTTCCTGACGGACGGCCGCTACGACTGGGAGTCGAATCGATTCCTGACGGCGGCGGGCGACCGCAAGTGCTTCATCGCGAGCGACCACATCGAGTCCGAGTCGATCCGGCTCCTCGAGGTGCACGACCTGTTCGACATCGCGGTGCGCAATCGATTGCACTTCGACGCGGCGACGCAGAAGGGCATGGTGCTCCACATGATGTCGTGCGTGGGGGATTGCGGACGGTTCGGACTGACGGCGGTGGCGGACGACCCGGAGGAGGCCGAGGCGCTCTACCAGCGCACGTACAAGATCTTCCTCGACGAGGCCGATCGTGCAGCGAAGTCCAACCCGATCCCGCCCGCGTAGCGCTTCTCGATTCGTCGCGCGCGCAGTTCGAATCGCAGCGTAAAACCGGGAAAGAGAGCCGCCGAGGCGGGAGCGTGTCGCACCCGCCCCGACGTTTCGAATTCGCTGGGGCCTTCGCGAGCCGAGCCTACTTCGACATCGCCTCGAGACGGAAGAGCTTCTCGTCGACCGCATCGGTCACCAGTTCGACGTGCTCGATCTCGACGACCATGTCGCCCGACTGCGGCAGCGCCGAGACGTAGCGCGAAGGCAGTGCGACCCCGTCGATGCTCCGGAAGTTCTCGAAGCGCGTGACGATCGGGAACGAGATCGCTCCCATCGAGCTGATGCGCTGCTCCCCGACGACGTGGCCGGTCTCGGGGTCGACGTACACCTCGTTCTCGGTGTCGGTCGCGTCCGTGAGCTTGACGACGATCACTTCCTTGTTGTTGAAGTCGCGCTTGCCTCCGACCTCGACCTTCTTCCAGTACTTGCGCCAGTCGCCGAGGATCGTCACCTGGGCCTGCTGCAGGATTCCCTGGCGCGACTTGCCGAACAGCTCCTCGACGTCGTCACCGGGCGACTGCGAAAAGGCCTTCTCGCCGTCCGTCGCGACGCGCAGGTAGCCGACCTTGCCGAGGTCGACCTCGTTGTAGAAGCGGTTGGTGCCGCCCGAGATTTCGAGGAGCTTGCCCGAGACGCCCATGTGCACGAACGTCGCCGTACCCGTCGTGCGCGTGTACTTGTCGTCGTCGAGACCGCCCATTAGACCGGCCTTCTTTCGAATCTCGAGGACGTCTTCCACGCTCGGAAGACCCGTGTCGGCGACCTTGCGCGGCATCTTGAAGGTCATGCCCGACTGGTACATGTTCATCGACGCCGCCTGATCGGCTCCGTCCGGAAGCTCGAAGCTCACCTCGACGTCGTCGGTGAGCTCGAACACCCAGCGGCCTTCGTCGGTCGGCCACTTCAGGACGTAGAGCGTCTGACCGGGCACGTCGACGGCGAGCTTGCCGTCCTTGATCTGCACGGTGAGATCGGCCTGCATCTGCGCGAAGTGGTACTTGCCGACGTAGGGCTCGAGCTCCGTCTCGCTCATCGAGCCGTCGCCCGACTTCGTTCCATCGCTCGCGGCGTCGGCCGTGGCCGTCTCGTCGAGATCCCCGAGCAATCCCTCCCAGACCATGTTCAGGATGCCCTGCTGGAGCGGCGTCGCGGTGACGTTCGCGACGAAGCAGAAACCGAGATCCGCTTCCGGGAGCAGTCCGACCTCGGCCGCGAAGCCGTCGATGTTGCCACCGTGCTCGACGACCTTCTTGCCGTTCCAGTCGCGGAGCATCCAGCCGAGGCCGTAGGCGATCTGGGGGCCCATCGTGTTGTGGGGCTTTCGCATTTCGCCGAAGTACTTCTCGTCGAGCAGGCGCTTCCCCTCGAACTCACCGCTTGCGAGCTGGAAGCGGACCCACTGCGCCATGTCGAGGATCGTGCTGTTGATGGCGCCGGCGGGAGCGATGACCGCGAGGTCGCGCATGTCCTTGTCGCGGAACTTCTCGTCGACCTCGTCCCAGTCGTAGCCGATCGCCGCGAGCGGGTTCTTCTCCATCTCGGGGACGGACGTGTTCGACGACTTCATTCCGAGCGGCTCGAAGATGCGCGTCCGGATCTGGGTGTGCCAGTCGCTCTTCGACGCGTTCGCGATCGAGAGCCCGGTCACCAGGTACATGATGTTGTTGTAGAGGAACGCCGAGCGGAACGGTCGGTACGGCTCGGCGCGCGCGACGCCGGCGAGGATGTCGTCGACCTCGAGCTGCCCGCCGGCCCACAGCATGCCCATGCGGGTGAGTCCGGTGCGGTGCGCCATCAGGTCGCGCAGGTTGACCTGGTCGTTCGACTTCGCGTCCTTCAGCTTGAAGCTCGGGACGTGCGTTCGCACCTTCTCGTCGAGCGAGAGCTTGCCGTCCTGATCGAGCATGCACGCGAGCGCGGCCGTGAACGCCTTGGACGTCGAGCCGACCGCGAACATCGTGTCGGGCGTGACGGGCAGGTCCTTCTCGAGGTTTCGATGCCCGAAGCCGCGCGCGAAGATGACCTTGTCGCCGTGCACGATCGAGAGCCCGACGCCCGGGATGTTGGAGTCCTTGCGGGCCTGGTCGACCTTCTCGCTCAGGATTTCCAGGCGCTTCTCGAGATCCGTGATCCCGCTGGCCGTGGCCGAGCCCTGAGCGTGAGCCGTCGCGCCGGCCGCGAGGACGCAGGCGACGAGCGCCAGTGCCGTTCCGATCCGTGCCCTCCAGCTCGCCTTCTTTCGCAACCCTATCCGATCCGTGGACATACGATGCCTCCTGGTGCGTCTCTAGGAACCCGACCCCCATCGGGACACCGCAGACTACGCCCCCGGCGGCCGGATCTTTCGTCCGATTCCGAGAAGGATCTTCGTCCTAGGGGAAGGTCACCGTCACGACGTTCGAGACGCGGCAGGCGTTGCGCTCCACGACCTGGATGCGGACCGTCTTGCCCGAGAGTCCGGGCGGGATCCGCCGCGTGATCGAGGCCTGCCCGGCGGCGTCGGTCCGGACGACGGTCGCGAGCGACGGGCCCGAGAGCAGGAGCGGCGCACCCGGGCATCCGGGGATCCGCGTCATGCCGGCCTGCTCGCTGAACGTGAAGTACGCGCGCGCATTCGACGCGAGCCCCGAGACCTGGATGGTGCCGGGCTGTCCGGGGATCGCGGGCACGAGGTTCGACAGCGTGAGATCGACCGGCGTGAGGACGACGGGCGCGTCGCGGTTGATCCGATACGCCGTTCCGACGAACTGTCCGGCCTCGTTGATGTCGCTGCAGGTCGCGCGTCCCGCGAAGCCGAGAGAGGGCGGGAGCGTCAGGATCGGGTTCACCATCTGCCCGTTCTCGTAGAAGAACATGTGGGCGTGGTTCTGCGCGTCGGTCGAGAAGCCGACGATCTGTCCACGCTCGTTGATCGCCGCGGCGTGACTCTGGTTGCCGCCGAGCGTGCCGAGGTTCGTGGCCTGACCGTTCTGCCACAGGGTGGCGAGAGTGGGCGAGCTCGGGCTCTGCGACCAGCCGACGATCTGTCCGGCCTCGTTGATGTCGAGCGCGCGGCTGTCGCGGCCGCCGAACGTGCCGAGATCGGTCATGACTCCGTTCTGCAGCACGAAGGCGTGGTTCTGTCCGCCGGTCGTCCACGATTGACCGACGATCACGCCCGCATCGTTGATCGCGACGGGCGAGGTCCGAGATCCGCCGAGCGTCGGCAGCTCCGTCAGGATCCCCTCGCGGAACAGGTAGGCGAGTGAGGTCTCGGTGTCGAGGTTCCGTCCGCCGCCGATGACGTGCCCGTGGCGGTTGACGTCGGCGCACGACAGCAGCTCCCAGTTCTGGCCCGACGTGGCGAGCGAGATCAGCTCGGTGACGGCGCCGTTCTCGAAGACGCACGCGGTCGGCCAGAAGATCGTGATGTGGCCGCGGTACTCGATCCAGCTCGACGTCCCTACGGTGCGGCCGACCTCGTTCGTGCGCGCCGCGTCCGAGATGTCGTCGCCGGGGAAGCGGCCGAGCGACTGAGCGCGTCCGTCGATCCACACCGTCGCCTCGGTCGTGATGGCCTCGGCGATGTTCGAGAAGCCGGTGATGACGCCGTGGTCGTTGATGCCGAGCGGAACGCCGACGTGCGGAGTCGGGTTGAGATCGCCGAGGTCGAGGATCTCGAAGCGGCGTTGCGCGGAGGCGGACGTCGTGAGCACGACGAGCAGGGAAGCGAGAAGCGTGGCGAGCGGAAGCTTGGTATCGGTGAGGCGGGGCATGTCCATCTCCATCTCCCTTCGGGTCGAGATCGAGGACATTTCCGGACGGATCCAGCGTACCAGAACTCGCGGGCGAAAGAGGCGCGGATTCCGGCGGCGACGTTCGCTATTCTGTGCCCATGGCGAACTCGAACCTCTACCTCTTCGGGATCGGTTCCGACGGCGAACCGGCGGAGCTTCCGGTGCCGGCCGAGGCCGCGACCGTCCACGATGCTCTCGCCGGTCTCCCGGCCGGCGTCTACTCGACGATCCGTACCTTCGGGGGGAACCGCTTCCTCGGGCTCGGTGCCCACGTCGATCGGCTCGAGTCCTCGATGCGAGGGATCGGGATCGCCGACCCGCTCGATCGTGAGGCCCTGCTGACGGTGCTCGATGGCGTGGCGACGCGCGCCTCGGCGGCGTCCGGCGGGGGAGATTCGGTCATCCGATTCGACGCCCTCTCCGAGTGCGTTCCGATGGGGAAGGGCGAGGGGCGTCTGCTGCTCGCCGCGGGACCGCTCCTCGGAGTGCCCGAGGCCGCCAAGCGCGACGGCGTCCGGGTGGAGACGACCGCGCAGCTCCATCGCGACGATCCGCTCGTGAAGACGACGGCGTTCGTGGCGGAGCGCGGCGCCGTACCGGTCGTCGCCTCGGACAGCTACGAGCGTATCCTACTCGACGAGCACGATCGGCTGCTCGAAGGGACGAGCAGCACGTTCTTCGCGATCACTACAGACGGCGAGCTCGTCACGGCTGCCGATGGCGTTCTCGAAGGTGTGACGCGCCGCATCCTTCTCGAGCGGGCGGCCGAGCTCGGCGTGCCCGTCCGATTTGAACGCTGGCCGCGAGCCGATCTCGACGATCTGGCCGGGGCGTTCCTGTGCAGCTCGTCGCGTGGCGTCGTTCCGATCGTCGCGATCGACGGTGAGGCCGTGGCCGACGGATCCGTGCATCCGCTCACGCGAAAGCTCTCGGACGACTACGACGCGTGGTCGGTCGCCAGCGCGGAATCGGCGCTCGACGTCCTGCGCTCGATGTCGACCGACGACCCGAGCGGCGGCTAGAGTCGTTCGTCGTACCCCGGTCCCAGGGCGATCGGGCAAGTCGACCCCGTGCGACCCCATGCCGCACGTCGCGCCGATTGCGGGCATTCCGGGGCCTGGGTAGACTGCTGGAATCATGAGTGCCCTTCGTGCGATCCCGGTATGGCTGCGCGCGGCGTTCGTCGTCGCCGTGGTGACGCTCGTCGGTTCGATCATCGCCGTGCAGCAGCTCGGCCGAGCCGAAGAAGCGAGGCAAGCCGCGCTGCTCGAGTCGACCGATCACGGGCTGGTCCCCGAGTTCGCGTTCGTCGATCAGTCGAGCCGCCCCTTCGGCCTCGATCAGATGGTCGGCAAGGTCAGCCTCGTTTCGTTCCAGTTCACGCGGTGCCCCGGCATCTGCAAGGTGATGAGCGTTCGGCTGCAGGAGATCTACGAAGCGTACGCGAGCGATCCCCGTCTACAGATCGTAACCGTGTCGGTCGATCCGGGCTACGACACGCCCGAGGTCCTCACCGAGTACGCTTCGAAGTTCAACGTGACGGACGATCGCTGGCGTTTCCTCACCGGTGACTTCGGCAAGGTGAAGGAGCTCTGCGAGGACGGCTTCCATCTGCCCGCCGACAACCTTCCCGGCGGGCACACCTCCCGCTTCGTCCTCGTCGATCTCGAGGGCCGCATTCGGGGCTACTACGACAGCCTCGAAGACGATGCGATGAAGAAGCTCGCCGGCGATCTCCCGCACTGGCTCGAGAAGATCTGACGCGTCGTCTCGGCCGTCGCTCGCTTACCGAAGCCCTTCGAGCTGGCGCTTCACTTCGGCGAGCCGTCGCGGGTAATCGAGGCGCTCCGGTGAGTACAGAAGCTCGAGCGCTTCCAGGGCTTCGAGCATCCACGTTGCCGCCGAGTCGGGCCCCGCGCCAGGCGAAGAAGCGGACGCCGCGTCGAGCCGGCGGAACACACGTACGCATTCGGTGAGCTCGGTCGCGGCCGCGGCCAGATCGTTGCGTGACGTGCTCACGTTCGCGGCGAGGGAGGCGGCGTGGCGGGCCCGCGCTCGCACCGTGAGCGGATCGTTCTTCCCGAACAGCTCCTCGCGCATCGCGGCGAGATCGGAGTAGTAGTCGGCGGCGGTCGCAGGGGACCCATCCATGTACGTCAGATTCGCGGCGCGCTCCATGCTCGCGAGCAGGATGTCTCGGTAGATCGGATTCTCCGGGTCGTGTCGCGCGAGCCAATGGTCGGTGAGGAGCGCGAGTCTGGCGTACCGGCCGGCGGCGTCGCGATCGCCCGCTTCGAGCTTCAGATCCGAGAGCTTCGAGTAGCCGACGGAGAGGTGCTCGAGGTAGCGCTTGTTGCGCGGCTCGTCGGTAGAGAGCCCTTCGTAGGTGCGCACCGAGTGTTCGATCTCGGTCGCCACGTCGTCGAGCCGGCGCGCGCGTTCGAGCAGCGCCGCGATCTTCGAGTGCGTCGCGGCGACGTTCTCGCGGTGGCGAGGGTTGCCGGGATGATCGTCGGCGAGTCGCATGGTGATCGCGAGCACCTCGCGATGCTCGCCGAGCGCTTCGCGGTCGTCACCCGAGAGCTCCGCCACCCGCGCGAGCTGGGCGTGCGCGAGCGCCTGGTCTTCCCGGTAAAGGACATTCCGTCGATCGCTCGCCACGAGCGCGTCGCAGATCTTCGCGTACTCGACGAAGTCGATGCGCGCGGCGTCGAGCTCGCCCTGCTGCAGCGCGGCGTCTCCGCGACTGGCGTGGATCTCGCCGATGGCGCGGCGGCGCGCGAGGTCGCCCGGGTCTCGCTCGAGGAGGCGCGACTGCAGCTCGAACGAACGATCGAGATACCCGCGGCACGCGCCGAGGTCGAGTCGCTGGCGCGCGATCTCGGCGAGCGGCTGCAGGACGAGGGTCAGCTCTTCGATCGAGTCGTCGTCGTCGGGCGCGAGGCGATAGCGCTCCTCGCTCGCGGTGAGCGCCTGCGAGAAGTACTCGTCGGCGGCCGCCAGGTTACCGGCCGCGAACGCGAGCTCGCCGAGACGGCGGTACGCGTGGGTGAGGTTCCCGAGGCGGATCGGACGCGTGGCCTCGTCGGCGCTCGGGAGCGCGAGCTGTCCGTCGACGTAGCGCTGGTAGTGCTCGGCCGACGATCCGCGCTCGGCCAGACGCCGCGCCAGGTCGGCCTGCCGCGCGCTGCTCGTGGCGACGACTTCGTCGAAGAACGATCGGTTGGCCTCGTCGCGATGGCCGCCGGGCGTTCCGAAGAGCTCGGCTTGCCGTTCGTAGAGCTCGCGCGCGCCTTCGAGATCGCCGAGCCGCGCCGCCCGCTCGGCGAGATGCGTACCGAGCCGTGCGACGTCGAGGTAGCTTGCGGGGAAGTCCTCGAGGCGAAGGGCGAGCGCCTGTTCGTAGAGAAGGGCGGTCTCGTCGGCGCGTCCCTGAGCGGCGAGCGTGTCGCCGAGCCGCTCGAGGATGACGGCGCGATCGACCCGCGGCGGGCCTTCGATCTCGAGGATGCGGCCGAGCGCGTCGCGGTACCGAGCCTCGGCGGTGGCGTAGTCGCCGGCGCGGAGGGTGCGATCGCCGTCGGCGACGATCGTGGCGATGAGCTCGAGCGGATCGGCCTCGGGCGCTTCGATGAAGTTCGGACGGACGAGTACGAAGACGAGCGTTGCCGCGATCGCGGTCAGTGCGGCGATCGCGCCGAGGTGGATCTTCTCGCGGCGCCGGAATCGACGGACGACCTTCGTCGACGACGAGCGCTCCTCGGACTCGGCCTGCGCCGACGCGCGGAGCTCGGCGCGCAGCTGACGATCGAGGCTCTCCGGGAAGAGAGGATCGTCGGGCAGCGTGCTCCCGTATCGATTCAGGATGTCTTCGGCGCGTTCCGGATCCATCGCTCAGCGCATTCCTTTGCTCTTCATGCAGCGTCGCAGACGTTCGAGCGCCTGCGACTTCACCTTGTGCACGTACGACGGCGAGCAGCCGAAGGCCGCCGCCACCGCTCGTTCCGACAGCTCCTTGCGAAGGAAGATCAGCTCGACGACCTTGCGATGCGTCGCGGGAAGGCGCTCGATACAGTCGCGCACCTTTTCGCGAGACTCGCGGTCGAGGACGGCGTCGAGCGTCGGGTCGCCGCCGAGGCCGTGACCCGTGCCGCCGCTGCCGCTGCCTCCCGCGCTGTCGTCTTGCGCGACGGCGCCGCCGGACGTGCTGCGGCCACGTCGATGCGCGTCGGCGAAGCGCGGATCCTCGAGCGCGCTCGTTCCCGAGAACGCCGAGGACGAGCCGTCGCCGCCGCTTCCGCTGCGGCCCTCGAAGTCGGTCGCCGGGATCGGCTGCCGTCCTTCGCTGGCCATCAATCGGCGAAGCTCGTTGTCCGTGATCATCCGCAGCCACGCCCACCATTCCGACTCGGTCGTGCCGCGGTATCCCTTGCGGTACTTCCAGACCCGACGAAACACGTTCTGCCCACAGTCGAGCACCCATTCCCTCGGGATTTTCTTCGCCACCAATCGCTGCTGCACGAACCGCGTCAGCGCAGGCCAGGCCGTCTCGATCAGCCGCCAGGCCTCACCAGGCTCGTCGCCGATGTCCCCCCGCGCCAGCCGGAGGACCGCGTGATTGGGATCGAAGCTCGCTCGCATGTCATCTTCGGGTGCGTCGTCGCGCCGATTCCGCCGCCACGATCGCGAAGCGACGGACGACGCCACGACTCGGGTCTACCCTTCATCTTACGGCAGCCCGGCGTCCCGTCCGGTGGGGAAAAGAAGAAAGAGATTTCCGGTGTGCGTGGGTGGGGGAGGAGGGGTCTGGTGGGAGACGGGAGAGACTTACGGGCCTCGATGTTCCGCGATTGGCTCTAGACAGGGGCGTCGTTCAAGTCCAAGTGCCGTCGTATCCACTCCTCAACGGATCCAACGGCTTCGCGACTGGTTTGTGTCTTACTGATGACTTCGTCGCACAGATTCGGCCAGTCGCCGACGATATCTGAGAAAAACTCGAAGGGCGCGGCCGATTCATCACCCGCGTCGATGATCTTCATGCGTGCGAGCACGACACTGCGAAGCCGTCCGAGGAACGACAAGAGAAGCGGCGTTCCAGCGATATCCCCGACGGCGCCCTTGAGTTCTTTGAGTGCTCGCTTTTCGTAGACACTGTCGTGTTCGTCGATCAGGATCAAGAGTACTTCCCAGAGTAGCGTCGAGATCCAAAGGCTGTGCACGATACGTTGGGAGGTCGATGCGTATGCACCGGCATCGAGCCTCTCTTGAAACTCTTCGTTTGCCTGCGAGATGTCACTAGATTCTGCGCTGAGCTCCTTACGAAGCTCGGATGACCTCTCGAGATACGAGGTCGCGTTGGCTTCGTACATGGTGAGGGTTTCGTCGAGTGTTCGTTGCACCATTGCAGTGAAGAGTTCGGCACGGTTTAGAGCGTTCAGCGCATCTCCTACTGCTTTCTCCATTGCCCGTGATTGGGCTCGATCACGCTGCTTCTCGAATTCTTCGCGCCTACCGCCCGTTGCTCGCCTTAGAATCTCGATCCAGCCTGAGGCAGTAGATCGAGCTTTCTCAATGGATTCGCGAATCTCGTCTTTCATCGTGCTTGTAATTCCTTGGAATCCGGCCGTAGTCGTTAAGAAGCCTGCTCAGGCATGGCCCAATGCTCGTAGGCGGACATATCGTAATTCAACGTCCAGTCCTCAACGAGAGTCAGGAGCCCCAGAAGCTGCGCGTCCCGGCCGCTGCTTTCTTGGGCAAGCCGAAACGGTCGAATAAAGCACGCCTTCCACCAATGGGGGTGGGCCCGCAGCAGGTCTCGCAGCAGCTGCGTATCAAGGTCTCCCGACATCTGAAGTACGGTCCACTGTTCGAAGAAATTGAGGAGTCGATAGATGTCCGCATACGCGGCGTCTTCGTTCGAGCGGAGCTCGGCGATTGTCGGGAACCCGCTCTCTGCAAGGTAGGCCTGGCATGCGGTCTTGGATCTGCCTTGATCCGTTGCGTTCATCCATTCCGTGGGGCGGAGGTTCTTGTGAAGCCAGATCTGCACATTCCTGCGCGTCTGCCACAGCTCGTTGTTCCAGCGCGCGTAGAGCTCTCGGCTTTGGGCACGCAGCTTGAATTTGCGGTCGTAGGTGAAGACTTCGGATTGCAGCTCGAGCTGGCCTTTCACCGAGTCCGCTTGGGATTGATGAGCTTGGACGGCCTGAACGAGCTCGCGATATTGAAGGTCGAGCTCGGACGCCTGCATCAGGATGGCCATGATGACTCCCACGAAGGCCAACCCTGAGAAGAAAGTGTTGAGTGCTCCGAAGCTGTCGCCCATCTGCCCGACTCGCTCGACGAACCCTCCGGTGACAGCGAACGTCGAGAAGAGGAACACGACGAACCAGAGTCCAGCAACGCCCGCTCCTAACGATAACGCGACGCGACGAAGAAGCCGATTCCTAGCTATACGGACATCGGAGGTGGGATCCGCATGTCGCGGTTCCGAGCCTGGGGTCTTTGTATCCATGGGTCACTCGCTTAGGTCTATTGCGGGGATGGGGTCTCGGATGGCTCGGAAGATCGCGACGCTCCTCTAGTGCGGCGATCTTATTGGCGTTTCCCGTCAACAGTCAAGATGGGATTGTGGGTTGATCAGCTAGAGCTTAGGTACCCTTGGGTATAGGGGGTTTTGGGGCCTGTGCCGGATGTTCATCGATCGCGCCGTTGGCGATGGACGCTAGTGTGGTAGACGGAAACGGATCAGTCCCGCTCTCGATCCTCCTTCCTCCACTTCGAGATGTACGAACCGAGCGCAAGCGTCGTCAGGAGCACGATCAGCAGGATGCTGTTCTGGCGAAACGCTTCGGCATCGAGAGTGGCCCCCTGGTACTCGGCGGCCAGGAGGCTGGTCAGCCAGGCGAGCACGAACAGGTAGGCGACTCTTCGCGGGCTGAGCTTCATGCGTGGGCG
>CAZQZX010000081.1:0-10831 GCA_964597885.1 uncultured Planctomycetota bacterium
GTCCGCATCCGTCACGGCGCCGCCGATCGAGCGGCCCTCGAGGAGGAAGGTGACGGAGATGCCGGGGACGCCTCGCTCGGTCCCGAATGCGCCGCGGCGCGTGACCCGGGCCCCGAATGCGATCGGCTCGCCGGCCGCGCCCATGGCGTCGATCGCGCGTAGCCGCAGCTCGGGCCCGCCGCCGCCACCCCGGGTGATCCCGATCAGCAGACAGACCACGAGCGCGAGGAGGAGAAACACCGTCGAGCGCCGGATCTGACCAAACTGGAGCGTCATCGTCTGTCTCACGGAATCGGTCTGGTTGGACACGTCGGGCCGTATCGGCAACCGTTCCGTTCGACTTTAGACGAATCCGGAACCCGGGCTTGGAGGGGTCCGGTGCGCGTACTATAATCGCACCTTTTCCGAAAACCCCGGCAGTCTGGAGACTTGGGATGGCGAAGGTCAACGAGGTGCGTCGCGGCAACATGATCATTCTGGACGGCGAGTTCTTCATCGTCACGGACACCTCGCACGTGAAACCCGGCAAGGGTCCGGCCTACGTCCAGATGAAGATCAAGAACTACAAGCTCGGCACGACGATCAGCAAGCGGTTCAACTCGACGGACAACATCGAGACCGCGTTCGTCACGCGCCGCAAGTGCGAGTACCTCTACCCCGAGGGAGAGGGCTTCGTGTTCATGGATCAGGAATCGTACGACCAGTTCACGATCCCCAACGACATCATCGAAGAGTCGATGAAGTTCCTCACGCACAACAGCGAGATCCAGGTGCTCTTCTACGAGGAGAACCCGATCGGCGTCGAGATCCCGGGGTCGGTCGTGCTGCAGGTGACCGAGACGGCGCCGGGCGAGAGGGGCGATTCCGTCACGAACGTCTTCAAGGACGCCGTGATGGAGACGGGCCTCAAGACGAAGGTCCCGCTGTTCATCAACCAGGGCGAGCACGTCAAGGTCGATACGACCAACGGCGACTTCATGGAGCGCGTGAAGAAGTAGCGCGCGCGGCGCTTCTCCAGAGTCGCAGCACCGGCCAGCCGTACCGCGGTAGAGACATGGCGTCCCATACCCTCTTCGTCACGACCGATCACGACGGCTGGGCCCTCGAGCGATTCATCGCTGACGAGCTTCCCGATCTCGACCGTCGCTGGCTCCGCAAGATGATCCTGGGGGGCAGCGTGCTCGTGAATCGCGAGGCGGGCTGGCTCGGTCGCAAGATGCGCTCGGGCGAACGCGTGTCCGTCCCCGCGGAGTCCGACAGCGGTCCGAAAGTGCCCGACGTCGAGGTCCTCTTGCGAGACGACGCCTTCATCGTCGTGAACAAGCCGGCCGGGATCCCGGTCGTGCCCGATCGCGCCGGCGAGGTGCCGAGCCTGATCGAGATCCTGCGTGAGCGCGAGGACGAAGCCTTCGTCGTTCACCGGATCGACAAGGGAGCGAGCGGCGCCCTGGTCGTGGCCCTCGATCGGGCCTCGCACCGCGCGCTGAGCCTTCAGTTCCAGAACCGCGAAGTCGGCAAGGAGTATCTGGCGCTCGTTGCCGGCGAGCCGGATGAAGACGAGGGCACGATCGAGCTGCCGATCGGTCACGATCCACGCGAGAAGATGCGCATGCGCACCGATCGCAACGTCGGCAAGCTGTCGACGACGCGATTCCGGGTGCGCGAGCGATTTCGAGACTACGCGCTCGTCGAGGCCATGCCGGAGACGGGCCGCACGCACCAGATTCGCGTGCACATGGCGGGGATCGGTCACGCGCTCGCGATCGATCCGACCTATGGCAGCCGGGAAGAGATCCACCTGTCCGATCTCAAGCCCGGGTATCGCCCGAAGAAGCGCGGCACCGAGTCGGCGTTGATGAATCGGCTGACGCTGCACGCACGGGCGCTTCGTTTCACCCACCCCGTTTCGGGAGAGGAAGTCTTCGTGGAGTGCCCACTCCCGGAGGATCTCACCCTCTTCCTGAAGATGCTGCGCAAGTACCGGCCCTGGACGCGATCCGAGGACGACTGATGCTCCGAAAGATCTTCGAGCGGAAGAAGCCGCTCATCGGGATGATCCATCTGTTGCCGCTGCCTGGAAGCCCGCGCTTCGACGAAGGCGGAGGACTCGAGGCGGTCATCGAGCATGCGGTACGTGACGCGTCGGCGCTGCAGACCGGCGGCATGGACGGCTTGATGATCGAGAACTTCGGAGACGCGCCGTTCTTTCCCGGTGCGGTGCCGCCGGTGACGGTCGCGTCGATGACGTGGGTGCTCGCGCACCTCGCGCGCAAGGTGAAGATCCCGATCGGCGTGAACGTGCTGCGCAACGATGTCGCATCGGCGCTCGCGATCGCGAGCGTGTCGGGTGCGCGCTACGTGCGGGTGAACGTCCACATCGGCGCGGTCGTGAGCGATCAGGGAGTGCTCGAGGGGCGAGCCCACGAGACGTTGCGGCTCCGCTCGGCGCTCGGCGCGGGCGGCGTGGCGGTGTTCGCGGATGTCGCCGTGAAGCACGCCGAGCCTCTGGGCGAGCGTCCGCCGCTCGAGTCGGAGGCGAAGGAAGCGGCCGAGCGCGGGCTCGCGGACGCGATCATCCTGACCGGCGCGTCTACGGGCTCGCCGGGAACGCCGTGGGAGATCCGCACCGTCAAGGCGGAGATCCCGGGGGTGCCGGTGCTCGCGGGCAGCGGGATCGAAACCGAGACTCTCGAAGAGTTCCTCGAGGTCGCGGACGGCGTCATCGTCGGCTCGTCGCTGAAGGCCGAGGGGCGAGCGGCGAATCCGGTCGACGTGGCGCGCGTGCGTGCGTTCGTGAAGGCGGCGGGCCGGAAGTAGCCCTTCGCGGGAGCAACGCCGTCGTTCAGTCCATCTCGGCGCGCGGATTCGAGCTTCGTCGGATGCGGCTCGAGGTGGCTTCGACGAGTCCCTTGGCGATCTCCTCGCGCAGGCGCCATCGCTCGCGCTCGCTCTCCACGCCGAGGGCCTGGAGCACGAGCTCGTCGAGCGTGCGGCGGTCTTCGCGCCGGACTTCCTCGTCGATCGTGAGATGCGCCCGACCTTCGATCTCGCGGAGGACTTCGCGAAGTGGCTTCTTCAACCCGCGCGGGATCGTCCGCGGGACCGGAATCTCACCGAGATAGATCGGGTTGGCCTTCAGCGCTCCTTCGCCGAGGTTCGTCATCAGATAGAACTCTCGGGAGAGCAGACCGAAGCTCGAGAGCATACCGGCGATCACCGCGAGCTCGGCATCGGCACTCTCGGGCACGATCCACACGAGGTTGGCGTCGACGAGCGCGTTCTCGGGTACGCGGAACAGCGCCGGCCGCTGATGCACGATGAGCGCGTGCGCGAGCGGCGGGGGCTCCTGGATCGGGAGCGACCACCAGGCGGATCGGCCGGCACACGAGGGGCGGCGATGCAGCCCGAGCTCTTCGCCCCGCTTCACGTACTTCGCGGCGTGCGTTCCCTCGAGCTCGCGTTCGTCCGCCGGGAGCGTGACGGCGCGCCATCGGAGCTCGGATTCCTTCACGGCGAGACCTCGGGCGTCCCGCGGTGAGACGAACGCCGGCGCGAGGAAGCGAGGCTCGATCAGGGTCGGACGCGGCTGGCCGTCGTCCGTCGTGAGCAACTGCGTGGCCACCGCTCGAAGCTCGCCTCCCGCGAAGCGCTCGCGATCCGACTCGTCGTAGTCGACGAGGTCGGAGGCTTCGGTGGTGTCGGTGCAATCCGTCACATAGAAGAAACGGTTCGCGCCCGTCTTCAGGCCGAAGCGAACGTCCGCGAGGCTCTTCAGCGGGACGAGACGTTCATGCGCGGTCTCCCGGAGCTCGAGGTGCGCGGTCGGCGCCGAGAGGTAGACACCCCAGGGCGTGCGCGCGGTGCTCGCGTCGTCGTCGTCCCGGGAGCCTTCTTCGAGTGCGTCGTGCGCGAGATCGACGCGGCGGTAGCCGGCGTGGCTGCCGGCCGGTCCCTCGACGAGCTCGGCCACCCAGCGCGAGTCGCCGAGCATCCGTGCCAGCGGAGCGGTGGTCGTCACGAACGAGACGCGGTCGGTGGTCGACTCCGCCGCCTCGAGGACGGTGATCCCCGCGTTGACGGACGAGGACGAGAACCAGCGTTCATCCCGCGGCTCGAGCACGAGGCGAAGGCGCACGGCATCCAGCAGGAAGCGTCGCAGTTCCTGTCCGTAGCCGGCGTTCAACCACGAGTTCGACGTGATCATGACCGCGACTCCGCGCTCGGAGAGGAGGCGCGGCAGCAGCGCGAAGAAATAGACGTAGAGATCGCTTCGCCGGGAGAACCCGCGCGCCGAGCCGCTCGAGAAGCGGCGCTGGATCGCGATCTTGCGGTCGTGCGGAATCCGTTCCTGGCGAACGTACGGAGGGTTCGCGAGCACGAGATCGAATCCGGCCGGGATCGGAAGCTCGTTGGAGTCGGTGCCGAACAGCGTGCCGTCGCTCTCTCCCTGGAATCGATCGACGAGCGGATCGCCGACGAGCACCGTCCCGGTGAGGGCGGGCGGCTCCGAGGCCGCGTCGTCTCCGGGGGAGGTGTCCTCGAGCAGATACAGAATGAGGCCGAGCCGTGCGAGCAGTGCCCGGTCGGGAGACTGCTCGAGGCCGAACAACGACGACTCGAGGAGCGCGCGCCGTTTCTCGAACGACGAGCCATCGAGCGCGGGCTCGAGGAGTCGCGCGGCGGTGAGCAGGAAGACGCCCGTCCCGGCGGCCGGGTCGAGAATACGCGGCGGCTTCGCCGGCGGTTCGTCCGGCTTGCCGGCCAGCCACGAAGCGGTCCGGTTGCCGAGCCCGTCCGCTTCCGGCGCGAGGCTCGCGAATCCGACGGCGGCCATGAAGCGGGCGACATCCCGAGGCGTGAACACGACTCCGGAGGACTTGCGGGCGTCCTCGGGCGTGAGAACGCTCGCGGCGATGGCGAAGGCTTCGGGTGCCGGCACGGTCGCGGTGTCGAGCGTCGAGAGCCGGGCGTCGTCCGCGAACGGTGCCAGCCCGATCGCCGTGCGGTATCGGTCGAGGTAATCGGTGAGGCCGGCCTCCTCGAGGGCTCGGACCAGGATGTGATCGACGATCCGCGCGAGGGCTTTCGGGGCATCGTCGCCGAGCTTCTCCCGGGCTTCGGCGGCCGCCTCGCCCAGCCGAAGGCCGAGTGCCGTGGCGTCCTCCCGGTCGAGCGATTCGGGGACGGATGAGCTCGTCGGGCGTGTCACGCTGGAATCCGCGAGAAGAGGTCGGACGGCCCGGACATGCGACTGGCCTTCATCATCGGAGGACGTCCGTTCGGAACAAGGAGAAGGTTGGTACCCCTAGGAGGGATCGAACCTCCGCCTCTGGTTCCGGAGACCAGTGCTCTATCCACTGAGCTATAGGGGCGACCTCGGATTCCGGAAGAGCCTCGACGGCTCGGTCGAAGCCGTGCCTACACTAAAACGAGGGCCTGCGAGAAGTCAAGGCGACGGAAGGGCCGCGAAGGGGGGAGTCGAGGGGAGGGGGCGAGGCCGAAATAAACGAAGGGTAAGCTGATTCCGGGGGTCCGGGCGAGAAGGGTCTCTTCTCTAGTTACAAGGAACCAGCTTACCCTTGACAGTCGTTTCAGGTCTTCTCGAAAGCACTTCGGTCTTGGCCTCGAACGATTGCGAATGTTCTCGACCGTTGTGCTGCGTGTCGCGAAGACGATGGACTATTCGCAACGTGCATTCCATAACTGCGCCAAAAACCGAAAAACTTTCTAGTCCAAGGTGTGCAGTGCTTTACCGCATGTTGTCGAGGCGCTCCCGATTCTGCGCCCGGGA
Organism: uncultured Planctomycetota bacterium; assembly: GCA_964597885.1. Taxonomy (GTDB): domain Bacteria; phylum Planctomycetota; class JACOTG01; order JACOTG01; family JAUIME01; genus CAZQZX01. The sequence continues at coordinate 5,792 of CAZQZX010000081.1, forward strand.
GGCTGTGCGGGCGGATCTCGCACTGTCTGCCGCGAGTCCTGCCCGCGAGACCCTGCCGAGGCCCGGGGAAGGGTCTGCGATGTGCGTTCGAGATCACCGGGAGCGGAGGGAGGAAGCGGGCGAAGGATTGGCGTGAGCGATCGAGGGACAGGCCCGCAAAGCCGGGGGCGGCGGCCCGGGAGCGAGCTGTCAGTTCGGGACGCGCGGTGGCGGTTGACGCGAGATGAGAGGCCGGTCTGCGGGAGGCGGTCGGCGCGAGATGAGAGGCCAGTCTGCGGGAGGCGTCGGCGCGAGCACCTCGCCACGGCGCGCGCAAAATGTAGAATCGACGCCCCGTCCGGGTAAGTGGGTCTGATACGCCGCGGCGAACCCGACTCTGATTCATGATCGACTTGCAGGGCCTCACGGTAGGCTACGCCAATGACCCCGTTCTGAAGGGGCTCACCCTTCGCGCGGACAGTCATGCGATCGGCTTGCTCGGTCCCAATGGCGCCGGCAAGAGCACGCTCATCAAGGCGCTGCTCGGGCACCTTCCTCTGCGCTCCGGTTCCGGAACCGTTCTCGGTCTCGACGTGCGTCGGGACTTCCTCGACATCCGACAGCGTGTCGGCTACATGCCGGAGCGTGACTGTCTGTTCCCCGGCATGAACGGCGTCGGTTCGACGACCTTCGCCGGCGAGCTGGTCGGGATGCATCACGGTGACGCGAAGCAGCGCGCGCACGAAGTCCTCGACTACGTCGGCCTCGCCGAGGAACGATACCGGCCCGTCGAGTCGTACTCGGCCGGCATGCTGCAGCGCGTGAAGCTCGCGCAGGCGCTCGTTCACGATCCGAAGCTCGTCTTCCTCGACGAGCCGACGAACGGCATGGACCCGAAGGGACGGATCGAGATGCTCGAGCTCGTCGGCGATATCGCCCGCGACAAGGGCATCCATGTCCTCGTCTCGTCCCATCTCCTTCCGGATGTCGAAGCCGTCTGCACGGACGTGATCGTGCTCGCGGGCGGTGAGGTCCTCGCGCAGGGCAACATCGAGGAGATGCGCGAGGGCACCGGAAGCGGCTACGTCGTTCGCGTGAAGGGCGATCGCGACGCGTTCCGCGAGGCGCTCGACAAGGCGGGATGCCCGGTCGACGACGGTCCGCGAGAAACCCTCCGCGTCACGATCGACGACGGGGGCGATATTCGAACCGTCTGGGAGGTCGCCCGCGCCACGAACGTGCAGATTCGACATCTCGAGCCGGCGCGTCGTTCGCTCGAGGACGTCTTCATGGACGCGATCGAGCACGGCGGCGAACCGACCGCCGCGGGAGTTTCCTGATGCCCGTATACGACCAGGGATACCGCAACTGGAACGGTCCGCTGCGCGGGCATGCGCTGCGCTGGCTCACGATCACGGCCGCGTCCGTGCGCTTGAACCTGAAGAACAAGTGGGTGCTCCTCACGTGCGGCGCGGCGATGTTCCCGATGCTCGGTCTGGCCTTCGGCGCAGTCCTTCGACTGCGCATGGTCGACAACGTCGTTCGCACGACGGGGGACGAGACCGTCGGGGACGCGCTCGCGAAGAACTTCGGCGGCGACTTCTACCTCCAGCTCGTCGCCTTCCAGATCTTCTGGGTCGCGGTGATGTGCGCGCTGGTCGGGGCCGGGCTGATCGCGAGGGACCGTGAAGCGCGCGCGCTCGAGCTGTACCTGTCGCGCCCGGTCAAGAAGTTCGACTACATCCTCGGGAAGTTCGGCGTGATCTTCGCGTTCAACATGCTGGTCACCGCCGTACCGTTCCTCGTGCTGTACCTGGTGGTCGCGCTCGCCTCGCCGAGCCTCGACTATCTGCGCGCCACGTGGAAGGTCCCGTTCGGGCTGGCCGCGTCCGGTGTCGTCATCTCCGCGGTGTCGAGCTGCGTGATCCTGGGGCTTTCGAGCCTGCTCGCGCGGCCGCGCATCGTTTCCGTCGTCTGGATCGGCATGCACTTCCTGACGCTGACCCTCGGCAACCTGCTGTGGGATCTCGTCAAGAACGCCCAGCTCAACATGATCTCGTTCAGCTCGAATCTCCACCGAGTGGCGATCGCGCTCCTCGACACGAGCGTTCCGAGGAACATGGACTTCAGCCCGGTGTATGCAGGTCTCGTGATCACGGCGCTCTCGGTCGTCGCGATGGGCATCGTGATCTGGCGCGTTCGCGCGGTGGAGGCCGTATCCGGATGAGCGCGATCATCGAGCTGGAGAAAGTGTCCCGCTGGTACGGCGAGGTGATCGGCGTCAACGATGTCGACGTTCAGATCCCTCCCGGCGTGACGGGTCTGCTCGGCCCCAACGGCGCCGGCAAGACGACGATGATTCGAATGGTCACCGGCCAGCTGCGTCCGAGTCAGGGTACGGTCCGCGTGCTCGGCGAGCCGGTCTGGAACAATCCCGGCATCTACCGCCGGATGGGGCTTTGCCCCGATCTGGACTCGTTCTGGGAATCCATGAGCGGGCTCGAGTTCGTCACGTTCGCCGCGAAGCTCGCCGGCTTCCACGCGAAGGAGGCGAGGGAGCGCGCGACGCGCTGCATCGACCGCGTGCGCCTGTCCGACGCGAGCGGACGTAAGGTCGGCGGCTACAGCAAGGGAATGCGCCAGCGCATCAAGATCGCGCAGGCCATGGTGCACGACCCGGAGCTCCTCGTCCTCGACGAGCCGCTCACCGGGCTCGACCCGGTCGGCCGTCGCGAGACGATCGATCTCGTGCGCGAGCTCGGCGACCAGGGGCGGCACATCCTCGTATCGAGCCACATCCTGCACGAAGTGGAGGCGATGACTCCGCGCATCGTGCTGATCCACCGCGGGCGGATCCTCGCCGAGGGTCACGTGCACGACATCCGTGCGCTCATCGACAAGCATCCGCACCACATCGAGATCCGATGCGACGATCCTCGAGCGCTCGCCCGGGAGCTGCTGCATCACGAGGATGTCGTCCGGGTTTCGCTGAATGGTGAGCCCGGACAGGTCCTTGTCGAGACCGTGAAACCCGATGACTTCTACGCGCGGGTGCCGGCACTCGCGCTCGACGCCGGAATCCGGATCGATCGCCTCACGTCGCCTGACGACAACCTCGAAGCGGTCTTCCACTACCTCGTGCAGTGATCTCATGACGGACGCGACCGGTACGTCGAGCCCTTCGGCTCCAAGCGCGGCACCCGGCGGTGCGGCACCGATCCACGGCGACCTCTTCGGAGCGGCGCTGGTATTCCGTCACACGCTGTGGCAGATGGGCGGGGGGCGGAAGCTTCTCCTGATGATCATCGGCCTGGTGGCGCCGATGGGACTGGCGTTCGTCATTCCGCAGAGCGCCGACCCCGACAGGTTGTTCGGGATGCTCGGCACGCTGCTCTTCATGCAGTTCCTCGCGCCGCTCATTGGGATCGCCTTCGCGGTCGGCCTGATCAGCGACGAAGCGGACCGGGGGACGCTGCTGTATCTGATCATCCGACCGATTCGCAAGCAGGCGATCGTCATCGGCAAGATGCTCTCGTACGTCGTCGTCGGCGGCGGGCTCGCCACCGTCTCGCTCGTGCTGACGTACGTGGCCGTACGGACCCGGCCCGAAGCTGCCGAAGAGCTCGCGAAGATGGGCGGGCTGATGCCGTTCGCGACGGCACTGCTTCTGGCGGTGCTCGCGTACGGCGGGCTCTTCCTGGCTGGCGGCACTCGCTTCCGCAAGCCGCTCGTTCCGGCGCTGATCTTCGCGTTCGGGTGGGAGGGGCTGATCGGCAACCTGCCCGGCCAGACCCGCCTGCTGACGGTCAACTACTACGCGCGCTGCATCACCAGCCGCATGAGCGACGACGGGATCCGGTTCCTGAGGGAGCCGTTCTTCGTGCCCGACGTCGCGGGGGCCCCCGGTCTCGTGCCGTCGATCGTCGTTTTGCTGTCGATCTTCGTCGGCGGCACGGCCGTGGCGATCTGGAACTTCCGGTCGCGCCAGTACGCGCTCTCGCGGATCCAGTAGCGAGAACGACTTACAGCCGTAAAACCTCGTGGGCAGCCCCCTTCGTTTCGGGTATCATCGGCCCGGGCAGATATCGAGAGGCTTCCTTACTCCGTGAGCGAAGAATGCTGACTCCACGTGAATTCGCGGCGCCCCGTGAGCGGTCCCGCGCGACGGTCCGGCTCGGCCGATCGGTCGCCGGCGCCGTGCTGGCCTGCGGTCTGTCGTTCCTGCTGCTCGGCGGCGTCCTCCACGCGGCCGAGAAGCTCGGGTCGACCTACAAAGACAAGGCTCGAGGATACTCGCTGCGCATCCCGGCGCGCTGGGACCAGATCCCGACGCAGCCCGGGGAGAAGGTCCTCGTCGGAATCTGGCAGGGATCGAGCAACCTCGGCACGGACCCGCGCCTCGAGGTTCGTCGATGGAATGTCCAGGTCGTCACGCCTCGTGAAGAGGTCCCGGACGCCGGCGAGGACGGCAAGCCCGGCGAGGACGGCAAGCCCGGCGAGGACGGCAAGCCCGGCGAAGACGGCAAGCCTGGCGAGGACGGCAAGCCCGCGGCCCCGAAGAAGAAGCCCGAGCTTCCGCGTCGCAACTTCCGCGTGTGGCTCCAGGAGTTCATGGCGCAGCGCGGCCTCGAGGCGACGGTCGAGACGGAGGTGAAGGGCAAGGGAGGCCTCGTCGGACGTTACTACGAGCTGAACGGCCGGGAGCAGTACGCGGTCGCGACGTTCCGGCAGTCCGGACGCGAGTACGGCATCCTCTACCGGTGCTCGATGCGGGACTGGGAGAAGGGCTCGCGCCGCGTGTTCAACTCCTCGATCAAGAGCTTCGCGATCCTGGAGATCGACGAGGAAGCCCTCGCTGCCGAGGGATCGAAGGTCCGCAACTTCAGCGGCTCGGAGAAGGAACAGAAGCGTCGCGAGGAAGTGCGCGAAGGACTCCCCGCGGGATGGTTCGCGCTCGACTCGGAGCACTACGTGTTCCTGTCGAACGCCGACCCGCGCCTGGTGAAGGACATCGCGCGCCGGATCGAGGCGGAGCTTCAGTATCCCGGCGAGGTCAAGGTC
>CAZQZX010000081.1:10841-25134 GCA_964597885.1 uncultured Planctomycetota bacterium
GAGGTGCTGCGAAGCGGGCTGTTCGACAAGATGTTCCCGCCCGTCGCGGAGATCGAGGCGATCTCGGTCGTTCGGATCTGCGCGGATCGAACCACCTACCAGGCCTACGGCGGCCCGCCCGGATCCGCGGGGTACTGGTACTCGCTCAAGGAAGAGCTGGTCTTCTACGAGGATCAGAACAACATCAACAACTCGTTCTCGACCCTTCACCACGAGGCGTTCCACCAGTACATCTACTACGCGCTCGGCGACGTTGCGCCCCACACGTGGTTCAACGAGGGCAACGCCGACTACTTCGCGGGCGCCAAGTTCAAGCAGGGACGGTTCCGCTTCGCGCCGTTCCAGTGGCGGCTACCCGTCATCAAGACGATGATCGCGCGAAAGTCGACCTACGCGCTCGAGCGCCTCATCTCGATGACGCAGGCCGAATACTACTCGGACAGCTCGCGCTGCTACGCGCAGGGCTGGGCGTTCGTGTACTTCCTGCGCGAAGAGACGCGCAATCGCCGGTACAAGAAGATCCTTCCGACCTACTTCGACACGCTGAAGGCGTCGCTCATCAACGTGCGCGAAGGCAAGCCGGTCGGGGAGAGCGCCGGCATGTCGCGGATCTCGCTCCCGCACCATCTTCGCGGGTGGGGTGATCTGACCTCGTACATGATCGATCCCCGGCAGGAGCAGGAGGACGAGGACGGTCCGAAGGTCAAGATCAAGATCGAGGAGCTCTCGGAGAAGGCGAAGAAGCGGGCGGCGGTCAAAGGCGCGCTCGACTACGCCCTCGAGAGGGCGTTCGACGGCGTGGATCTCGAGAAGCTCGAGAAGGCGTTCCTGAAGGCGATGTGATTCGCGAGAGGCGGGACGGGACGCATGCGGTATCGCAGGTTGGGAGGGGCCGGCATCAAGGTCAGCGAGGTCGCGCTGGGAAGCTGGCTCACGTACGGCGACGCGGTTTCGGAGCGCACGGCGCGCAAGTGCGTCCAGCGCGCGTGGGATCTCGGGATCAACTTCTTCGACACGGCCGACGCGTACGCCGCCGGCAAGGCCGAGGAGGCACTCGGTCGATGCCTGTCGGATCTGCCCCGGCACGATCTCGTCGTCGCGAGCAAGTGCTACTTCCCGATGAGCGAGGGGCCCAACGACCGCGGGCTCTCGCGCAAGCACATCATCGAGGCCTGCGAAGCGAGCCTGACCCGCCTGCGTCTCGATCACCTCGATCTCTACCAGGCGCATCGCTACGACGACGAGGTCGATCTCGAGGAAGTCGTGCTCGCGATGGATCACCTTGTGCGTCAAGGCAAGATCCTGTACTGGGGAACCAGCAACTGGTCGGCGCTGCAGCTCAACGAGTCGGTCGAGCTCGCAAGAACGCGCGGAGCCTACTCGCAGATCTCCGACCAGCCGCGCTATAATCTGCTCGATCGATCGCTCGAGCTCGACAAGCTGGAGGTCGCGCGCCGGCAGCGGCTGGGCTTTGTGGTGTACAGCCCGCTCGCGCAGGGCGTGCTGACCGGCAAGTACTCGGGCGGCGGGGCGCCGGCGGGAACCCGGGCCGCGGATTCTCGAGCCAACCGCTGGATGGGCGACTGGCTCCGAGACGAGTGCACCGAGCGGGCCGAGAAGGTTGCCGGGCTGGCGCGCGAGCTCGGTCGGACGCCCGCGCAGCTGGCCCTCGCGTGGTGCCTGCGGTGGCCGGAGGTGTCGAGCGTGATCATCGGCGCATCGCGACCCGAGCAGATCGACGAGAACGCGGCGGCATCCGGTTTCGACCTCGACGAGGCGACGATCGCTCGGCTCGAAGAGATCTGTCCGATGGGATGAATCCGGGGCACGGTCCTCGGTGGGTGATGAGAGGAGGGGTTGGATGGAATTCGTCTACGTCGTGAAGCGCTACGACCTGTTCAACATGTCGTTCCCGCACGGGTTCATTCCCGCCGAGGGGAGCACGGATGTCCCGACCTGGCTCGAGCGGATTCGCGAGCGCGGCTTCTTCGTCGAGCGTCGTCATGCCGAGCAAGACTCGAGTCTCAAGCAGATCATTCCTTACTGCATCGTGACGAGCGGGGACGACGTGTTCCTGCTCCGACGATTCAATACCCAGGGCGAATCGCGCCTCCACGACAAGCTCTCGATCGGCGTCGGCGGACACCTGAATCCGATCGACGGCGCGGGAGATGTGCTCGATGCCGGCCTTGCCCGGGAGCTCGAAGAGGAGCTCCACGTCTCGTGTGACTGGAAGGCCGAGGCGGTCGGGGTCATCAACGACGAGAGCGATGACGTCGGCTCGGTGCACTTCGGCGTGGTCCATCGCATCGACCTCGCGGAGCCGACGGCCACCGTGCGCGAGACCGACAAGATGGGCGGCGAGTTCATCACGCGCGGCGAGCTGCTCGGCATGCACGCCGAGACGCCGAAACGATTCGAGAGCTGGTCCGAGCTGATCCTCGCGCGCTTCGACGAGGCCCTGCGCGTCACCGCGACGAGTTAGCGCGCGTCGGGGTGGGCCGGCTCGGACGCCTTCGGCGCGTTCGGGTCGAAGTGGGCGTCCGCGAGGAAGGCGAGCTCGCTGCGTACCTGCGCGACTCGGTCGGGATCGACGTCGGCCATCACGATCGTCTCTTCGTCGACGGTCCGAGCGCGGACCTCGCCGAGCGGATCGACCACCTGCGATCGTCCGTCGAACACGAGGCCACCGCCTTCGCCGGTGCGATTGATCCCCGCCACGTACGCGAGGTTCTCGAGCGCACGGGCGCGAAGCAGCAGATCCCAGTGCGCGGCCCGCGTGGTGGGCCAGCTCGCCGGCACGAGGAAGAGGTCGGCGCGATCGACGATCGTCGCGTGTCGGAACGTCTCGGGGAAGCGCAGGTCGTAGCAGATCGCCACGGCCAGGCGGAAGCCGCCGAAGTCGATCACCGGCACGTGGTCGCCCGCCTCGTAGTGTCGGTTCTCCTCGAGAAGCGAGAACGGGTGGATCTTCGCGTAGCGCAGGAGCTCGCGACCTGCGGGATCGTACAGGACCGCCGTGTTGCGTCCGAGGGTGCCGCAGGCCGACGTCTCGATCAGCGTCCCGAGCACGGGGACCCCGTTCGTGGCAGCCTGCTCGCGGATCCATTCGTCGGTGGGTCCGCCGCTCGGCTCCGAGAGCTCGTTGGAACGCATCGAGAATCCCGTGGCGAAGAGCTCGGGAAGGCAGACGAGCTCGGCGCCCTCGTCGCGGGCGCGCGCGATGAAGTCGGCCGCCCGGGCATAGTTCGCCGCCTTGTCCTCCCACGCGATGTCGAGCTGGATGAGGGCGATCTTCATGCGCGAACATGCTCCTTCAGTCGTGCGAGCTTCTCGCCGGCGAGGCGTAGCGTCTCGAGCGTCTTGCAGAACGAGAAGCGCACGAGGTTTCGGCCTCCCCGTCGATCGACGTAGAAGAACGACGGCGGAACCGCGGCCACGCCGATGTCGCGCGCGAGGAACCGGCAGAATTCGAGATCGTCCTCGAACCCGAACGGCGTGATGTCGGCCAGGATGAAGTAGGAGCCCTCGGGCGGCGGCGCCATCCGGAATCCGGTCTCGGTGAGGATCCGGTGCAGGAGGTCGCGCCGCTCGGTGTACTCGCGCCGAAGCTCGGGCAGGTACGCGTCGAGGTTCGCGATCGCGTCCGCCATCGCGAGCTGGAAGGGGCCGGGCGTGCAGAACGTGACGTATTGATGCGTCATGCGGATCGCCTCGGCGAGCGACTCGGACGCGAAGGTGAAGCCGACCTTCCACCCGGTCAAGCTGAAGGTCTTTGCGGTCGACGAGATCGTGACCGTGCGGTCGCGCATTCCGTCGAGCGAGGCGATCGGGATGTGCGGTGCCTCCCCGAACGTGAGGTACTCGTAGACCTCGTCGCTCACCACGACGACGTCGTGCTCGCGCGCGAGCCGGGCGACGATCTCGAGCTCGCGACGCTGGAACACGCGGCCGGTCGGGTTCTGCGGCGTGTTGAGGATGAGCACGCGCGTCCGATCGTTGAATGCGGCCGCGAGCTCGTCTTCGGGAATCGCGAAGTCGGGGAACGTGAGCGGCACGTAGCGCGGGGTCGCTCCCGCCGACGTGATGGCCGGCGCGTAGGAGTCGTAGAACGGTTCGAGCACGATGGCTTCGTCCCCGGGACTGAGAAGCGCCATCAACGTGGAGAAGATGGCCTCGGTGGCGCCGCTGTGCACGGTCACTTCGCGATCGGCGTCGTACGCGACGCCGTAGCGCGACTCGAAGTTCTCGGCGAGCGCGGTGCGCAGGGTGGCGACGCCGTGGCTCGGCACGTACTGGTTCCGGCCCTCGCGGATCGCCCGGACGGCCGCGTCCTTGATCGGACCGGGGCCGTCGAAGTCGGGGAACCCCTGCGAGAGGTTGATGGCGTCGTGTTCAACCGCGAGCCGGCTCATCTCGGTGAAGATGGAGACGCCGAAGGGGCGTAGGCGCGCGTTCCAGGCGTGATCGATCATTCGAGCTCTCCTCGAGCGACGGATGTCGCCCGTTCCTGAGGCATTATAGAGATGCGGCCCGCCCGTCCAATGGTCGTCTGGCCAATGCTCGTCGCGGATGCCATACTTTTTTCTTTTTCACCTCCGCGCGCTTGATGACCGCATCGCCCGAGGGCAGCTCCCAGAAACCTTCCGATTCCCGCCGGACCTTCAAGGGATATCCGCTCTATCCTTTCCAGGAGAAGGCGGTCTCCGCGATCGATGCGGGTCACTCGGTGATCGTCGCCGCACCCACCGGTGCCGGCAAGACCCTCATCGCCGAGTACGCGATCGAGAAGGCCCTCCGCGAAGGCAAGCGCATCGTCTACACCTCGCCGGTCAAGGCGCTCTCGAATCAGAAGTACCGGGACTTCACGGCGGCGTATCCGGATCATGTCGGCATCATGACCGGGGACGTCACGCTGAACCCCGGCGCCTCGGTCCTCATCATGACGACCGAGATCTTCCGCAACACGCTCTTCGAGGATCCGGCGCGCCTCGAAGGGATCCAGCACGTCATCTTCGACGAGATCCACTACCTCGACGACTGGGACCGCGGAACGGTGTGGGAGGAGAGCCTCATCTTCGCGCCGGAGAGCATCGGCGTGATCGCGCTCTCGGCAACCATCTCCAACCTCGAAGAGTTCGCGGGTTGGATCCAGGCGATCCGTAATCAGCCGATGGAGCTGGTGCGAACTTCGAAGCGTCCCGTCCCGCTTGACCACTCCCTGTTTACCGGCGAGTTCGGCATTCAGGGGCTCAAGCAGATCAAGGGGGCGCTCCGGCGTCCGCCAAAGGGCCGGAAGAAGCGCACGTTCGATATCCTCGATCACCTGCAGAAGGACAAGCTGCTCCCGGCGCTCTATTTCTGCTTCAGCCGCCGGGCGTGCGAGGTGCGGGCGAAGGAGAACATGCACCGTGATCTGCTCACGGGCGAAGAGCACCGTCGGATCAGCGCCATGTTCGAGGAGCTCGCCGAGACGTTCCAGGTGGCGCACTTCAAGCAGATCGGGCGTCTGCGCAAGCTCGTGCAGCGGGGGATCGCTTTCCACCACGCGGGAATGCTCCCGACGTTCAAGGAGATCGTCGAGCGCCTCTTCACGTCGGGGATGCTGAAGCTCCTGTTCACGACGGAGACGTTCGCGCTCGGTGTCAACATGCCGGCGCGTTCGGTCGTGTTCGAATCGCTCCGCAAGTACAACGGCGTCGGCTTCGTGCCGCTGCAGACGCTCGACTACTACCAGATGGCCGGACGCGCCGGGCGACAGGGCATCGACAAGAAGGGACACGTCTTCTCGAACGTGAACCTGACGTACGATCACTTCAGCTCGATCCACGATTCCATCTACGGGAAGGTCGAGCCGGTCGTATCGCGTTTCAACCTGGCGTACGCGACGCTCCTGAACCTGTACGCGCGGCTCCACGAGCGGATCTTCGAGGCGTGCGAGAAGAGCTTTGCCAGGGTGCAGCGCAGCGAGGACGAGTGGGCCGAATCGATGGGCATGCTCGAGGCGAGGCTCCAGGTGCTCGAGGACATGAAGTACCTCGACGAGGACGGGAAGCTCACCGACAAGGGCAAGCTCTGCGCGCTCGTCAACGGCTTCGAGATCCCGATCACCGAGATGTACTATCAGGGCGTCTTCGAGCGGCTGAACGAAGAGAAGCTCATCCTCGTCTTCGTCGGGATCGTGTACGAGCCGCGCGGACGTGACGACGGCGAAGAGGTGCGACCGAAGGCGAAGTACCAGCGCGCGGCGCAGGCTGCGGTGACGGCGTTCCAGCGCGCGGAGCGGAATCTCGGAATCGAGGACACGGTGCGCGGCGTGAACTTCGAGATGTCGGGGGCGGCCCTGCACTGGGCGCGCGGCGCGGCGTTCGAGGATCTCGCTCGGCAGACCGACGCCAACGATGGCGATCTCGTCCGGACATTCCGGTTGTCCATCCAGCTGATGCGCCAGCTTCGCAAGGCCATTCCCGACGACCGAGATCTCGGGGAGCGGCTGACCGGAGCGATTCGCCTGCTCAATCGCGACGTCGTCGACGCCGAGCGACAGCTCAATCTGGGGGCCGTGCCCACCGAGGTCGAGAAATCGAGCGAGGAGGGCGCGGACGAGACGACCGATGGCGAGCAGGGCACGGGTCAGAACGAAGCGGGCGAAAGAGAAGACGCCCCGCTACAATAGTCGAGGACCGGGAAACCCCGAGGATATCTGAAACATGGGTAAGTGGCTGATCGGCTGTACGGTTGTCTTCCTGCTCGTCGTGGGCCTCATCGTGGCCCTCGGCTTCGTCGTGTTCCGAGAGGCGGGAGACTTCGCCGACAAGATGGAAGAAGGGCAGGAACGTCTCGAAGAGGTGACCGAAAAATACACGTGGTCGCGTCCCGAAGACGGGATCCTCGACGAGGAACGGGTCGACGCTTTCCTCGAGGGGCGGGTCGAGCTCTCGGAATGGCTCGACGAGAAAGTCGAGCGGATCGAGAACGGGGGCTTCCTCGATCAGATCCGGGGCGCGGTGAGCCTCATCCAGGAGTTCCAGCCGGAATTCGCCAGGGTCCTCGAGGAACGGCGGATGAGTCCGGCCGAGTACGCGTTCCACGCGCAGGAGATCGCGCTCGTGATCCAGTACGCGGGCCGCGACGAGGTTCTCGAGGAATTTCCGCAGATGGGGGACCTCCGCTCGGACCAGGCCAAGAGCCTCGAGGATGGCGAAAGTGCCTTCCAGTTCGGCGACGACAGCCAGCAGGGGGGCGGCTGGGGCTACCTTTCCAGCATCCCTCCCGATCGCTTGACCGTGCCCCGCAAGAACCTGGAGATCGTCGCGGCGCGCACCGAAGTGCTCCAGCAGTCGATGAGCGTGATTTTCGTGGAGCAGTTTGTTGTCGATGGATTCTCCGCGAACGGCGAATCCCTTTCGGGCGCGGGGGATTAAAGGTCGACTCCGGGTGTTCTCGATAGACGACGAATCAGGACTGCGGTCTTTCTCTGCCGCAGCCAAGAGGAGTCGAAATCGGGAATGTCCGAACTGGACGAACAAACGGCGACTGCGCCGGTCGAAAGCGATGCGGCTCTCGGTGATCTCGTATTCCGCGATGATCTCACCGGGATCTACAACCGTCGCTTCTTCTACCGGTACATGAAGGAAGAGATCCCGTGGGGAGACTCCGACGCGAAACCCGTGTCGCTCCTCATGATCGATCTCGACCACTTCAAGCAGATCAACGACCGTCACGGACACCTCGAAGGCGACAACGCTCTTCAGCACGTCTCGAAGCTGTTCTGCGATCGGATCGGCGAAGCGGGACATGTCATCCGATACGCGGGTGACGAGTTCTCGATCGTGCTTCCGGACGCGGACCGCGAGGCCGCGCGAGAGATCGGCGAAGACATCCTGAAGATTCTCGCCGAGTCGGAGTTCCGGCTCGAGGCGAACGATCGCATCCTTCCGCTGACGCTCTCGATCGGCGTCGCGACCTTCCCCGAAGACGGCAGCGAGCCCAAGAAGTTCATCGAGGCCGCGGACCGTGCGCTCTACGTTTCGAAGCGCCAGGGAAGGAACCGTGTCTCGGCGTGCGGCGACATGGCGGAGGGCGACGGCGACGTTCGGCTGCTGGATCTTTTCCCGGCGGCGAAGACGATCGGCCGCGACCGCGAGCTCGAGATCTTCCGCGGGATCCTCGATGCCCCGACGTGGGCGCGCAACACGCTCGTGCTCGTGCGGGCCGCATCGGGCATGGGCAAGACGAGGTTCCTCCGCGACGTCGAGAAAGAGAGCGCCGTTCGTCGGCTCACGACGCACTGGATCACGTGCGAGCAGCGGGATACCGAGCAGCCGTACTTCCTGCTGGCGGAGATCCTCGGCGGCTTCGCGCGGAGCATCCCGATCGAGCATCGTGGACGAGGAATCACGCGGAAGCATCGCCGCGCGATCCGAGCCCTCGTGCCCGGTTTCTTCGGCGAGGCGGACGACGGTGCCGCGGTGGCGCCGAGCGAGATCGCGGACGAGGAGCTCGTCCAGGCCGGCGCGAAGTTCCTGTCGCGCGTCGCGGCCGGGCAGCCGCTCTTGCTGCTGGTCGACGACCTGCAGTTCGCGGACTCCAGGTCGCTCTCCCTTCTTGGGACGTTGCTGAAGGAGCACCGCGTGCCGCTCGTGATCGGTGGAGCGAGCCGCGAATCCGCGACCCTCGAAGATCCGCGCGTGCGCTCGTCGCTCGGCGTCGAACCGCACCGCGAGTACGAGCTCCTGTCGCTCGTGGAGACGCGGCTCTCCACGCTCAAGGCGACCGAGGTCGGACAGCTCATCCGTGCGCTCTTCGACGGGATCCGCGTCGACCACACCGCGATCCACAAGATCTGGGATCTGACGAAGGGCAACCCGCTCTTCACCGAGGAGGTCCTGAAAGGGCTCCTTCACGACGAGCTGCTCGTTCAGGACGAAGAGGGCGGCTGGGAATTCAAGGGTGTCGATTGGGAGGACCTCCCGGCGACGCTCGAAGAGGCGGTTCGCGATCACATCGAATCGCTCGACGAGGAGACGGCCGACCTGATGGCCCGTGCCGCCGTCCTCGGATCGCGGTTCGGATCGAAGGATCTGCGCCATCTGAGCGAGCTCGGCGAGGGACGCATCCTCGAGATCCTCGACCGTGCGATCGACGCGCAGATCATTCGGCCGGTCCGCGAGTTCGACGACGACGAATTCGAATTCCTGAGCACGACCGCTCAGGAGGTGCAAGAGGACCGCCTCGATGACGGCCTGCTGCGCGAGCTCCACGGACGCATCGCCGAGATCGAGGAAGAAGAGCACGCCGACGATCTCGACCGTTTCTACGGACGTCTCCATTACCACTGGGGTCGATCCGAGAACCACGACCGCACGGAGCACTACTCGAGCCTGCTCGAAGGACGCGCGGCTCGTCCCACGGAAGATTCGATCCCGGCCGTGCGCCGGGCGAGGGAACGGATCCGCGAGGCCGACACGCCGATGTCGCCCCAGGAGACGCTCCTCATGCGGAACGTCTTGCGCTTCTTCTCGGCGACGCTCAAGAACCGGATGATCTACCCACCGGGTAGCCGCATCATCACCGAGTCGACCAGCGACCTTTTCGCGGCGATGCAGGAGGTGTTCCGCACGTGCCGTGTCTTCACGCTCAGCAACACCAACGAAGAGATGCTGATCAACGGCGTGAAGGTCGACCCCCGGCACTTCGTGACGGGCAACCGCGAGTTCCTCGTGCTGCTCGTGAAACACAGCATCCAGTCGATCACGCTGACGAAGGACGTGGAGCTCCGCGAGCTCGAGGGCTTCCGCGACCTCCTGCACGAACGGACGCTCGACGATGGGCACGATCCCGAGTTCTGGGATCGGAACCTCGACGAGAAGCAGATCCGGCACATCAGCGTGGATCAGCGCCTCTACGTGGTCGCGGGCACCGAGCCCAAGCCGGAAGACAAGCCCGAGGAACCGGTCGAAGCGGAAGCGGAGGCCGAGGGCGACGGGCAGGGAGATGACGGTCCCGCGGGAGCGGCGGCCGCGCGCCTCGGACAGATCCTCGATGCGGCGCTCGGCGAGGACGGCGAGAGCGAGCTCGAGGAAGTTCTCACCGAGATCCTGCGCCTCCTCGAGTCGGGTGCTCCGCGCGAGCATCGGCTCGGCATCGACCTGCTGCGCGACTTCTTCCATCGCCTGTGCGAGCTGAAAGACGCGGAGCGACGCCTGAAGCTCACCGAGCGGGCCCTCGATCATCTGGACCACGAGATTCCGGAGCGCGCGTTCGGACCGATCGCGCGTGCCATGGCCGAGACGGCGATCGAGCTCGTGAAGCGAGGCGACCACGGCGCGTCGGTCCGCTTCATCCGCTATCTCGCGTTCCGTGGACGTGATCAGGAGGAGAGTCGAGCGGTGTCCAGGGACGCGCGTCGCGCGCTGCGCAATGTCCTCGAGAGCGACTCCTTCGGGCTCGTGCTCGCGGACCTGGTGTCGGACGACGCCGGCCGTCAGGGCGAGGCGCGCGAGGTCCTGCTGGTGCTCGGTCCGCTCGCGGTGGAGGCCGTCATCCGCGTGATCCGCGAGACCGACGACTTCCGCGCGCGAAAGTTCGCCTCGGTCGTTCTGAAGGAGATGGGCGACGACACCGTCGAAGATCTGAAGCGCGAGCTTCTCGAGGACATCCCGGACGAGGAGTACCGTCGCGTGCTCGGCGTGCTCGACACGTTCCCGGATGACTTCGCCGATCAGATCACGCGCGCGCTCGGCCATTCGAACGCCTCGGTACGAGCGGAGGCCAGCAAGCTGCTGCGCCGGATCCGCGGCGACATCGACAAGATCCTGCTGAACGTGCTGCGATCCGGTGAAGGACCGGCGGCGACCGAGGCGATCCTCCAGCTCGGTCGTCTGAAGTCGCGCGACGCGGTCCAGCCGATTCTCGAGAAGCTCGGAAGCGAGGGCGTGCCGGACGGCGTGCTCTACGAGGGATGTCTGGCGCTCGGGCGTATCGGCGACGTGCGCGCCGTCGAGCCGCTCGTTCGCGTGCTGCAGGGAAGCAAGGGCCTGTTCCGTCGCCGCACGCACGGCGCCAAGGTTCGCTTTGCCGCGGCGTGGGCGCTGGCGCAGATCGATTCCTCCCAGGCGCGCGACGCGCTCCAGAAGGTGCGGCGGGATCGCGACTCGGACATCCGAGCCCTCGTCGCCCGCTCGCTCAAGTAAAGCCTCCGACCTCTCGCGGCCGAAGCTCTTCGGTCGACCCGCCTATCGCAGCGAAATGCTGACGTAGTTCTCGTAGTCGGGATGGACCCATGTGACGCGCGTCTCCGCGCGGACCTGCGGAATCGTGCGCGTGAGATTCTCGACGGTGTCGAAGCGGGCGATGACCTGGTACAGCTTCGCGCTCTGCTGCGAGAGATCGCCGAGCGTGGTCCGGTCGATCACCTGCAGAACGTGGATGCCTCCGCTCGTGATGAACGGTTCGCTCAGCTCTCCCTTCGGCGTGTCGAACGCGGCGATGCCCTGGGTGGAGTGCTTGAACTTGTCGGGCGTGTACCACGCTTCCTTGATCTCGCGGAACAAGGAGTCGGCGAACCGGAACTGCTTGGACGCGGTCCGTAGGGTGTCCTTGCTCTCGGCCATGCCCGCGAGCATGTTGTCGATCTCGGCGCGCTTGGCCGTGAGGATCTTCGAGTAGTGGGCGCGCACGGCCGCGAGCGGGATCAGGTCCTCGTTGAGAGCGAACCGAACGATCGCCTCGGTGTCCTGTTCCGGATAGACCCGGCTGAAGTATCCGACGGAGGCCTCGATCTCGTCGCGGCGAATCTCGGCGCCGTTGACGACGAGCATGACTTCGGGATCGGTGGGCGCCGTCCCAGCGGCGGCCTGCGGCGTCCAGTCCTCCTCCTTGCCGCATCCACAGAGCAGGACGAGGCAGCAGAAGGACAGGAGCGCGCCCGCGACGAGGGGACGCCTGGCATCGTACCGGGAGGTCAGGACAGGGTGCATGGATGATCTCGTTTCGGTTGTGGTCGTGCGTGTATCTCGGATCGATCGGTGGGAGAGCGAGCCTTGCGCCAATTCTGGCAAATGGCGTCGTGCACGCCAAGAGCGTACCCGGACGTTGCCAGCCGGCGGGCGGCGAAGGTAGCATCCCTCTAATTCGATGCAGCGACGTGAATTGAGTAATGACCGTGCTTTGGGGCACCGCCGGCCGGCCCGATCGGGCCGACGCGAGCGACTCGTGCTGTGGGGTGCGGGTCTCGCGCTGGCGCTGATCGCCGGGTGCAAACCGGCCGGGGTGGATCCCGGGGCGGGCGGCGCCGTGGATCTGTCGCGCTTCATGCCCGAGCTTCGGGAGATGGCACTGATCCCGGGGGGAGTCGTGGAGCTCGAGCCGCTGGGCTCGCGTACCGATCCGACGTCGCTCAACGGTCCGGCCGAGCTCGGGGATCTCGACGACCGAGAGACCTTCCGCGTCGGTCCCTTCTTCATGGATCGCTTCGAGGTCACGCAGGCCGAGTACGCGCGCTTCCTCGAGGAGTCCGGCTACCGCCCCGAGAACGAGAGCGCGCTGTTCGACTGGAAAGACGGCGCGCCCCGGGCGGGCAACGAGCAGAAGCCGGTGGTGTTCGTGTCCCTTCGCGACGCGAAAGCCTACGCGGCCCACCACGGCAAGCGGCTGCCGACGCGCGAGGAGTGGGCGCTCGCGACGCGAGGTTCCATCGATCGAAACTTCCCCTGGGGGCGCAGCTTCAACCGCAACCGACTCAACTGCCTCGAGACCGGTATCGGAAGGGCGTGGCGCGTCGGGACCTTCGAGAGCGGGAAGAGTCCGCAGGGTTGCTACGACCTGTTCGGCAACGTGTGGGAATGGATCCTGGCGCGCGTGGGTGACGAGGTGCTTCCGGCGATCGCCGGCGGAAGCTACCTGCGCGCGATGGAGCCCGAGGAATCCCCGCGCATCTTCGAGCAGGCGACGCCGAACGAGCTCAGCAACGACCTCGGTTTTCGGTGCGTGCGCGACGTGACGCCGGGGATCTACGAGCGCTACCTCGATCTGCTGCACAGCGAGTGGTCGAGCGTGCGCCTGCGCGTGATCGCCGACCTCGAGCTGCTCGATCGAGAGCGCTCGATCCAGACGCTTCGCGACGTGCAGGTGAACGATCGCGATCCGGGAGTCCGGATCGTGGCGGCGCGTCGGTTGATCGCGCTCGGACGAGGAAGCCTCATCGATGTCGACTCGCTCGTGCAGATCGTCGGGTCGCGCGAATCATTCGACGTTCGGATCGACGCGGTGACGTGCCTGAACCTTCTGCTCGCGCTCCTCGAGGAAGGCTATCTGCGACCGGCTTCCGAGGCGCTGTTCGGCATCCTCGAAGGCATGGCGAGCGGGGCGGGGAGCCCGGCTTCGGGCCCGGCTTCGGGCTCGGGCGACGAGCGTGCTCCGCGCGGGCCCGTCGAGCTCTTCCGCGTGCTCGCGCGACTCCTCGTGGAGATGGAGGAGCCGCGTGTGTTCCCGTTCCTCGTGGAGCTCGCGATGCTGTCGGATCGCGAAGAACTGTGCGTGGCTTCGGCCGAGGCGCTCGGTCACTTCAACTTCGTCGAGGCCTACGACCACGGCGCGGTTCTGGCGGCCCTCGATCGCATCATTCGCGGCACGAGAAGGAACGCGGTCCGATCCGCGGCCTTCGACTCCCTGATCGGTTTCGACTCGCCCGATACTGCGAAGTACCTCGTCGCCATTCTCGAAGAGCCGTCGGTTGTGGACACGCACCGCCGGGCCGCGGAGGAGCTCTCGCGGTACGAGTCCGAGGAGAGTATCCGGGCGCTCGGCGAGGCGTTGATCGACTCCGACCGTGAGCTCGGAACCCGCGTGGCGGCGGCGGGATCGTTGCTCGGCTTGCGCTACGTGGACGCGGAACAGGGACTCTACCTCGAGTCTCTCCTGCGGCTCGGGTTCGGGTATCTCGACCGGGGGATGCCGGGGCTGTTCGAGTACCTCGAGCGGCGGGATCCCGAGCTCGTCCTCGACGAGACGGCAACGCTCGTCATGTACTACCTGGAGGACATCGCGATTCCCCGGCTCTTCACCGCGTACTGGCTCGACTTCTACCGGCGTGCGCAGCTCCTGCCCGAAGGCGTGCGTGGGCCGTTCGTCGCCGCGCTGAACCTCTACGGCGTCGACCTCGGGATGCAGCAGTACCTCGACGGGACGGCCGAGCCCGAGCCGTGGGTGGAGATCCGTCCGTTCCTCATGCGCGCTCGTATGGAGAGCCTGATCCCCGAGCAGGCCGGGATCGCGCGGCGTCGCTGGTAGG
>CAZQZX010000082.1:0-25102 GCA_964597885.1 uncultured Planctomycetota bacterium
GAGCGGCGCACCGGCGGGGATCGCCGCGAATCCCGAGGCGCGCTTCGTCGAGGTGCCGTTCCGCGCCGAGCGTGTTTACAAGGGCGCCGAGAACCTCGCGGGGAACGCGGTCGTGCGCGTCGAGCTCCCGGCTCGTCGCCAGCTGCCCGATCTTTCGCCCGAGAGCGGTTCGCACTTCCTGATGCTCGTCGCAGGCGAGGCCGACGGTGTCTACCGCCTGGCGGGAGCGCCGACCGAGTGTCTGATCCAGCCGTCGGCCGCCACGCGCGGCACGATGCAGCAGGTGCTCGGGCAGATGGCGGCGCAGGCGGAGCGCAAGAAGCAGGAAGCGGAGTCGGGGGGCGGCGGGAACTAGGCGTCGCCCGCGCTCACGACGTCGACGGGACTTCCTCGTCCGTCGTCGCCATCTTGTGGATGAGCTTGCGGATCGACTGGTCCGAGATCGCGCCGAAGTTCTGCTCGAAGATCTCGATGGGAACGACCGCCTTTGCACTCGAGCGGTGTCCACCGGCGCTACCGAGCGCATCGAAGAACGCGCCCACGCGTCGACCCGCGCTCTCGACGTATCCGACGTTGCGCACCGAGATCACGACGTTGCCCTCGTACAGCCCGGATACCGCAGCCCAGAGGACGCCCTTGACCTGCATGGCGAACTCGACGAACTGCGGGATGACGTCTTCTCGGGTCACCTCGCCGAGATGGATCGCGAAGATCCCGTCGTCGATGATCACACGCGTGAGGGATCGTCCGAGCGACTCGAGGTCGGGCAGATCGATCGACGGGCGCTCCATGCGACGGATCAGGTTTCCGTTCGAGAGCGGGTACAGCGTGCAGAAGGCCTGCAGGTCGGCGTCGCTGGTCGAGCGCTGCAGATTCAGCGTGTCGCTCTTGATGCCGTAGAGAAGCGCCGTCGCGAGGCGCTGCGAGATCTTCGCACCCGACGCCTGGAGGTACTCGGTGAGGATCGTGGCCGTCGCGCCGTACGACTGGCGGACGTCCCGGAACCTCGTCGTGTAGCCGCTCTTGGCCGGGTGATGATCGATGACCAGATCGACATCCGGGAACGTGCCGTTGAAGTAGGGCGGCTGTACGTCGAGCATCGCGATCGCGCCGCGCGACTTGATCTCTTCCGGGTCCGCCTCTTCCTCGATGTCGATTCCGAGAAGCTCCACCATGGCGCGGTTCTCGGGCCGCGTGATCCTGCCGAGTGATGCGATCGGAGTCGTGCTGCGTCGCCGTTCCAGGATGTCGCGGAGCGCCAGGGCGCTCGAGAGCGAATCCGGATCGGGATCATGCTGCAAGAGAAGCGTCACCTGCTCGCCGTCGGCGAACAGACGTTTCAGCTTCGCGACGCGAGCCTGCAATCGGTGCTGCAGGAACGAGGGTCGCACGTGGAGGCCGAACATCTTGTCCATGCGAAGGCTCGTCATGAACGGATCCTTCGTCACGTCCCACTCGACCTGCTGCGTCTCGCTCTTGCGCTCGAGGACGATCAGGATCGGAAGTTCCGTGCGCAGGCTGCGGACCGTCTCGATGACGGCACCGATCCCTCGCTTGGTGCGCAGGTGAACGATCAGCTGATCGACCTGGTCGATATTCGCGTTCTGGAAGAGAGCCTCTTCGCTGAACCTCCCCTGGTACGCCTTGAACCCGTGGCGCTGGATCTTGCGCTTGAGATTCGCGTTCTCGCAGATGAACTCGATCTTGTCCCGGGAGGAACCGGAGGCCGAGGTCATCCGGAGCAGGTGGTCGTCCGAACATGCGACGAGGAGTCTCATGGGCGAGTCTCCGTGGACCGGGAGCGGTCCGGCGTCATGGCGACGCCGTTACGCTGCGGACTCGATGACCCGTTGCAGGGCATCGAACTCTTCCTGGGTGATCGGGTCACCGATCCCCGGCTCCATATCGTCTTCGAGCTGTTCCTCATCCTTGATCCCAGGGATCACCGTGGAAACTACATCGTAGGCCAAAGCGTACTTGATCGCCATCTGGGCCCGCGAAGTCGTGCTCTCGTTCAAGATCGGATCGATGCCGTTTCCGACTTCAACGCAGCTGCGAATAAGTTCCTCGGGAATTTCGCGGCGGATGTCGCCGCTCTCGAAGTCGTGACCTGGCTCGTACTTACCGAGCAAGAGCCCGTTGGCCAGCGGTTCCCGGACAATGAGGCCGAGCCGCGCTTCCTTGATCTTGGGGAAGATCTCGAGCATGCGGCGGTCGACCAGATTGAAGCGGATCTGAAGGGTTTCGAAGCGTCCGGTCTCGATCGCGGCGAGGGCTTCTTCGGGCGTCCCGACGGACACGCCGGCCCAGCGGATCTTGCCGGTGGCCTTCAGCTCGTCGAGCGCCTCGAACGTCTCGTCGTTCGAGAAGACATCGGCGGTCGGGTTATGGAGCTGGTACAGATCGATGTAGTCCGTCCCGAGTCGTCCCAGGCTGGCCTCGGCGGCGCGGATCAGGGCGTCCTTGCCGAAGTTCGCCGCAGGGGGATCGGAGGAGAGGTCGTAGCCGCCTTTCGTGGCGATGAGGCACCCGGCGCGGTGGCGCTGCAGGGCCTTGCCGACCAGCTCCTCGCTGTGGCCGTTCCCGTAGACGTCGGCCGTATCGAACAGGTTGCAACCGATGTCGTACGCGGACTCGAGCGCGCGCAGCGCCTCGTCGTCGTCGGTGGCCCCGTACGACCGGCCGCTCTCGTTCCCGCCGATGGCCCAGCCGCCGAATCCGACCTCCGAGACCTTCGTACAAGTCTTGCCGAACAGTCGGTATCTCATCGATGTCCTCTTGGGTTACGCGGGGGCTCCGCCTTGCCTGCAAGTCCGCCTGGCGCCCCGGAATCGGGTGGGTGACGTGTTTCGCGCAGTGAAATAACATATTGCCCAACCGGGCGGAAGTCCAGCGATCCGCGGACTTTCCAGCGCAGGGCCCCGGAGGCGAGGCCCCGAGAGCGTTCTCCCGAAGTCATTCCATACGAGGTGGATGGATTTGTCGAGCCAGTCAGCGCCAAGGTCCCCGTTCACGATCGAGAGTCCGGAGGGCCTCCCGTTGAGGGGAGTCGTGCGGCAGCCCGCGCCCCGACTCTCCCCCGAGGCCGGGGCGAGCCCTAAGGCCCCGGGCGAGAGTCGGGGCACGGTGGTCGTCCTCCACGGCTTCAAGGGCTTCGAGGGCTGGGGTTTCCTCCCGGCCCTCGCCGAGCACGTGGCGGCCCGCGGATTCCGGACGATCTCGTTCAGCGCCGGTCACTGCGGGGTCGAGGGCGACGGCCGGACCTTCGAGCGCCCGGACCTCTTCGAGTCGGGGAGCTGGAGCGCCTACCTCGACGATCTGGGAGCGATTCTGGACGCGGTCGAGGCGGGGCGGCTCCCGGGCGTGGAGCCGGACCCGGCCGTCCACCTGGTCGGGCACAGCATGGGGGGCGGGATCTCGGTCCTCGCCGCCGACCGCGACCCGAGGGTCCGGACGGTGACGCTCCTGGCCGCCGTCTCGACCCCGGTGCGTTTCTCGGAGGCCGACCGCCGGCTGTGGCGGGAGGCCGGCCGGATCGCTATCCCGAACCAGCGCACGGGGCAAACGCTCGCGCTCGGGCTCGAGTTCCTCGACGATCTCGAGCGGAATCGCGAGAAGCTCGACATCGAAGCCGCGGCGAGACGGCTCGAGCAGCCGGCGCTGGTCGTGCATGGCGAGGACGACGAGACCGTACCCGTGGACGAGGGGCACGCGCTCGCGAAGTGGATCGAGGCCGCCACGCTCGAGACGGTTGCGGGGGCTTCGCACACGTTCGGGGAGGCGCATCCCTACCGGGGGCCCGGCGAGGCGTTTCGCGCGGTGCTCGACCGTGTCGCGTCCTTCCTCGAAGCCGAAGCCCGGGCGCGCTGACGGGTCAGAAGCCGAGCGAATCCGGCGGCGTCGGGAAGGCGGGGTACAGCGGACGGGGCCGCGATCGATCGATCGGCGCGAGGATGCCGGTCACGACGTTCTCGACGCGCGCGGTCGGGTCCTCGATCGGTCCGACGAGCCGAAACGCGATGAGTCGATTCTGAACCGCACGCCACAGGTCGCTGACGAGGAAGATCGAAGGGACATCCGGAGCGAACTCGGGGTAGAGCACCAGATCGGTGGTTCCCTCGAGGTCGATCACGCCGCGGCCGTTGAGGCGAAGCGGCGTGCTGTAGAAGAAGACGTCGTCGAGCTCGAGCTCGCCCGACGTCAGCTCGAAGTCGCACCCCGCGCGCGTGAACACGGGCGGGCTGCGAAGCGGCAGGATACGCAGCAGGGAGTTCACGAGCGGAACCTCGAAGAGCCGGGCGTCGTCGACCTCGATCGTGCCGTTCGCGTTGAAATCGAGGATGTTCGCGCCGGTGCCTTCCACCTGAAGCCTTCCCTTCGCCTTGCCGCGCAGCGACTGCGACCGAGGGAACTTGCGCTCGCATAGATCCTTCAGGCGGATTCCGCCGAAGCGCAGGCTACCTTCGTACCGGAACGGATCACCCGTGAAGAGGCGGAGCTCGGAGTCCTCGCCGTGGAGGATGCCGCGGTACACCTTGCCCGAAAGCCGAGTGAACTCGAGCAGGCCGGGCTCGGCCCGAATCTCGCAGATGAACTCGGTGAGCGGATGGTCCTCGAAGAGCACGCGTTCGCCCATGAGCCGTCCCCGGAGCGAGTACTCCGTGGGCGAGAGGCTCGCGTCGAGGATCGAGACGCGGCCGTTGCAATCTCGTAGTCGAATTCCGGTGTTGAGGTCGACGCCGCGCAGGCCGATGTCGCCCGCGAGCTGCCAGCTCGGACGCGTTCCGGCGGTGCGGACCAGCTCCAGGCTCGGGATATCGATACGTCCACGGGGAGAGAGCTCGTCGAGCGGGCGCCTCAGCTCGGGCGGAAGCTTCGAGAACGATCCCTCGCCGAGCTCGATGTCGCGCGCGCCGAGCTCGATCCGAAGATCCTGATCCTCGCCGGCGGCGTAGATCGCGCGAGGAACCCGGATCGTTGCGTCGCGGAAGCGAGCGGACAGCGACTCACCGACGACGCCCTCGCTGGTCACCAGGATGAGGCCGGTCACGCTTTCGAGCGGCTCGGGAAGGAATGGGGGCATGAGGGTGCACGATTGCGGTCGCACCTCGACGCGGGCGGTCGGCGCCTCGCCGGTCATGCCCGACAGCTTGCATACGACGTCCACGCGCCCGCTCGGCACGAGCTGGGCCAGCGCGGCGTCAAGCATCGGGAAGTGCCCCCGGATGCGGTCCGGGATCGACGGGTCGAATTCGAGGGATTCGGTCTTCAGCTCGAGATCGTACGCGCCGGGCTTGCCGTCTTCGACCGTGAGCGTCCCCGTGAGTGAGAGCTGGACGTCGCCTTTCAAGACGCTCCCGCGGGCCTCGCGGATGCGGATTCGGTCGCCTTCGACCTCGATCGTTCCCTCGACGTCGTCGATCGGAAAGGGAAGCTCGTCCGGCGCGAAGCGGGCGCCGCGAACTTCGAAGGTGCCGGTGAGCTTCGAGGGTGTGCCGTCGCCGGCCGCCATCTCGGTCAGCTTGAAGTCCGCGACACCGGCGATGGGGTACCACGATTCGGAGAACGCGAACGATCCGCGCGAGAGGGCTTCGCGAAGTAGGCCGTCGAGCTCGACGTCCTGGGCCATGGCCTGGACGGTTCGCGCGGCGTCCTTGTCCGCGCTCTCGAAGTCGGCGGAGAGCGTGATCCGCGCGTCGCCCTGTCGCGCGTCGACCTCGGTCAGAAACGCATGTCGGCCCCGGATGGCCAGATGCGCGTCGACCCGGTCGAGCGGGAACGGGAAGCGGTTGTAGACGACCGACGCGTCCTTGAACCAGACATCGATGGCGGCGCGAGCCTTCCGGCCTTCCGGGAAGTCGTTTCGCCGGCCGATGCGCACGAGGATATCGATGCGTCCGTCCAGGGTGAGCTCGTCCCAGATGTCCTGGATGCCGGTGTCGAGAGCCTCGCGAAGGCGCGTCTCGAGCGGCACGCCGAGGCCGAGGATCCGGAGCGCGAGATTCGGATCCGCGAGCGCACCGCCGATGTGTCCGGTGACGAACAAGTCGGGCTGGGCGTTCGGCGCTCGTTCCGGCTCGGTCGAGTGGTAGCCCTCGAGCGCCAGCTCGTGGCGTCCGTCGTCGAGGGTGCGGATCGTCCCGTCGAGTCCGTTCAGCTGATACGGGAAACCGCGGCGGATGCCGTCGTCCGGACTGACGAACCCGTCGTAGCGCATTCCGAAGTCGTCAATCCGGGCTTCGACCGCGTACGACGGCTCGCCCTCGCGCGGCTGGTGCAGCTCGAACCTGGCGTCGCGGATCCAGCCGCTCGGCTCGAAGGCGTCCCAGGCGGTCGGTTCCAGACGATCGGCGATCCGCTTCAGCTCGTCGTCGATCGCGAGCTGATCGAAGGAGACCTCGAGGCGGTCGCCGTCCTCGGGATCGCGGAGCCTCCCCCGGACGACGAACTCCTCGCCGAGCGCCTTGCCGCGAAAGTCGAGATCGAGCCCGCCGCGGACGAACGCGATCTCGCCCTCGGCGTCTCGTACCGGAAGATCGGCCTCCGGGAGGCGTGCGCTGACGCCCGCGAAGCCGACCGCCACCCGGATGTCGGGCTGGGTCTCGGGGTGCCGAAGCACCGACAGCCGGATCTCGCCCTCCGGGTCGAGTCGCTGCAGCGTCGAAAGGCCTGCGCGCGCCCGGAGGAGCGGGTGCGGCGAGAGGGCGCGAATCGGGAACGGATCGGTCTCGAGCTCGATCGTCGGCGGATTCACCGACGCGTCCAGGCGGAATCGCCCGCGCCCCGTGAGAGAGCCTCCGGCCTCGATGCGACCGCTTCGGTCGAGCGTGATGTCGAGGTCGACGATGCGGTCCCGCGAGCCGGCGCCCGCGTAGGTGATCTCGACCGAGGCATCCCGGAACTCGACACGCGGCAGCTCATCGAGGCGGAAGTTCTTGCCGGTCGCGCCCTCCCACCAATCCCCGATCGCGCCAGGAAGCACTTCGATCCGGAGGGTCGTGCCGGAGAACGTGGCCGTGCGAATCCCGCGGGCGCCTTTCAGAAGGCCCAGCCAGCCGGCCTGCACGTCGAGGTCGCTCTCGAGGCTGATCGACACTTCCGGGCTGACCGGCGACAGGGGGACGTGGATTCCGCGGACGTGGAGGTTCCCTTGGCGATCGACGTGGGCGTTCTCGATGCGGACGGGGCGTTCGAGCAGGCGGGCGAGTACCGATTCCGTGCGCAGACGCACGCGCTCCGGAGACAGAGCGATGGCGAGAACGGCCGCGGCGATGACGGCGGCCAGTCCTGCAAACAGGAGTACGAATAGGAGGGGCTTCCTGCGAAGTGCCATCGGTGCCGCCGTCTCGGCCGTTTCCCGGGGATCCGTCGACGCCAGTATACTATGCGCCCGCTACGCCGAGGCTACGTCGGTGCGGCGACGCCGCCGGCGAGACGGGCGCTCGTGGCGTCGGCCTGCTCCTTGGGTGTCGTCGACGTGAAGACGCGGCGCACCCGGCGTCCGAGGCCGCACGCGAGCTCGAGCGGAATCGTGTCGATAGCCCGCGCGAGGTCGTGCAGCGCGATCCGGCGATCTCCGTCGGTCCCGACGATCGTGGCGACGTCTCCGAGCCCCACGCCCGGGATGTCGGTGATGTCGACCATCGTGTAGTCCATCGTGACCTTGCCGATGACCCTCGCGGGCTGTCCGTGGATCAGCACGTGCGACTGGTTCGAAAGGTGATAGCGAAAGCCGTCGTTGTAGCCGACCGGAAGCGTGGCGATCCGCGTGTTGCGTTCGGTCACGAACGTGCGGCCGTAGCTGATCGGGCTTCCGGCGGGGACATCCTTGAAGAAGATGACCTGCGAGCGCAGCGCGAGCACCGGCTCGATGCCGAGATCGTTCTGGGTCGCCTCGTCGGGATTCAGTCCGTAGAGGATGTTCCCGGGACGGACCATGTTGAACGGGGAAGCGCCGCCGTACATCGCGCCCGAGTTCGCGGCGTGGACGAGGAGCGGGGGCTCCCCGGCACGGAGGCGGTCGAGCCGTGACAGTCCCTCGACGCTCTCGAGGAAGCAGCGGTACTGCTGCTCGGTGTAGGAACGATCCTCGTCGGAGGCGCCGTAGACGGAAGACAGGTGCGTGGCCACACCTTCGAGGCGGAGATGCGAGCACGTATGGATGCGTCGCGCGAGCTCCAGGACCTTCGCGGGCGAGACACCGAGGCGTCCCATGCCCGTGTCGACCATCAGGTGCACGGGGACGATCTTGTCCTGGCGCGCCGCGGCCTCCTGCAGATCTTCCACCCGTTCGGTGGAGTGGATGCAGGGGGTGATGTCGTAGGCGATGACGTTCTCGATCTCGCCCTCGATGATCGCGCCGAGGATGAGGATCGGGACGCGGATCCCGGCGAGGCGCAGCTCGAGGGCTTCGTGTGAATCGCCGACCCCGAGCATGTCGGCTCCCTCGCGGACGAGGGCGCGCGCGACGGGAACGGCTCCGTGGCCGTAGGCGTCGGCTTTGACGACGACCAGGATCTGGACGTCATCCGGGATTGTCTGTCGAAACCGCCGATAGTTGCGGGCCAGCGCGTCGAGATCGATCTCGGACCAGACGCGGTGAGGAATCACGGCCCCGTCGACGGGGCGCTGGACGGCTCTCTTCAAAGATCTCCCTCCGAGTCTCCGAGGGCTGCAAGTAAGGAAGCTACAGGTATATATCGGACGGGTGATGGGGAATTTCTACCGCGTTTTCGCGGGCGGGCGAGGCGGAAGCGCTGCGGGCGCCGCGGGTTGGGGCGGGAGGGGCCCCGGGGGCGAGATGCTGTGCTTCGGCGGTCCTCGGAATCCCCTGAATCGGGCGCGATCGACCGCCGATAAAGCAGGGGATACCACAAGGAGCCTGCCATGAAGACCCGACCGACCGGTGCTTTGATCCTCGTGCTCGCGATTCTCGCCGCGCTCAGCGGATGTCGTTCGACACCGCCGCCGGCCGCCCCGGAACCCGTCGAGAAGTCCGTCCTCTCGATCCAGGGTGTGCGTCACGGGCCGCTTCTGATCCTCCCGGATCGCGTGGAGGCGGGGGCGCTCCTGCGCGGCCAGGTCGAATCGCAGACGAAGGGCGTGCTGATCCAGGCCATGCTGGAGGCCGACCAGCGACCGCTCGCCACTCGGCCCCTCGAGGGGCTCCCGGAACGGTCCCTGCCGTTCTCGATCCCGATTCCGGCCGATGCGACCGGCACGGTGATCGTCCGCGCGATCGATCAGAACAAGCTCTACACCGACAAGGAAATCTCGGTGGATCCGATCGCGCCGGGAAGCTGAGCGACGTCGAAGAACGGTCCGCGGGCTTCGCCTAGCGCGGGTTCCTCGCCTTGGTCGAGCGTCGTACGATCGGCTCCGACGAGCGCACGTACAGGGGATTGAGGTCTTCCGCGGCCGTGAAGCGATCCTCGGCCGATTCGTCGAGCCCCAACCGCAAGACCTGGTCGGCCTTCGGGAGCCAGTCGGCCTCCGGGGCGATCGTCAGGTCGTCCCGCCGCTCCAGGAGCTCGTCCCGGATCGCCGCGAGCCCGTCCCCGAGTAGGATCGAGCGCTCGGCCAGCGTCTCTTCGAGCGAGTCGATCGCGACGATCCGCATGTCGCCGGTCCGGATCGTGGCGTTTCCCTCGACGCGGTACTCGACCAGGACCACTTCGCTTCGCTTGGCGTCGATGAGGACCGTCCGGGGGAGCTCGGCCGAGCCCTCGACGTTCCGGACCGTCGCGTCGGGGGCGGCCACGCCGACCGTCTTGGCGCCGGCGGCGTAGGCGAGGGTCTTCGCGGTGGTGACACCGACGCGCATCCCGGTGAACGATCCCGGGCCGACGTCCACGCAGACAAGCTCGACGTCGCGCGGGCCGAGCTCCCGCGAGCCGAGCACCTCGTCGAGGGCGCGCACGATCTCACGGCCGTGCACGAAGCCTTCCTCGATGAAGTGGGTGCCGACGATTTCGCCGTCGACGGCGAGGGCGACGCTGCCCTGGAGGCCCGAGGTCGAAAGGGCGACAGCGACGCGCGGCGTCATGCCTTCTGCCCGATGGACTCTCGGATCCGATCGGCGATCCGCGCGGCGTGGGCGTCAACGCTCTCGCGCTCGGGGCCTTCGACCATCACGCGCGCGAGCCGTTCCGTTCCCGAGTAGCGCAGCAGCACGCGCCCTTGCTTGCCGAGCTCGCCGCGGACCGATTCGGTCGCTTCGCGCACGCTCTCGATCTCTTCGAGCGGCGGCTTCTCGGTGACCGGCACGTTGATGAGCACCTGCGGATAGCGCTCGAGCGTGGAGGCGGCTTCCCCGAGCGACGCACCGCGTTCGGCAAGGACCTCGAGCACGGCGAGCGCCGTGGCGAGACCGTCGCCGGTCGACGTGCGCTGCTCGCCGAGGATGATGTGGCCGGACTGCTCTCCGCCGAGCACGAATCCGCCTTCGCGCATCGCGCTTGCGACGTGCTTGTCGCCGACGGGCGTTCGCAGCAGCTTCATGCCGCGCGCTTCGAGGGCGATCTCGAGGCCGATGTTGCTCATGACGGTGGCGACGACGGTCTCGTGGGCGAGTGCGCCCCGATCCTGGAGATGGCCCGCGAGCAGGTAGAGGATCTCGTCGCCGTCGCGGATCCCGCCTTTCTCGTCGACGAGGATGACGCGGTCTCCGTCGCCGTCGAGCGAAATGCCGATCCAGGCTCCGCGCGCCCGTACCTCTTCCTGCAGGCGTTCGGGGTGCGTGGCGCCGTGGCCGTCGTTGATGTTGTGACCCGTGGGCTCGGCGCCGATCGCGTGGACCTTCGCACCGAGTCGGCGCAGGACGTCGGGCGCGACCTCGTACCCGGCCCCGTGCGCGCAGTCGATGACGATCTCGCGTCCTTCGATCTCGAGGCCGCCGTGTCGCGTCACGAGCACGTCGCGGTAGTGCGAGAGAAGGTCGAGGTCGGTGGAGAAGGATCCCGTGGGCGTCTCGGCGGTTCGGTCTGCGAGCAGGGCGACGTGATCTTCGACCGTGCCTTCGTCCCCCTCGGAGAGCTTCTCGCCCTCTTCGTTGAAGACCTTCATGCCGTTGTCGGCGGGCGGGTTGTGCGACGCCGAGATCATGACCCCGAGCGAGAACCCGCCGGAACGCGTCAGCATGGCGAGGGCCGGCGTCGGAAGGATGCCGGCATCGCGAACGTCGAGCCCTTCGGCGTGCAGTCCGCCCGAAAGGAGGTTCAGGATCATCGGCCCCGACAATCGCGGATCGCGTCCGATCAGGACGGGGGGGATCGGGTCACCGCTGGCCTCTCGGCGCTCTCGCGCGAGAAGGGCCAGGGCCCGGCCGATCCGCACGAGCGGTTCCGGCGCCAGCGCTCCCTGTCCTGCGACGTCTCGAATGCCATCGGTGCCGAACGAAACGGTCGAACCCATCAATCGGTGCCCTCGTCGAGTTGCAGCTGGACCTGGATGAGGCGGTTCTCTTCGCTGTCTTCCAGGTAGATGCCGTCGGGGAGGGCGCCCACGTGCTCGATGCGAAGATGGTGCGGGGTTCCGGAGGTGATGCGCTGGAGGTCCTCGGAATGGATCTCGACGAAGAACTGTCCCGGACGGCGCAGCAGCTCCAGATTGGAATCGGTGAACGAAGACTGCGGACCGAGGAACGTGAGTCGGATCTCGTCGGTCTCGCGGTCGTAGCGCTCGGGATCGTTCAGCTCGAGCGTGAAGAGCTCCCTCAGCTTCTTGCCCGACATGATGGGCGTGATCTCGGCGTCGGCCGAGAGCTTGAAGTCGATCTTCATGGAGATCTGCATGTCGGTGTCGACCGGCAGGACGGGCACGGTCACGAGGACGCCGTCCTCGAGCGCGACGCCGAGCCGGCGGGCCGAGTCGTCGAGCCGCGCCGTCACCGAGAAGTCCTCGCGCGGGGCGTTACCCACCGACACCGGCTCGAGCTCGATCGTCTCGCGCGCGGCGAGCCACGACTGCGGGCCGGTGACCGACACGCGGCTCGGCACCGGGACCGGGGTGCCGAACTGGAAGCCTTCGTCCGGGTGATCGGGTCGGTCGAGGCGCACGCTCACGGTCATGGTCTTTCGCCCGCGGCGCTTCACGTTGAACGCGAGCGTCGGGCTGTCGGGAAGCGTGGCGATGACGTCGTTCGGAACGGTCGGGAACTCGATATCGCCGAGGCCGACGGCGAGCGTGCCTTCTTCCTCACCGGCGCGGAGCCATTCGTCGAAGACGCTCGCGGGGATCGTACCGCGGATGCGTCCGTTCTTGATGGTATTGACCTGCTCGGTCGGCCCCGCGAAGTTGATGCGGATGCGATCGCTTCCCGTCTCGGGGCGGATGATCAGATCCTCGCTCTCGGGGTAGGCGATCATGTACGACGCTTCGCTCCCCGAGGCCAGCACCTCGAAGTACTCGTCGTGGTCGGTCTGCACCTGCTCGCGCATGTAGAGCCAGAGCACGATGGCGCACACGAGGGCCAGGCCCTTCGCGCCGAGATTGCGGGTGAGCATCGACGTGACGACCCGCGCGGGGCCTCCGCCGGTTCTAGCTTTCGCCGCTTCCATCGCTCTCCTCTCTGGACAGGTGCTTTCTCAGGAATCGGTCCAGTCCGTCGGGACCGAGATCCTGATGGAGCTTGCCGCGGTGACACACCGAGATGCGCCCGGTTTCCTCCGAGACCACGATCGTGATGGCGTCGGACTCTTCGGTCAGGCCGAGCGCGGCGCGGTGGCGGGTTCCCAGGCGCTTGGAGATCTTCGGGTTGTCGGTCAGCGGGAACAGGCATCCCGCGGCGGCGATGCGGCTGTTCTGAATCGTGACGGCGCCGTCGTGCAGCGCCGAGCCGGGCCAGAAGATCGTTTCGAGCAGGCTCGAGTTTACCTCCGCATCGATCTCGACTCCTCCCTCGCGGATTCCCCGGATGCCGATCTCGCCTTCGATCGCGATCAGGGCGCCGATCTTCTGCTTGGAGAGGCGGGTCATCGCTTTCACGATCTCGGATGTGACGTCGGAGCCCGAGCGCACGAACATGCCGACGAGCGGATTCTCGCCGAGCCGGAGCAATCCTCGACGGAGCTCGGGCTGGAACACGATCACGAGTGCGATGACGATCACCGAGAGGATACGCTCGAACAGGAAGCCGATCGTCGGCAGCCAGCTCGAGACCACGAAGAGCACGATGATGAGGATGAGCGCCATCGTGCCGAGCCCGCGCAGGATGCCGAGCCCGCGGGATCCTCGCAGGAACTGGAAGATCCCGTAGATCATCAGGAACAGGATGAAGACTTCGATGATCGGCTTCAGCGTGCTCAAGCGACTCCATCCTCGCCCGGTCGGGCATCCGTGACGAGGGCTTCCGTGACCCGCGCGATCTGGCGCGCGGATTCGACGTCGTGCACGCGAACGATCGAGACGCCGCTGTGCACGCACGCGGCGACCGTGGCCCCCGTGGCGGCGTCGCGGCCGTCGGCCGATGCTCCCGTGAGGGCACCGAGGAAACGCTTGCGCGAGGCACCCACCAGAAGGGGGCGCCCAAGGCTGTGCAGCTCGTCGAGGGCTCGAAAGATCTCGACGTTGTGTTCGAGGGTCTTGCCGAATCCGATGCCCGGGTCGAGTACGATCGATTCGCGCGACACGCCGGCTCGGGTGGCGGCGAAGAGGCTCTGGCGAAGGGAGCGGCAGATGTCGCCGATCACGTCGTCGTAGCGCGGGTCGTCCTGCATCGTGCGGGGGACTCCCTGCCGATGCATGAGGATGAGCGGCGCTCCCGACTCGGCGGCGACTTGCGCCATCGTCGGGTCATCGGTCAGCGCGGAGACATCGTTCAGGATGCGCGCGCCCGCGTCGAGGGCGCGGCGCGCGACGTCGCTCTTCGTCGTGTCGACGGAGACGGGCACGTCGAACCGGCGCGCGATCTCTCGGACGAGCGGCAGCACGCGGTCGCACTCCTCGGCGGCGTCGACCGACTCGGCGCCGGGCCGGGTGGACTCGCCGCCGATGTCGATGAGGTCCGCTCCGGCTTCGACCATCGATTCGGCCGCTTCGATCGCGCGGTCGAGCGCCGTGAAGCGACCTCCGTCGGAGAAGGAGTCGGGCGTTCGGTTGAGGATGCCCATGATCCGGGTCCGGCCGCCGAGCACGAGGTCCGGGCCGCCGGGGCATCGAAGGACGTGGTCTCGTCGCCTCGCGCCTTCGAGGGCGTCGCGAACGACGTCGGACAGCCCTTCGGGAAGGGCGCTTTCGGCGTCGACGGACGCGAGCGTGCGGTCGAGGGCACCGGGCTCGCCCGCGGCCGTGACCGCGTGGTTCGAGGACGGGCCCGCCATCGGTTGCGCGACCGCGACGAGGCCGCAGTCCGTTGCGAGCGTCACGAGGACGTTCGCTTCCGCCTGGCGGAGGCCTTCGACGCCGAGCGTGATCCGTTCGTCGAGGGTTCGCTCGCTCGCGAATCGGCGCAGTCTCGAGCCGGCGCCGGTGCCGAAGGGCGCCGGACGCGGAGCTTCGATCCGCACCCTGGGGTTCAGGGCGATCTCGAGCTTCTCGCGGTCCACGATGTCCAGATCAGTCAAGGGCATGTCTTGGTGGGGCGGGCCCCGTTTCGGTACGCGTCGTTCCCGGGAATCGGCGTCGGTCGGCCCCGGCGATGGTCGCCTCGGAGCTCGATGTCGCAAGCACGATCAGAAGGCGAATCCGCCCTCGGTCTGCAGATCGCCCGGGGCCTCGAAGTCTTCCTCGGCCTCGGAGGTGGAAGGCTTGGTGCGGGGCGCCCGCTCTTCCTCGGCTTCCGTCGGCTTCGAAGGCTCCTTGAGCGTCGCGAGATCAGCCCCGGCGAGGACGGCCTCGACTTCGGCGCGATTGAGCACCTCGTACATGACGAGGCCCTCCATCAGCCGCTCGAGCTGGTGCCGGTTCTCTCCGAGCAGATTGCGCGCGCGGTCGTACGCCTCCGTGAGGATGCGCTGGATCTCGCGATCGATCTCGATGGCCGTGGCTTCGCTGTGGTTGCTTCCGCGGGTCATCTCGCGGCCGAGGAACAGGGTGTCCTCGCTGTCGCTGTAGTTCACGGGGCCGATCTTCTCGCTCATGCCCCATTC
Organism: uncultured Planctomycetota bacterium; assembly: GCA_964597885.1. Lineage (GTDB taxonomy): Bacteria > Planctomycetota > JACOTG01 > JACOTG01 > JAUIME01 > CAZQZX01. Next base: position 15,087 of record CAZQZX010000082.1, read on the forward strand.
GGTGACCATCAGCTTGGCGAGCTCGGTCGCGCGCTTGATGTCGTTCTGCGCCCCGGAGGAGATGTCGTCGCAGCAGAGCTCCTCGGCGACGCGGCCGCCGTAGAGCAGGACGAGCTCGCCGAAGAGCTCGCGGCGCTGCTGCATGTACTTGTCCTTCTCGGGGAGCTGCATCGTCGCGCCGAGCGCCATGCCGCGCGGGATGATCGTGACCTTGTGGAGCGGCTGGACCTCCGGAAGCAGGCACGCGACGAGCGCGTGGCCGGCCTCGTGGTAGGCGGTCACGTCGCGCTCAGCCGGGTCCATCATCTTCGAGGTCTTCTTGCGGCCCCACTTCACCTTGTCGCGGGCTTCCTCGAGGTCTTCCATGTCGGCGGCATCCTTGCCCTTGAGGACGGCCAGGAGCGCCGCTTCGTTAATGGTCGCTTCGAGGTCGGCGCCCGAGAACATCGGGGTGCCTCGGGCGAGGACCTTGAGGTCGACGTCGCCCGCGAGCTTGATCTTGCGAGCGTGGACACCGAGGATCTCCTCTCGTCCGCGCAGGTCGGCGAGCTCGATCGTGATCTCGCGATCGAAGCGTCCGGGTCGGAGCAGGGCGGGGTCGAGGACGTCGGGGCGGTTGGTCGCCGCGATGAGGATGATGCCCTCGTCGGTGTCGAAACCGTCCATCTCGACGAGGATGGCGTTCAGCGTCTGTTCGCGCTCGTCGTGCCCGCCGCCCATGCCGGCTCCTCGCTTGCGACCGACGGCGTCGATCTCGTCGAGGAACACGATGCACGGCGAGTTCTCCTTCGCCTGCTTGAAGAGGTCACGCACGCGGCTCGCGCCCACGCCCACGAACATCTCCACGAAGTCCGACCCCGAGATGCTGAAGAACGGCACGTCCGCCTCGCCCGCGATCGCCTTCGCCAGCAGCGTCTTCCCGCTTCCCGGAGGTCCGACGAGAAGCACGCCGCGCGGGATGCGCCCGCCGACCTTCTTGAACTTCCCGGGGCTCTTCAGGAACTCGATGATCTCCTGGACTTCTTCCTTGGCCTCGTCGATGCCGACGACGTCCTTGAAGGTGACGTGGCTCGTCTCCTTCGTGTGGAGCCGGGCCCGGCTCTTGCCGAAGGCGAGCACACCGCCGCCGCCGCCGGGCGCCTTCATCTGGCGCAGGATGAAGAACCAGAACAGTCCGAAGATGAGCAGCCATGGCGCGAGGCTCGCGAGGAGCTTCGGCAGCCAGATGTTCGGCTTGGTGTAGGTCAGGCTCTTGGTGAGCTCGGGCAGGAACTTGTGCTCTTCGCGCGGGATCGTCGCGCCGAGCCGTTCCTCGTGCTCCTGGATCGAGCGGCGGAGCTTGGAGAGCGCTTCGGGATTGCGGAACTCGTCGGGGGTGGTCGTGTACAGCCAGGTGCGCGCGCCGAGCTTCGGATCGGCGACGTAGAGCTCGAGCTCGGTGCGATCCTCGTAGCCGATCTCGACGACGCGCCGGAGGCGCAGGTCAGGCGAGGCGAGCCCCACCATGATCTCGCCGGCGTCGGTCGGGATGCGCTCCGTCTTGAAGCGCTCGACGATCTCCTGGCGTCGGCCGTCGGAGAGCGCGTCCTCGGGGAAGTCGACTTCGAACTTCCGGCGGGGCACTCCCGCCTCGGAGTCGGCCTTGAGGATCCCGGTGATGCGCTGCTTCCCGATCATCTCGAGGGAGACGATGCGACCGGAGTAGAGATCTTCGAAGAACTGCTCGGGGGACTTCCGCTGTCCCTGGTTGGGGAGCTGGCGGGCGAAGACCCAAATGACGAGCACGATCAGAACGCAGATCGCGACGAAGCTGAACAGGCTTCGATTTCGACGTGCGAGCTTCGAGTCGTCCTGGTTCTCCGGAGGGGTCGGCTGGCCCGGCTGTTCTGTCATGAATCCATCCTGCCCTACGGGTCCGATTCCGGACGGTTTCGTCCGGCGGGCCCGTCAGAAGGGCTTCTCGAGAAGATTGTACACGAGCTGCTCGGAAAGATCCCGGAACGACTCCGCCGTCGCGGAATTGAGATCTTCATCCCGTCCGACGATGAACTCGGCCCGGTCCGTGACCTTCGTGGAACGGACCTCGCCGGTGTTCTGATTCGTCGCTGTGAACTCCACCGTCACGATCACCGCGGACTCCTCGACGTTGTCGAGCCGATCCTCGGTGAGGACCTGCTCGCGAACGCGGATGATGGTCCCCGAGATCAAGACGTCGGCCTGTGTTCTTTCGACAATCCGCAGATCGGTTCTTGAAAGGATCGCTTCCTTGAGATCGGTTGTGAGCTGAAATTCCAGATCTCGGCGAAACGTCGGGTTCTTGACCATCTCGACGGCGACCGTGCTTACCCCCTCGCTGGTCAGCGACTTCATCGAATAGCCGCAACCGGGGGCGATCAGGGCCACGAGAAGGAGCGCCAGCAGCGAGCCTCCCAGCGCGAGCCGGGGCGGCGTACTGCAGTTGATTGCGACCCCGTGGCCGTTCGTTCGGTCGGATGTCCGGATCATGGCGTGCTCTTCACTGTCTCGGGGGCGCGGCTCGCGGCGGTCGAGCGGCTCCCGGCTCCCGCCGCCTGCCCCGATTCGACCTGTTCCGATGGCGATTCCCCAGCCGGCGCCTGCCCAGCCGGCGCCTGCCCAGCCGACGCCTGGTCCGATGTGGAGGGCTCTTCCTTGAGTCCGCCGACGATCCGGGCCGCGGCCGCGCCGGACCGGGTCTGCGGATACTTGCGGACGATCTCCTTGTAGTAGAGCGCCGCCGCGTCGGACCGCTTCTCCCGCTTGTAGAACTGTGCGGTCAGAAGGCCCTTGCGGGCGAGCGTCTCGTCGAGCCGCACGACCCAGTCGCGAGCCTCGCGGATCAGCGGGCCCTCGGGGTACGTCTCGGCGTAGATCTTGAAGTGCTCGCGGGCTCGCTCGATCAGGGTCGCGTCGTACTCGGCGCCGCGGACCTGCTTCACGAAGGAGAGCCCCGATCGGAACCGGGCGTGCGAGCGCCACTCGCTGTTGGGGAAGCGGGTGAGCAGCTGCTGATACTCGTCGATCGCCGTCGGGTAGTTCTGGCGGTCGTAGTAATAGTTGGCGAGGATCCGCTGGGCATCGGCCGCCTTGCTTCCTCTCGGGAACGACTCGAGCAGGAACTCGAGGGTGGCGACGCCCGTGTCGCGGTGCTTGACGAGCCCGAACCAGCTGCGGATCTTGCCCGCGAGGTAGATGTTCGCGAGCTCGAAGAGCCGGGACTCGGCCACGTCGAGGTGATCCGAGATCGGAAAGTTCGTCACATACTTGCGGAAGGCTTTGCGCGCGGACGGATACCAGCGCTGCCGGAAGTAGGACTCGGCGATCCAGAACGAGGCGTCGGCGGCTTCCTGCGCCGGCGGCTTGATCTTTCGCAGGAGCGGGCGGGCCTTCTCGTGCTTGCCCTGATCGAGGAGGTCGCGGGCCTGGGCGAGGCGGCTCTTGGCGAGCTCGGCGCGCTTCGCCGCGGCTTCGGCCTCGCTTTCGGAGGCCGGGCCGGACGCGGTCTCGGGCTGATTCGGGGTGGACCGGCAGCCCGTCGCCAGCCATCCCGCAACGAGAAGCAGGCAGACACGGAACGCGAGTACGGGGAGAGAATGAGAGAGCATGGCCGACCGCCTGCGGAATCAACCCAGAAGCGTCGTTATTCTAGAAGCGAAGCGGAGATCGATCAAGCGAACAGGGTGCTCTCGAGGAACTGCAACGACCGCAGCCGCCGCTCGAAGACATACTGGTAGTAGCCGACGAGGAGCCGCCGGGCTTCGCGGTAGGAGGCGCGCGTCACGCGGGTGCGTCGGGCGGCGTCCCAGCTGCCGCGTCCCAGGGCGGCGAGGATCGCGAAGACGCCCGGGGACGCCTCGACCGCCCGGGGGTCGCCGAAGCGGTGCTCCGCATCCACGAGGCCCCCGGCCGCGGGGCTGAACCAGGTCCGCCGGCAGCGGGCGCGCGGGGTCCGGGAGACGGCGCAGCTCTCGAGCTCGAGCCCGAAGCCGATCCGCCGCAGGAAGCGGACGTCGAAGCCGAGCATCAGGGCCGGCAGGGAGGCCGCGGGAGCCGTCTCGAGCTCTTCGAGGACCTGTCGGACCAGGTCGAACACGGCGTCGTTGCGCTGGAACTCCTCGGATCCGAGGGCGGCGATCTCGGCGATGAAAAGCGCGGACGCCAGCCGGGGGAGGTCCGTCCGCACCTCGCGGAACTCGTTGCGGATCTCGAACTCGGTGAGGGTGGAAAGAGCGCCCGACGGCTTGGGGATCATGACCAGATCGACGAGGCTCAGCAGGTCCAGAAAGCCCTCGACGCGCTTGCGGCCCATCCGGCGAGAGCCCTTGGCGAGCATCTGGACTCGCCCGTAGTCGCGGGTGAGGACGGTCAGCACATGGCTGGATTCGCTGAACTCGTACTTGCGCAGCACGATGCCCCGGGTCTTCGCGAATCGCGGCACGGCCCCTCCGCCTACTCGTCGGGCAGCAGCGTGAGCTTCACGCGATTGATTCGACGCTCGCCGGCCTCGGTCACCGTGAACTTGACGTTGCCGTGCACGAAGGAGTCCCCGGGATCCGGGATCTTGCCGAGGGTCGAGAAGACGAAGCCGCCGATCGTGTCGTAGTCGCCGGTATCGTCGAGGTCGATCTTGAGCGCGTCGTTGATGTCCTCGATGTGCACCTTGGCGTCGACGTCGGCCGAACCGTCGTCGAGGAGCTTGAGGGGCTCTTCGGTGGGGGCGTCATACTCGTCTTCGATCTCGCCGACGATCTCCTCGAGGATGTCCTCGATCGTGATGAGCCCGGCCGTGCCGCCGTACTCGTCGAGCACGATCGCCATGTGGTTCTTGGCGCGGCGGAAGTCGCGGAGCAAATCCAGGATGCGCATGCTCTCCGGAACGAAGGTGGGCTTGCGCATCAGCTGCTCGATCGTCGGCATCTGCCCGTTCTCTTCCCGCCGCCAGTACTTCAGGAAGTCCTTCACGTACAGGACGCCGATCACGCGATCCATGTTGTCGCGGTAGACCGGGATGCGGGAGTGCCCCTGGCGCAGGGCGAACGAGGCGGCCTCGTCGATCGGCATCGAGACCGGGACGGACGCGATGTCGATACGCGGGATCATGACCTGGTCGACCTGGTCGTCCTGCATGCGCAGGATCCCCTTGATCATCCGCGCGCCGCTCTCTTCGATGACACCTTCGCGCTCGCCTTCTTCGGTGACCGACTCGATCTCATCGACGATCTCTTGCTCTTCGGCTTCCTCCGGGTCGCGACCCGACAGGCGCGCCGTGGCATTCGTGAGCGAGCTCTGGATGCGGAACAGGGGAGCGAACAGGAAGCGGAGCGGTGTGAGAAGACCCATGCCGTGGTACACGACCCGCTCGGAGTTCCATCGCACGAGCGGGCCGGCGACGAACTGGTTCGTCAGATACAGCGCCGGCAGGCCGATCGCGCAGCTCGTCAGAACGGAGGTCACGATCGAGGCATCCGCGCCCGACACGAGGTGGACGTACAGAAGCAGCGACAGCATGAACAGCCCGTTCGAGATCCCGAGCATGGACAACGCGGAGAACTCCAGCAGGTCCTGGTCTTCGACGTAGCGGTCGAGGCGAGCCTGCTTGGTCGTATCCGCGTAAAGCTCCTTGAGGCGGGGCGGGTTGTACAGGATCAGCGCTTCGCGAATCGCGGAGAAGAGGAAGGAGAGGAGCGCTGCCAGGATGGCGATAGAACCCGCTAGATACGGGTCTTCCAAAACCGTTGAACCTCCAAAGGATCTCGTGCCACGGCTCCGGGCGGGATTGCAGCTTCCAGCCACCGGTCTCCGCACTTGCGGGACGGATCGCGAGGGTACCGCTCCTCGCCTCCGCCGGGGCTCCTATCCTCCGTTACTTTCGGACTTTGACTCCCAGAACTTGGTCCATTTCTCGACGGCGGCGGATCGCGTCTCCTCGTCGACCTCGACGGGGCTGTAGCCGAACGTGTCGTCCGCCTCGGTCAGCTCCATGAGGGCCGAGAACGCGGCGTCGCGGACACCGAGCGTATCGTCGTCGAGCCCGCGGATCAGGGCGGGGATCGTCTCGTCGGTGGCGACGCCGAGCTCCGCGAGCACCTTGCATGCGTTCTCGCGGACTCCCTCGTCGCGGTCGAGGACACAGCGAGCGATCTTGCCCGCGGAATCCTCGGAGATCAGGTCGCCCAGGGCCGTGATGGCGGCTCGCATGACCGAGCCGTCGAGGTCCTCGAGGGCGCCCTCGAGCTTGGCGATCGTGTCGCCGTCCTCGATCCCCATGCTTCCGATGAGCTGGATGGCCTCGGCGCGGACCGCGGCGTCGTCATCGTCGATCGCCGAGCTGATCGGGCCGGACACCTTGCCGGCGGGGAAGGACGAGAGGACGTTCAGCGTCTCGCGCCGGACCGTCATGTCGTCGTCCTTCAGCATCGTCGTGAGCGTCGGGATCGAGCTGTCGCCCTCGACCTTCACGAGCGCGTGCGCGGCCATGATGCGGACGTCGACGTCGTCGTCCTTCGTCCGGGCCCGGACCTGTTCGACGATCGGCGCCGCCTCTTCGCCCTTGCCCATGATCTCCTCGAGCGCGCTGATGCGCTTGTCGGAGGCTTCCTCGTCGAGCTCGGTCAGGAGGATGCGCAGGTCGACCGGAAGCTCGCTGCCGCCGGACGACGTCGACGAGGAGGAGGACGATCCGCCCGTCGAGGCGGAATCCCCGGACGACGAAGACGAACCGGACGCGTCGGCGCCGCTGTCGGAGCCGGAGCCGGAGCCGGAGCTCGACGAGCCGGAGCCTCCATCGGACCCTTCGGTCGAGGAGCCACCGCCGCCGCACGCGACCAGGAGCGCGAGCATCGTCATCAGCGATACGGCGAGAAGACTACGCGGACCAGCCGCGCAGGACAGAATCGAGAGGGGGCGCTTCATCGGTAAACCACTCCTTCCACAAGGCCCGACACCCACCCGATTCTAGGAGCGCCGTTCTCGCCGTGTCAAGCGAGGGGGCCGTTCGCCGACGGGGGGAGCGGTCCCAGTGGATCGAGCGCTGCCAGCCGGTTCGTGGCTTCCGGCGCCGGGGGCGCGTCGGCGACGGGCGAGGGCCCTTCGCTGGAGACGCTCGGCGCGACGGCGTTCGGCGCCTCCTGCGGAACCGGCAGCTCGATCCGGAAGCGGGCTCCCGGCTCGTTTCCGTCGACGTACTGCAGGGTGCCCCCGTGCTCCTGGATGATGCGAGCGGCGACCGTGAGGCCGAGCCCGTCCGAGCCCGGGTCTTCCCTCGTCGAGAAGAACGGTTCGAAAATCCGCGAGACGTGCGCCGGATGAATCCCGGGCCCGTTGTCCGCGACCTCGACCCAGGCCATCTGCTCGTCCCGTCCGGTGGCGATCTCGAGGCGCCGGGGCGCGGGCACGTCGCGCATCGCCTGCTCGGCGTTGTGGACGATGTGGAGCAGGGCTTCCTGCAGGAGGAACGAGTTTCCGGCCACCGGCGGAAGGTCGCCGGCGAGGCGACGATCGACCCGGATCGAGCCCGACTCGAAGTGCGCGCGCTCGAGCTCGAGCGACTGTTCGATGATGTGCTCGAGATCGCACTCGAAGCGACCGCTGCCTTTGCCGCGAACGTACGAGAGGAAGCCCTCGACGATTTCCTGGCAGCGGCGCGTCTGGCCGAAGATGTTGTCGACATACTCCCGGTTGCGCGCGACCTGCTCGGTCTTCTGCAGGAGCTGCGTGTAGCCGAGGATCGAGGTCAGCGGGTTGGCCAGGTCGTGGCCGAGCCGCGAGACCATGCGCTCGATCGTCGGGAGCTTCTCGGTCTGCGCCATGTGACGCTGGGCTCGACTGAGCGCGTCGCGCGAGTGGGCGAGCTCTTCCTCGGTGCGCTGGATCTGCGCCTGGAGGTGCGACGTCTCGATGACGTGCGCGGCGTAGTCCGCGAAGATGATGAGGAGCTGGAGATCGGCCAGCGTGAACGCGTTCGTGTCGTGCGTCTTTCCGATGGTGAGGGTGCCGAGCTGCGTCGTCCCTCGGACGAGCGGCACGGACAGGACGCTGTTCATACCCGCGAGGCCTTCGACATCGATCGCTCGCGCCTGGACTTCCTCGCCGTCCGACAGGATGACCGGGCGTCCGGTGTAGCTCACGACCCCCGCGACGCCGTGCCCGATCGGGACGTCGCCCACGCTGGCCTGGACTCCCTCGGCGATCGATTCGGCTCCGCAGTCGAGGTGGCTTCCGTCGCCGCGCCGCAGGTGCAGCGTGGCGAGCTCGCCTTCGAGCGACATGCGGGCGTTCTCGGTGATCGTGTCGAGCGTCGTGTCGATGGCGCCCGTCGACCGGACGCTCGTGCTGACCTCGAGGAGCGACTTGAGCTCGTCGAAGCGCCGCGACAGCGTCTCGGAGCGAATCGTCTGCTCCATGAGACGGTTGTAGATCTTTCGCACCTGGCGGTGTCGGAAGGTGATGTAGAGGATCAGGTTCAGCGTCAGGAACCCGAGCTCATCCGCCTTGCCTTCCCGGAGCGAGAAGCCGGAGTCCCAGAAGGAACGATCGCTCAGGATCAGTCCGAGCGACAGCACAATGATCGCGAGGATCGGCAGGATCAACAGACCCTGATCACGCCGTTCCATCGCGCGCAGAAGCTTCTTGGTCTCGACGCCCTCCGGGGGCATCGGGTCCCGCGTGAGCTCTTTCTCGTTCACTCCGTCGTGCATACCCGGTTCCTTCCTCGATCCTTGGCGGCGTACAGGGCCTTGTCGGCGGCCGCGATCACATCGTCGATGCGGCTGCCTTTCTTCCAGGTGGAGACCCCGAGACTGATCGCAAGTTGGCAGCGTGGATAAGTCTTCTTCAGGGTCTGGCCGAGTTGCCCGACGCGTACGCGTACCCTCTCGGCGTAGGTGATCGCCTGCTCGCGAGAGATCTGCGGCAGGATGACGAGGAACTCGTCGCCTCCGAAACGTCCGATGACGTCGGTGCGACGGGAGTTCGATTCGACCAGCCGGGCGAGCTCCTTGAGGACGCGATCGCCGGCGGCATGGCCGTAGGTATCGTTGAAGTCTTTGAAGTTGTCGATGTCGACGAGGACGACCGAGAGCGGGGCGGCATACCGCCTCGCGCGCTCGATCTCCTTGCGGCAGAGATCGATGCAGTAGCGCCGATTGTTGATGCCCGTGAGCGGATCCTTCTCGGCGATCTTGCGGAGACGCTGTCCCTGGTCTTCGAGCTTCTGGTTCTCGAGGAGCAGGCCGGCTTTGCTCGCGAGAAGGGCGAGCGTGGCGAGATCGCGCTCGCCGATCGGGATGCCTCGCGCGAACTGATCGATCGTCAGGACGCCGATCGTCTGCTTCTTCACGATCACGGGCGCGATGGCCATCTCCGAGACGCCGAAGAACGTCAAGAGCGTGTCGTCTTCCTTGGAGTCGCTCGCGATTCCGTTCTCGCGTCGACGGACGGCGCGCGTCAGCGTGCTGTCGTCCTTGGCGAGCGTGAGCTTGATCTCACCGCGCGAGTCCGTGAAGTTCGTGTCTTCCGACGTGAGCGCGACGGTCAGCGTGCGGCCGGATCGATTGCGCTCGAGGAAGAGCGCCCGATCGAATCCGAGGTTGCGGTGGAGGAGGGTGAGGATCGATTGGATCGTCTCCTCGCCGGTCTCCTTCTGGCGGATTTCCTCGGAAGCCTGGTTGATGAACTGCAGGGTCGCCGAGAGCGACTCGTCGCTCGCGGAGAGGATGTCGGGATCGAAGGTCGGTGGCTCGGACGCCGAGACGGCGCTTTCGAGATCGTCGAGCGTCTCGAAGCCGAGGTCGGCCTCGGCGACGGCGTCGAACAGCGCGCGTCCGGCGACGTCGAGGATGCCGTCCACTTCGGCTTCGGACAGACCGAGCTCGCGGAAGTGGTCGCTTCCATGGTGCGAGGCCTCGTCGCCTTCGATGTGCGCGTGGACGAGCCAGTCGGCGGCGGCGGTGATCGCGGCGAGCGTCCGGGTCCGGCGCGCGAGCCTCGCGAGGCGGCTC
>CAZQZX010000083.1:0-24831 GCA_964597885.1 uncultured Planctomycetota bacterium
GAGCTCGTTCTTGACCCCGTCGCCCTCGAGGCCGAGCAGCGCACGCGTCGCGAACGCTCCCGATCCTCCGACGCCGACCACGACACCTCCGCCCGAGACCCACGCCTTCAGGCGTTCGACTCCCCCGGCTCCGATCGCCGACTCGATCGAACCCGATGAGTCCGGCAGGACGAGCACGTTGTACTCGTCGAGATCGAGGCGAGCGAGCGCATCGCCTTCGATCACCGTATGCGGGATGCCGAACTCGTGGTCGAGCATGTGCCAGATCTCGCCGAAGTTGTACGAGCTCATCGGACGCCCCCGCATGACGAGGATGCGAGGAAGCTGCCAGCGCCGGTGCGCATCCGCGCCGAGCACTGGCCCATCGGTCGTGATGCCCTCGGTGGCGCCGTGCACCGCAACCCCGATCGAACCGAGGTCCGCGATCCAGGCGTCGAGATCCCGCTCGCGGTTCATCTTCGGATGCACGATCAGGCTTCCGGCCGCGAACCGCCGCCCGTCCACCTCGATCGCGTCGCCGGCTCGACGGGCGTAGATGCCATGGCGCATCGACACCCCGGCCGCGGCCGGGAACCGATGGCTCGACGCGTCGACCACGTAGGCGACCTTCCCGGCCGGTTTCGCGGGAGCGTTCGACGGACGCATCGCGTCGGTCATGCGCTCGGTCGCGAGGTCGAGGTTCCCGTTCGCGTAGTGCGCGCGAAGCCCGAAGACGAGGGGAATCGACCACGCCGTGATGTCGTACGTCTCGTTGCTCGACACCTCGGTCTCGCGCTCGAACAGGGCTCGAGCGAGACGTCCCATCGGCTGCGCGGCGGGAATCACCCACGAGCCCGCGGCCACGCGCACCTTGCCCGCGTCCTTGCCGCGACGATAGTCGCGCAGTCCTCGCACGTCGGCGGCTTCCGTCACGCGATGGATCTCGATGCCGTGGCTGCTCAGAAGGTCCCACGCGCGATCGAGAAGCGCAGGATCGTTGCCGGCATGGATCACGAAAGCACGCGGGCCCTTCTCCGGTGCGATCATCGAGCCCTCGTAGAAGCGCCGGAATCGCTCGAGCTGCCCCTTGCGATTCGCGGCGGACGTCTCGAGGTAGCTCATGCTCGTCAGGAAGTGGTGCCGCGTGCGCTCCCGGAGCGTCAGATCATGCTGATCGGTCACTTCGATCGTGAGACCCGCCCGTCCATGCCCGCCCTTCTCGCAGAGCATGCCGACGGCCCCGTAGTAAACGGGCATCACCTTGCCGTACCCGGGGTACAGGTAGTCGAAGCGTTCGCGGGTCGAGTACATCAGACCTTCGCGATCGAACACCTCGGCATTCGCGCGCCCGTAGAGCTCGATCCAGCGGCGCGTCTCGTCGGGGATGTTCTTGTTGTAGGGCTCGTCTCCGGCACCGAAGAAATACGGCGAGCGATATCCCTGCTCGTGGTAGTCGATGTGGAGCTGCGGAAGGAAGCGTCGGTAGGCGCGGATGCGCTGACGCGATTCGGGCTGGACCAGCCACAGCCAGTCGCGGTTGAGATCGAAGAGGTAGTGGTTCGTTCGACCACCCGGCCACGGCTCGCGATGCTCGGCCGCGTCGGGGTTCGGGTTCGGCCGCACGCCGACGGTGTTCTCGTACCACGAGACGTAGCGTTCGTGTCCGTCGGGGTTGAGCATCGGGTCGACGACCAGCACGACCTTGTCGAGGATTTCCGTGACTTCACGATTGCGCGCCGCCGCCATCGTGTAAACGACCTGCGTCGCCGTCTCGGAAGCGCATGCTTCGTTACCGTGGACGTTGTAGCTGAGCCACACCACCACGGGGTTGGCCTCGATGGTCGCGCCGATCGCTTCGGCATCTTCGTGCCGCGGATCCGCGAGGCGGCGATTCGCTTCGAGAATCTCGTCGAGACGCGCGTGGTTGGACGGCGACGTGATCACCAGGTAGTGCATCCGTCTCGCCTGGTGGGTCAACCCGTACCCGTGCATCGTCACACGATCCGAAGCTTCCGCCAGCTGCCGCAAGTACGCGGTCTGGTCGGCGTGCCGCGTGAAGCGCTCACCGATCGCGTGGCCGAGGGCTTCGCGCGGCGTCGGCACGCCCGGATCGAAGTCGAGGCCGCCGAAGTAGTCGAACGGTTGAGCCTTCTCGATCTTGGAGAACCAGTCCGGCCCCGAAGCCCCGCTCGGCGCGGAGCCGAACATCAGGAAAGCGGCGGCCAGAACGAACGTCATCATCGTGGGGGCGAGGCCCCTTCTCTTCGTCGTATTCATACGTCTTCCTTCGGATCTCCCCGTTCCGGGGCTTGAGATGGCCGTGGCACTTGCCCGCGGAGCGGCCGTTTCGCTAGACTCCTCGCTTGACGAGCCTCAGGAGCCCGCCGCGCCCCCTGAGAGCGAATCCCATGGCGGAGCGGACCCACAGGCTCGAGGAGGGTATTCCTTTGATCGTCGTCATCGCCGGAACCAATCGTCCGGACAGTAATACTTCGCGGGTCGCTCGCGCAGCCGAGGCCCTGCTCGCGGCCGAGGGTGCCGAGGTCGAGCGCCTCGAGCTGATCGACCTCCCCGCCGAGCTCTTCGACCCGAACTGCTACGGGAAGAAGCCCGAGAGCTTCGCCCCGTTCCAGGACGCGATCACGCGTGCGACCGGCGTCCTCAGCGTGGTCCCCGAGTACAACGGGTCGTTCCCCGGGATCATGAAGTACTTCATCGACATGCTGAAGTTCCCGGAAAGTCTCAAGGGCGTCCCCGCCGCGTTCATCGGGCTCGGCTCGGGCGAATGGGGCGGCCTGCGCGGGGTCGAGCAGCTGGAGATGGTCTTCCAGTATCGAAGCGCCCACCTCTTCGGACGCCGCGTCTTCCTGAAGCACATCCAGAAGCTGCTCGGGGAAGACGGATCGATCGCGGACGAGAGTGCCCGCGAGCGCCTCCAGACGCAGGCCCGAGAGTTCGTCGCCTTCTGCGCAGCGGCTCAGAACCTCACCCCCAGGGACTAGGGGTGGGCGTCCCGCAGCTCCGCATCCGGCCGTGCAACGATTCCCCGATCCACGGCGACCGCGACTACGTCCTGTACTGGATGATCGGCGCGCGCCGCACGCGATTCAACTACGGGCTCCAGTACGCGGTCGAACAGGCCGTCGAGCTGCGACGCCCCCTCGTCGTTCTCGAGGGACTCCGCTGCGGATACCAGCACGCCTCCGATCGGATCCACCGCTTCGTCCTCGACGGGATGCGCGACAATCGCGAGGCCTTCGCCGAGGCTCCCGTCACGTACTACCCGTTCGTCGAGCCGAAGGCCGACGCGGGAAAGGGCCTCTTGAAGGCGCTCGCAAAACACGCCTGCCACGTCGTCACCGATGACTTTCCGGCGTTCGAGATCCCGCGCTTCATCGCGGCGGCATCGGGCCAGATCGACTGCCGGCTGACCGCTGTGGACACGAACGGCATCTATCCGATGCACGCGACCGATCGCGTCTTCACGATGGCGCACTCCTTCCGACGCCATCTGCAGAAATCGCTCCCGCCGTTCCTCGAAGAGGCTCCCGAGGAAGATCCCCTCTCGGCGCTGCCCTCGGATGGCCCTCGTGCCGACGTGCCGGCCGACATCGCGAAGCGCTGGCCCTCGGCGAGCGAAGAGATTCTCGCCGGCGAGCCCTCGGCCCTGGCGCAGCTTCCGATCGACCACGCCGTCCTGCCGACCGACACCGTCGGAGGCCCGAAAGCCGGAGCCGCCGCGCTCGAGCTCTTCCTCGACCGCAAGTTCGGACGCTACGTGGAAGACCGCAACCAGCCCGAGGCCGAGGTCCAGAGCTTCCTGTCCCCGTACCTGCACTTCGGGCACGTCTCCTCCCACGATGTCTTCGCCGAGGTCGTCCGCCGCGAGGACTGGTCGATCGTGGACCTCGCCCCGAAGGCGTCGGGAAGCCGCGAGGGTTGGTGGGGCATGAGCCCTCCGGCCGAAGCGTTCCTCGATCAGATCGTGACGTGGCGCGAGATCGGCTTCAACATGTGCAGCCACCGCGACGACGCCGATCAGTACGAATCGCTTCCCGACTGGGCCCAGGCGACGCTCGCCGACCACGAGGCCGACCCGCGGCCGCACGCCTACGACAAGCAGGCCCTCGACGACGCCGAGACGCACGATCCGCTCTGGAACGCCGCGCAGAACCAGCTACGCCGCGAGGGTCGGATCCACAACTACCTCAGAATGCTCTGGGGCAAGAAAATCCTCGAGTGGTCCCGAACTCCCCGCGGCGCGCTCGATGCACTTCTCGAGCTCAACGATCGCTACGCGCTCGACGGGCGCGATCCGAACTCGCTGTCCGGGATCTTCTGGACGCTCGGACGGTACGATCGGGCCTGGGGCCCGGAACGACCGATCTTCGGCAAGATCCGGTACATGAGCTCGGAAAACACGGCCCGCAAGGTCCGCGTGCGCGACTACGTGGCTCGATACGCTTGAGTCGGACTATTCCGGCATGCCGTCGATCAGGAAGGGCAGCCGGAAGTAGCGCTTCCCATCCTTGCCCGTGAAGACCTCGAGAGCGATGCGCATGCCATCGGACGTGCCGTACGGGTGCGCCGTCGCCGTCCCGTCGGACCAGACGCGCACGTCGAGCCCGGGCGTCGACTGCTCGACGTTCTCGGGGAAGACCTCGGGGTTGTACATGACGACCTGCGCGTAGAAACGATCGACGAGAGTCACGGGAGACGTGCCCTGCCCGTGTCGCGGCTTGCCGCCGAGGCCGCCCGGTTTCGGACGCGGCAACGGGAACGCCGGGATATCCTCGATCAGCACCGGATGCGACTCGTAGATGTCGGCCAGCTGCGTCGAGAACGTGTACCCGCCAACCTCGTACGGCTCGGCCCCGCGGCTTCGCCCCATCAGCAGATGGCACTCGGCCACGACGAGCGTGACTCGGCAGATCGACACGAGGTTCCCCGCGCGTGCGGTGTAGAAGACCCGATGCTCACCGACATCCCCGTTGTTCGGCGTCCACTGAAAGAACGTCGAGAACTCGGGCGTGTCCCGGAACGGAAGCGGTCGGCTGTGGCTCGAGCCGTCCGGTTTCTCGATGGCGTCGAGGCGGACCTCGTCGTCGGTCGGCTCGGTGATCCGCACCTGGTAGCTGAACGGAATGCCCGCGGTGAGCATGAACTCCTCGCCGCACGGCGTCACGCTTCCGTACCTCGGCCCGCCGAATACTTCACCGCAATCGAGCTCGATCAGGTCGATTGAAGTCGGCTGATCGGCGGCGACGCGGAGGTTCCCGTCCGCCGCGAGCCCATTGCTCTGCGGCCCATCGTTCAGGCGGCAGATACCGAGCACGCGGCCGTTGTTCGGGTCGATCTGGTACAGCAGCCCGCTGTAGGCGAGCATCAAGAGGAAGTCGCCACAGAACGCGAGGCCGTCGGCCGCTTCGCCCGGCGGGTTGTTGAAGATCCGGTCCACCACACACTGACCGTTCTGGAGGATCTGGAACCTCCGCAGACGCTCGCCGTCACCCTTCCACAGCATCTCGCCGTCGAACGTGAGACCCTCGGCCTGATCGTCGCCCGGAGCGTCGCACTGGTTGACGAGCTCTCCGGTCGTCGCGTCGTAGACGTAGATCAGCCCCGTGTCGAAGTTGTAGTGGTAGACGAACTCGCCGTCGTACGCGTTCTCGCTCGGCGCGCCCGGCGGCACGTCGATCGCCATCACGACGCGGCACAGGTCGTCCGTTCGGTCGAACAACCGCAGTCGACGATCCAGGAAGTCGGTCTGCCAGAAGAGCCCTTCCGCGACGGCCGCCTCGCCGTTGATCAGCTGCGACGCGTCTCGCGAGCAAACCGACACGCGGTTGCACACGAGTGTGCCTTCGCCAGGCGCGACGATTCGCGGAGCGCCGGGAGGATCGCACGGATCTTCCTCCTGGGCTCGGGCCGATGGAGAGGTGTGCTGCAGAAGGAACAAGAAGGACAGGAACGCCGCGGCAAGAGTGGAGCGCTTCATGAGACTCTCCTCCAGATGGGGACGGTCAGACCGTCCGCCCGCTCGGTCCGCTTCCCTGCGGGTACCCCAAATCACGGTCGATGCTATGCGAACGCCCGATAGGTGTCAATTGGCGCTCGCCCCAAATCGACGGGCGCATTCACGTTAGACGACGTGGCTCGCATTTGCGCGAAACCGGCTATCCCCCACGGCGCAATCGGATTGCGTTCGGGCTCACGCGTCATCTAGACTACTCGCGACTGCCTGCCGCTACGCCGATTCCCTCGCACGTCGGAGGTCGCCTTGAACGTCCTGCCCTACTTCGCTCTCGTCCTCTTGTGGATCAGCACCTCGTGCTCGTCTTCGTCGTCGCTCGCCGAGGCGAGCCCGACCGATGAAGCGGCGAAGAAGAACGCCGCGGAAGTCCCGTCGGCCCACCCCGGCGTGAAGGTCTTCGCGAGCCCTCGCCCGCGACCGGCCGGCGCCGCGAGTGAAGACTGGCCGTGCATCTACGGCCCGCGCCGTGACGGCATCACGCGCGAGACCAAGCTCGCGCGACAGTTCCCGAAGAGCGGACCGAAGCTTCTCTGGTCGCTCGATCGCGGCAACGGCTACGCGTGCCCGACGATCGTCGGGGATCGCCTCGTGTACACCCACCTGCGCGGCGACACCGCGGTCGTCGAGTGCCTGCGGCCCATCGACGGCAAGCGGTGGTGGGAATTCCGATTTGAGAGCAAGTATCGAGGCGAGATCATCCGCAACAACGGCCCGCGCGCGAGTGCGGTCATCGCCGACGGCCGGGTCTTCGTTCACGGGATCGCCGGCAAGCTCTACGCGCTCTCGCTCGAAGACGGACGCGAGCTCTGGCACCGCGACCTGCAGAAGGAGTACGAGCTTCCGGACAGCTTCTTCGGCGTCTGCTCGACGCCGGTCGCGTGGGAAGACCTGCTGATCGTCAACCTCGGCGCCGGGTCGGACAAGCCGTGCGTGATCGCGCTCGACCCGAAGACCGGCAAGGAGGTCTGGGGGACGCCCGCGATCGGGGGCGCGAGCTGCTCGTCACCCGTCGTGGTGCAGCACGCCGGACGCCCCTGGGCCCTCGTTCTCACCGGCGGCAAGAGTCGACCGACCGAGGGCGGCCTCGTCGCGCTCCACCCGCGGACGGGTGCCCTCGACTTCGAGATTCCCTGGCGAAGCCGCGAGTTCTACTCGGTGAACGCGTGCATGCCGACGTTCGTCGACGGCCAGGTGTTCATCATGGCCGACAAGGGCGCCGGGAGCGCGATGGTTTTCCTCGACGCTCCGGGCGACGGCGATGCCGACGTATCGGCGACACCCGAAGACCGGATCGTGTGGAAGAACCGCCGCTTCGGGCTCGAATTCGTCTCGCCGGTTCTCGTCGACGACCGTCTCTACGTGTTCGACGGTGAAGCCCGCGCGCGCTCGGGTCTCGTCTGCCTCGACGTCACCACCGGCCAGGAGATCTGGCGCGATCGGCTCCGCCTCGAAGGAGACATCCTCCCCGGGCAGGCCTCGATGCTGATCGCCGACGGCGACGCGCTGTGCCTGAGCGACGAGGGCACCCTGTTCTGGCTCCGGCTCGGGGCGGACGGGGCCGAGAAGCTGAGCGAGGTGCGCCTCTTCGATGCCCAGCAGAGCTGGACGCCCCCCGTCGTCCACCGAGGCCTCCTGTTCGTCGCGCAGAACGTCACCGGCGCCGACGGAACCGGGCCGCGGCTCCTGTGCTACGACCTGCGTGCCTCGGAGTAGCCTCCCGCCACCGGCCGGCCGGGCCACGAAGGGGTTGGGTCGGCGCCGCGAGCTGCCGATATACAGGTCAGGAGCCAGCTCATGTCACAACCGTCGGACCCCCGCCTCGACGAGCGGCGCGAAGAGATCGAATCGATCGACCGGCAGATTCTCGATCTCGTGCGCCGACGCATCGGCATCGTCGAGGAAATCGGGCGCATCAAGAAGGACGCCAGGATTCCGCTGCGGAACTTCCGCGTCGAGGAGCGCGTGAAGGAACGGCTTCGTGAGCACGCCCGCTCGCTCGGCGTCGACGAGCGCCTCGGCGACGATCTCGCGCTGTTCCTGATCCGCAAGGCCGTCGAGGTCCAGTCGCAAACGGTCGACGCCGCGTACGCCGGCGATCGCATGCGCGTGCTCGTCGTCGGTGGCCTCGGCGGGATGGGCAAGTGGATCTCTCGCTTCCTGAACATCCAGGGGCATCAGGTCTGGGTGCACGACACCGCGCCCGTCGACTCGATGTTCCCCCGCGCCGAGACCCTCGAGGCCGGTGTCGCCGAGGCGGACCTCGTGATCGTGGCCGTGCCGATGAGCGCGTGCCCCGATGTCCTCCGATCGATCGCGAAGTGCAAGCCGAAGGGCGTCGTCGCCGAGATGTGCAGCCTCAAATCGCAGGTCACGCCCGTGATCCGAGAGCTTCGCAACGATGGGATCCGCGCGGTGTCGTTCCACCCGATGTTCGGCCCGGACGCCAAGCTGCTCTCCGGCAAACAGATCGTCCTGTGTCGCGACGGGCACGGGGACGACGAGGATCTCGTTCGAGGGCTCTTCGCGGATACGAGCGCCCGACTCATCGACGTCCCGCTCGAGGACCACGATCGCTTCATGGCAGTCGTACTCGGGATGGCGCACCTGCTCAACCTCGGGTTCGCGGGCGCCCTCTCGCACTTCGGCGTGCCCTTCGACGAGCTCAGCCGCGTCGCGAGCGTCACGTTCCTCAAGCAGATCGTCACGACCCGCGAGGTCGTCACCGAGAATCCATCGCTCTACTACGAGATCCAGAAGATGAACCCGTCGACCAAGGCGGTCCTCGACTCTCTGGTCCGCTCGTTCGAAGCGATCCGCGAGACGATCGACGGCTCGGATCCCGAGGCGTTCGGTGCCCTCATGCGCGAAAACCGGGACTACTTTGGGGAGGTCCCCGCTCCACGTCGCGCCGACCTGTGGGAGGTGCTCGGTTGAGCCGCGCCGCCGCGCGCGGCATCGACGCGGTCGCCGGGGCGCTCGCGTCGTTCTCGGACGGCCCTCCCCTCAACCTCCTCGTCGGCACACCGCGGTTCGATCCGCCCGAGGTGCTCCTCGAGTCGCTTCGCCGCGCCGCCGACGAGCCGCACTTCGGCTACACGTCGAACCAGGGAACGCTCGAGGTGCGCGAGGCCATCGCGGCCCTTCACGCCTCGCGCGGAGAAACGGTCGCGCCTGAAGCGGTCTTCGTCACGCACGGCGCCAAGCCGGCCGTGCTCGCGCTGATGGGCACGCTCACCGGCCCCGGGGACGAGATCGTCCTGCCGTCGCCGTGCTACCCGCCGTACCTGACCATCCCGCCGCTCTTCGGCGCGCGCGTCGTCACGGTTCCGCGGGTCGGTCCCTCCTTCGATTTTGACGTCGATGCGATCCAGGACGCCATCACCGAGCGCACGCGCGCCGTGGTAATCGCGTCTCCCTGCAATCCCACGGGCGCCGTCCTCTCGCCGGATGCCCTCCGCACCCTACGGGGTCGCTGCCGGGAGAGCGGGATCCGCCTCATCCTCGACGAGGCCTACGAGGCTTTCCACTTCGGCAAGGCCCCGGAACCGCTGGACGGCATCGACGACGTCGCGTGTCACGTCCGGAGCGTTTCGAAATCGTACGCGCTCTGCGGCTGGCGAACCGGATACGTCCTCGCCGCCCCCGAGCTCGTGCAGCGGCTCACGTGGTTCCAGGCCGCGAACCTCAACCCGCCGAACGCGCTGATGCAGGGAGCGCTCGAGGCCATGCCACGCGTGCCCGAGAGCTACGCCCGCGAGGTCCGCGATCGGGTCCGCTCACAGCACGACGCCGTGGCGGAAGCCCTGGCCGGAACGCCGATCCAGGGGCGTCGGCCGGCGGGCGGGTTCTACCAGCTCGTGGATCTCCGCCCCGCCATGGAGGCGACGGGCTTCGCGACGGCCCTCGAGCTCTGCCAGGCGCTCGCCTCCCGGGAAGGCGTCGCGCTGTGGCCGGGCGAAGACTATCTGGCCGAAGGGTGGGCCCGCATCTCGGTAGCCTCGCTCGAGCACCCCGAGCAGGCGGCGGAGCTGCGCACGCGCATTCTGCGGTTCCTCGAACACACGCGCGCGCGCAGCTAGCAGATCCTTCGCGTCGGAACCGCCGCCTTCGCCCGTCTCGACGATCTCACGCCGTTACGACGTGACCTCGAGGATCACCGCGTTGGAGGTCGCGGCGCCCTTCGCGCTCGGAGAATCCGGATCGATGATCACGGCCTGGAACGTCGCCGTGGTCCCCGCGGGAAGGTTCGTCGTGTCCCCGCTGAACAGCTCGAGGAACGACGTCGGCGCGCGATCGGGATCGGTGAGCGGCGAACCGTCGAAGTACATCGACGCCCCGACGCGGTTCTCCTTGCCGATGTTGTTCCAGACGGCATCCGGATCGCCACCCTGCTGCAGGATCACGGGGAAGCAGAACGTTCCGATCTGGGCCGGAAGCACCGTCTCGGTCGTCTCGTTGGGAGCCCCGAAGTTGGTGTGGACGAGGAACTTTCCGTTCCCGCCTGCCGGCGGCTTCACGATGCTCGCGATGAGCAGCGTTCCCTCTTCCACACTCACCGTGCGCCCCGCGCCACCGGCGCTGCCGTTCACGAACAGGATGTCGGTCGTCGGCGTGATGTTTCCGGCGAAGCACTCGAGCTCCAGGTAGGTGAAGCCGTCCGCGAGGCTGCCGCACTGGAGGTCCGGGTTGCAGACTTCGATGTCGACCGGCCCGGCGCTGCCCGCGGGCGTCACCACCTCGAGCGCGTTGGAGCTCAGGAACGTCACTGCCGGGGCCGGCGTGCCGTCGAACGTCACCGTCGCACCGCTCACGAAGTCGGCTCCGAACACCGTGATCGTCTCGCCACCGGCCGGATCGCCTTCGTTCGGGACGAGCACGGAAACGCTCGGGGGGTTCCCGCCGCCGCCGCCACCGTTCGCCAGCACCGTCGCGCGAATCGCGAGCTGCCCGCTGATGCCCAGGTTGCAGCCGTCGAACCAGAGGCCCGAGTTCACGTCACGGATGCGGTTCTTGCCGGTCTGGCAGCCGTTGATCGACGTCACCAGGTTCGGCTCGGCGGGCAAGGCCCCGGAGACGGGTCGCGCACCGACGGTGAACTTCCCGCTGTTGATCACGATTCCCTGCGCGCTGACGTCGAGCTCGGTGAAGACGTTCGCGCCGAGCGTCGTCGGCGCCGACGTGAAGATCGGCGAGCCCGGGTTGACGTTGCCGTTGTCGTAGATCGTGATGACGTAATCGCGCACCGTGTTGAGCGGGATACCGGTCGAGTCCGCGATGAGGATCTGCACCGTGCAGAGATTGAGCGGGTAGTCGCCCGGGCTCGCTTCGAGCACCGCCGCTCCGATGTCTCCCGCGAGGAAGCCGAGCTGGATCGCACCGGCCTGCCCGTTGACGAGCGTCTCGTTCTGCAACAGCGTGCTGGTATCCGCATGGGCGCCAACGCCCATCCCGAGAACCAGCGCCAAACTCAACGTGGCAATTCGCATGATCGGTATCCCCACAACGAACAGGCCTTTGGTGACTTCCTCGCTAGACAGTCCGCCCATTCTACCCGAACGAGAGGCTCGACCAAACCCCTCGCATGGGGCGCGCCGGCGCCACGACATCTCGTCGCACGAGAGGGCTCGCGCGCGGCGTGAGACTCGAAACGCGAGGGGATCGACTACAGGTCGAGCTTCTCGAGCTCGGACGCGATCGTCTCCGCGTACAGCCCCTGAAGGCGCCGCGTCATCGGGCCGACCTTCCCGTCTCCGATCGTGCGGCCGTCCACCTCGAGCACCGGCGCGAGCTCGCCCATCGTCCCGGTGGTGAAGCACTCGTCAGCCGAGTGCACCTCGGCGAGGCTCACGCGACGTTCGACCGCCTCGATTCCGTTCGCACGCGCCATCGCGACGACCGTGCCACGCGTGACTCCCGGAAGGCAGTGATCGGCCAGCGGCGTGAGGACCGCGCCTCGCTTCACGATGAAGAGGTTCGTCGCGTTCGTCTCCGCGACGTAGCCCTCGACGTCGAGCATGATCGCGTCGTCCACGCCGGCGACGTTGGCCTCGATCTTCGCGAGGATGTTGTTGATGAGATTGTTGTGGTGGATCTTCGAGTCGACGCACTGAGGCGGATTGCGACGGATCCCCGACGTGACGAGGCGGATTCCCGTCTCCTCGAACACGGGCGGCTTCCATTCCGCAAGCACGATGAGGCACGGGCCGTACTGGTTCCAGTGCGGGCTCATCCCCGACGTCACCTTCTTGCCGCGGGTCAGCGTCAGACGGATGTGCGCCTGATCGCGCATGCCGTTCGCGCGCAGGGTCTCGACGATCGCGCTCACGATGAAGTCGCGGCTCGGAACCTCGGCGAACGCCATCGCCTTGGCCGAAGACTCGAGCCGATCGAGATGCTCCGAGAGGCGGAAGATCCCGCCGTCGTACACGCGAAGGCCCTCCCAGATCGCATCCCCGCCCTGGACCGAGCTATCGAGGACCGACACCTTGGCCTCGTCCCGCGGGTAGAGACGATCGCCCACCCAGATCTGGATGTCGGCATTCCGGGGATCGGGAAGCACGGGCTCGGGACGCGAGGACGTCATGAGGAGGACTCCGTCGTATCGTTACCAAGGGCGCGAGACACGAGCACGCCGTAGTGCTCGAGGCATTCATCGAGAAGAGGCAAGAGTGCCTCGGGGACTTCTTCTTCTTTTCGTCGGTAGGGAGCGAAGCCCGTCGACTCGTGGACGCGCGCGTACCAGTGCGGCGCCCACACTCCGTCTTCCGCTCTCGGGCCCGGCTCCCAGGCGAGCATGTCTTCGTCGAACGGGATGCCGATCCGCTCGCACAACAGACAAAGGATCCGGGGCGGATCCAGGAGCAGCAATCTCGAGTCGACGATCGGCGGCTCGACCCCCATCGCGTCCAGCTCCGAGAGCAGCTCGGTCTGGTGCGAGAGCCCCGTGTCGCGGATCGACGGCGCCGGCAGGTTCCGGACGAGCGACGTCAGCATCTCGCGCGGATCGCGGATCAGCAGCACGTTGACGCAGTCGCGCAGGAACCCTCGATCGAGCCCGTCGATGTGGTGCGCCATCTGTTTCGCGAAGAGCACCGGCCGATCGCACGGCCCGAGAATCACGTCGCGGACCACGGCATTCCCATCGTGATCCTGCGCGGCTAGGACATCCTCCTCCCCCGGGTGCACGACATCGGTACGCGCGAGATAGTGCGCGTAGAGCGGTTCGTCGACCACGCGGGTGTCGCCGCGCTCGGCAAACGAGTACATGAGCGCGGTCGAGACGTTGCGGGGCCCGGACCACAGGTTGATGCGCGTGACGCCGCCCGACATCGCTCTAGGCGGGATCCGAGATCAGCGTGTTCGGCGTCGCCTCGCGGACGTGCACCGGCACGAGATCTCCGACCGCGTAGCGAGGATCGCGGAACACCGCGATGATGTTGTGGTCGGTTCGCGCTCGCCACTGATCGGGGCTCTTCTTGCTCGTCCCCTCGATCAGGACGGGCATCGTGCGCCCGACGAACCGCTGATTGCGCTCGAGCGAGATTTCGCGCTGCACGGCGACCAGCTTCGTCACCCGATCCGACTTCACGCTCTCGGGGATGTCGTCCGCGTGCATCTTGCTAGCGACGGTGCCCTTGCGCTCCGAGTACTTGAAGACGAACGCCGAGTCGAACTGCACCTCGCGGACGACGTCGACGGTGTCCTGGTACTCCTCGTCGGTCTCGCTCGGGAAACCGCAGATGATGTCGGTCGAGAAGGCGACGTCCGGAATGGTCTCCCGGATGCGGTGCGCGAGCTCGATGAACTCGGCCTTCTTGTACTTGCGATTCATCTTGCGGAGGATGCGATCGCTTCCGGCCTGGAGCGGCAGGTGAATCTGCTTGCAGAGCTTCGGATTCGCCGCGATCACCTCGAGGAGATGCATCGGGAAGTCGCGCGGGTGCGGCGACGTGAATCGAACGCGTTCGATCCCCTCGACGCCCGCGACGCGGTCCATCAGCTCGGCGAAGTCGGCCTCGCCGTGGCGGTACGAGTTGACGTTCTGACCGAGGAGCGTCACCTGCTTGTAGCCCGCGTCGACCAGCCGCTTCGTCTCGTCCACGATGCCCTGCGGGTCCCTCGAGCGCTCGCGCCCTCGCGTGTACGGCACCACGCAGAACGTGCAGAACTTGTCGCAACCGCGCATGATCGCGATCCAGGCGTTCACGCCCTCGACGCGGCTCGGCGCGATGTCCTCGTAGGTTTCGTACTCGGAAAGCTCGACCGACGCGCCTCGCTCGCCGCGCACGGCTTGATCGATCAGGCCCGGCAGATCGCGGTACGAGTCGGGGCCGCAGATGAAGTCGACGGCCGGGAACTCGGCAAGCATCTCGTCTTTCAGGTTCTGCGACATGCAGCCGAGCACACCGATGATCGGCCCCTTCCGCGATCGCTGTTTGCGCGCGGTCAGATCGCCCAGCCGGGCGTGGATCTTCGTGTGCGCCGTCTCGCGGACGGCGCACGTATTGATGAGGACGACGCTGGCCGCCTGCTCGTCCTTCGTGACCGGATAGCCGCACTTGCCGAGCAGCGTCTTCACGAGCTCGGTGTCGTACTCGTTCATCTGGCAGCCATAAGTCTGCAGATGCACGCTCGGCAGGGTCTTTGTCGCGTCGTTCGTAGCCGTCGTCGTCGTCGTCATCGATCGATCCATTCGGAAACGGGGACCGCGTCGCCTTCCCCGTGGACTCTCACCCCATCCGGCTCGCAGCGCCCCGCGACCACGAAGTCGCCCCGAACTTCCGCCACCCGTACGCGGCAGATCTCGTTCTCGATCGCCGCCCCGGGCTCGATTCCCACCCTTGCGTACGATCCGGTCAGCCCCTTGCGAAGCCCGTCCGAATCGACGGTTTCGAAGAGCACCTCCACCTCGGTGTCGACGAGGCTCTCGAGCCAGGCCGCTCGCTTCCGGGCCGCGATCTCGCGAAGCCGCCCCGAGCGTTCCTTGATCGTGCGGGAATGCACCTTCTCGCCGAGCCGATCCGCGACCGTCCGCGGCCGATCCGAGTACGAAAAGACGTGCATGTAGGTGTACGGCATCGACTCGACGAATCGCACCGTGTTCTCGAACATCTCGTCGGTCTCGCCCGGGAAGCCGACGATGACGTCGGTGCCGAGGCCGAGATCCGGCATACGCTCGACCGCCTTCTCGACGAACGAAGCGTATTCGGCGGTCGTGTACACGCGGCGCATGGCGGAGAGGATGCGGTCGTCGCCCGACTGCAGCGGAAGATGCAGATGGCGGCACGCCTTCTCGGAGGTCGCCATCCAGTCGATCACCGCGTCGGGCACCGTCGTCGGCTCGATCGACGAGACGCGTACTCGCCGCACGCCGTCGATCGCCGTGACCTCGTCGAGCACACGCGCGATCGAATGTCCGTCCGCGGCGTACGTTCCGACGTTGACGCCCGTGACGACGATCTCGCGATGCCCGCGCTCGGCGAGCTCCCGCGCCTCGGTCACGATCTCGTCGAGCGTGCGCGAGCGGGCCCGCCCGCGCACTCGCGGCAGGATGCAGAACGCACAGCAGAAATCGCAGCCGTCCTGGATCTTCAGGTTCGCCCGGGTCGTGCGTGGATAGTAGCCCGCCCCGGCGTGGTCGAACGCGCCGTTATCCGGACGTGCCGACACCTCGACGCGAGGCCCCTCGCAAGGCGCACGCAGGTAGTCGTCGACCAGGCCGACGAGCCCGTACTTGCGATCCGTTCCCACCACGAGATCGACACCCGGAATGCCCGACACCTTGCCCGGCTCGGCCTGCGCGTAGCAGCCCACGGCACAGACGACGGCTTCCGGAGAGCGCCGGCGAATCTTGCGGATCTCGTTACGGCAGCGCGCGTCGGCCCGCTCGGTCACCGAGCAAGTGTTGATCACCGCGACATCGACCGGCTCGCCGTGACCGTGCACCGAGTAGCCGCTCTTGCGGAAACCCTCGGCGACAAGCGCCGTCTCGGCCTGGTTCAGACGACAGCCGAGCGTGTAGAACGAAACTCGCCGGGCGTCCTGGCTCACGATGCGGCCGCCCCCGTCTGCCTGGCCGGCGCGGTCTTCCCGGCCGGCATCGACTCGCTCTCGGCCGCCGCCAGGTCCATCGGGTTCAGAAGGTCGCCCGACTCGTCGAGCGTTCCCATGTCGAGCCGCGTGATCACCGTGCCTTCGACCCATCCACCGGCGAGCGTCTCGACAAGATCCTTCGCGCGCGGCACGCGGCCGTCGCGGGCGGCGAGGACGAATGTCCACTCGACGCGGGCCGGCTCGTTGCCGTTTCGCTCGAACACCTCCCACCGATCCACGTGGCGCGACGCATCGATCTTGCGAATCTTCCGTCGCCCGCGCTTCATGAGGACCTGCTCGATCGGCCAGCCGTCGGCTCCGGTCTTTGCCCGCACCGATTCGACGAACGCGTCGAGCGTCCCGAAGACATCCTGGAACCTCTCGAGCGGGAACGCGACGCGATACTCGTATCCGTCGACGCCCGCCTCGATCTTCGGGGTGCGCTGTCCGACGCGTCGGACTTCCCGCACCTCGAATCCTTCGTGGAGGTGATCGTTCAGGCACGCGCAGAGCTCGTCGGGATCGAGATCCTCGGTGAGGTCCACATCGACGTACTCGCGCTCCCCGGCAAGCCCCACCGGCAGCGACGGCCCGTGCGAGACCTTCGGGTGCGGATGGAAGCCGCCCGAGAACGCGATCGGCCACTTCGCTCGGTTCCCCGCCCGCTGCAGCAGCCGCGACAGCTCGAGATGCGAGAGGAAGCGCGAAAGCCCGCGCTTGGCAAAGCAGATGCGGAACCGGTACAGCGGCCCCGGCGTCGGCTCGAACGGCTGGTTGACCCCGACCTCCTCGCGCCGGATGGTCGTATCGTCCATCTGGAACTCGGCCGGCTCGGTGCCGACCGGTACCGGAAGCTTCTCCGGGCCGAGCGCCTCGAGCTTCGCGAGGTTCTCCTCGGCCAGGCGATCGGCGGAGACCTTCGCCTCGTCGCGCTCGATGGCGATCGCCTTCAGATCGCACTCGACGCCGCAGGCGTAACAGACGAGCTTCGTGATGCCGTCCTTGTTCTTCGGCGGGTTGTGCATCTTCGGAAGGAACGGCTTCTCGCACGGATGCGTGAACCGCGCCTTCAACCCGTTCTGCAGATCCTTCAGGAGCCACTTCTTGTCGACCCGCGAATCGATGTGGTCCCAGATGAGCGGTTCTTCGGTCGGCACTTCCCGGTGGAAGCGATCCTCGTCGATCGCGCACTCGGCGAAGGCGTCTCGCCAGATGCTCAGGTTGAACCACTCGGTCCACTCGTCGAAGCGCGCGCCCTTCCGCCACGCCGTCTCGATGACGCGGCCGAGGCTGCGGTCGCCACGCGAGAAGTACGCCTCGAGGTTCGAAAGGCGCGTGTCGTGGCACTTCAGATCGATGCCGCGCTCGTTCTCGAGGCGTTCCTGCAGCAGTTGCTGCTTGCGCTTGAGCTCGTCCGTGGAGTCGAACCGGATCCACTGGAACGTCGACGCCGCTTTCGGCACGAACGATGAGACCGAAACGACCACCTTGATGCCCTTCGGACCGAGGCGGCGTCCGATCTCGCGCACGCGCGTAGCGATCTCGGCGATCCCCAGGACGTCCTCGTCGGTCTCGGTCGGAAGGCCGATCATGAAGTACAGCTTCAGCCGGTTCCAGCCGTTCGAGAACGCGATCTCGGCCGCGGTGTCGATGTTCTCGTCGGTGATGCCCTTGTTGATGGCATCGCGCATCCGCTGCGTGCCGGCTTCGGGTGCGATGGTGAAGCCGGTCTTGCGAACCTTCGCGATCTCGCGCGCGAGCTCCTCGGTGATGCCGTACACGCGCAGCGACGACACCGACATCGCCGTGCGGCGCGTCTGGAGCTCCGCCATCACCGCCTTGGCGAGCGGCGTGACGCACGAGTAGTCGGCCGTCGAGAGCGCGGTCAGCGACGCCTCGTCGAAGCCGGTCTTGTCGACGCCGTCGATCAGCGTCTTCACGATCGACTCGGGCGTGCGCTCGCGCACCGGCCGGTAGATGATGCCGGCCTGGCAGAACCGACAGCCCTCGGTGCACCCTCGCGCCAGCTCGACGGCGACGCGGTCGTGCACGATGTCGGACTGCGGCACGAGGATCTCCGACGGGAACTCGAACTTGTTCACGTCGTCGAGGAGCGCCTTCTTCACCGGATACGGCGCATCGCCCGTCGGCACCACGTGGATGGCGCCGGTCCGCTCGTCGATCTTCGTGTCGTAGAGCGCCGGCACGTAGATGCCGTCCATCGACTTCGCGATGGTGGCGAGACGCTCGGCGCGCGGCACGCCCTGCTCGCGCAGCTGATGCTCGAATTCGAGGAACTGCCGGAGCGCCTCCTCGCCGTCGCCGACGAGGTACGCGTCGATGAAGTCCGACGTCGGCTCCGGGTTATAGACGACCGGCCCGCCCGCCATCACGATGGGATCGGACTCACCGCGCTCGGTTCGATGCAACGGGATGCGCCCCAGATCGAGCATGGTCAGCATGTTCGTCTGGCACAGCTCCGACTGCAGCGAGAACCCGACGACGTGGAACTGATCGAGCGGCGTGCGCGTCTCGACGCTGAAGAGCGGGACGCCGGCCTTCCGCATCCGCTTCTCCATGTCGGGGAACGGGCAGTAGGCGCGCTCGGCGTAGATCGAGTCGACCTTGTTGAGGTGCGCGTACAGGATACGCAGCCCGAGGTGCGACATCCCGATCTCGTAGGAGTCCGGGAAGGCGAGACAGAGACGGATGTCGACCGCGGTCGGATCCTTGTCGACGCGGTGCAGCTCGCCGCCGATATAGCGGCCGGGCTTCTGCACCCCATCGAGCAGCATCCCGAGCGTGCGGTCGCTCACGCGCTCGGCTCCCCCCTGGTTTCGTCCCTCGAAACCCGGGTCTTCGGCGATCGGTCGTTCCGGTGTGGTCAGCGTCATGATTCCACCCGACGTTCAGCGGATTCACGTGGAAAGGACAGGTCGTTCGTACGCCCCGGAAACCGTCACGCCTCCGGGAACCCGCCCCGATTTTCGAAACCTGCGAGTATACTAAACGCCTGACTGGCTCTGAAGATGGAGCCGTTGCCCTCTCGTGGGGGCGCGGCCGCCGTCCCGAGGGAAATCCAAGTGAGCGAAACCCGATCCCGGCCTGCCCCCGATCCGTCCAAAGGGACCGAGGATCGGACTGCCCTCGCCCGCCGCATCGAGTCGGAGGCCCAGCGCCTCGGCTTCGAACGGGTGGGATTCGCGCCGGCCGCCGGTCCCGGCGAGGGCGACCACCTGCGCCAGTGGCTCGACGAGGGCATGCATGGGACGATGGAGTACATGGCCCGCCACGTCGACAAGCGATCCGACGCGACGGTCGAGCATCCGTGGGCTCGCACGATGATCTGCCTGATGCGCAGCTACGACCCCTTGGCCCCGAGATCGCGGCCCGCCGAAGCCGGCCCGGACAGCCCCGCGTCGGACCCGCCTCCCCTCCTCGGCCGCGTCGCGAGCTATGCCCTCGGCGACGACTACCACGACTGGCTGCGCCGCGATCTCAAGGCACTCGGGCGATTCCTGCGCGACGAGATCGGGGCCCGGACCCGGATCGCCGTCGACACCGCGCCCATCCTCGAACGACCCTACGCCCGCGAAGCCGGGCTCGGGTGGATCGGCAAGAACACGCTGCTGCTCAGCCGCGAGCTCGGCAGCACCGCCTTCCTCGCCGAGATCCTGACCGATCTCGATCTGCCGACCGGAGATCGCTCGGCGGATCACTGCGGGAGCTGCACAAGCTGCCTCGACCGCTGTCCCACGAAAGCCTTTCCCGCGCCGTACGTGCTCGACGCGCGACGCTGCATCTCGTACCTGACCATCGAATATCGCGGCGTCATCGATCGCGAGCTGCGCAGCGCCATGGGCGCCTGGATCTTCGGCTGCGACATCTGCCAGGACGTCTGTCCGTGGAACAAGTTCGCCCAGGCGGCCACCGCAGCCGGCGCCCGCGCCGCGGCGGACCTCACGTCCCCCGACCTCGCGCACTTGATGACGCTCGACGCCGACGCGTTCCGCGAACGATTCCGCCGATCGCCTATCTGGCGCGCCGGGCGCGACGGGTTCCTTCGAAACGTCGCGATCGCGCTCGGCAACTCCCGTTGCGAGGAAGCCGTGGCGCCGCTTCGGCTCGGGCTCGAGGACGGGTCGCCGCTCGTGCGGCTGCACGCGGCGTGGGCCCTCGGCGAGGCGAGCGAGGGACAGCCCTACGCAGCCGACGTCCGCGCGAGGCTCCTCGCGCGACGAGAGATCGAGAACGACGAAGCCGTGCGCGACGAGATCGATCACGCGAGCGATCGACTGAGCGCGGACCCAGGCTAGCGTCCGTCCGTCAAGAATCGATCAGGACTCGGGCGCGCCCGCCGAGGCCGGCACCCGCCAGAGGTGCCGGAAGGCTCCCTCCTCGTGGACCTCTTCCAGGATCCGCTGCATCTCCGCCCGAGACACGATCGTCACCTCCTGGTCGCAATACACGCAGTACGACGCGTCCAGGCTCCGGAGGTAAGGAACGTCCCCTTTGCATCTCTCGCAATACATCCGGTCTTCGAAAAACTCGTTCGTCACGGCAACCTCCTTGTCCATTTCCAGGAGCACCGTAACCCCGCCGCAAGAGCACGCGGTAAGAGTCGAGTTAGATTCCTGTCGGGATCCGGATGCGCGCGTTCGCGCCGACACCTTGAAACGAGGCGATGCGATCGGGGACAATGCCTGCGCGCCCATGGGGCATGGAAGGGCCTCCGCGCAGGAAGAGGAAGATCTCGTGCTCCATCGCGTCGTCGTGACGATCGTGTGTCTGCTCGCGGCAAGCTCATCGCTCGCCGGAGAGACCGACCCGGATGCGAAAGCCGGAGAGCCGGCGTTCCTCGCTTCGCTCGAGCAAGTCCAAGCCAAGATGGACGCGGGCGACTGGGAGCCCGCGCTCGCCTCGCTGCGCCTTGCACTGTCCACGCACGCGGAGCGGGACTATGTCCTTTCGCGCCGCGGCGAGATCCTCGACGCCTGGCGGAGGTGCGCGGTGCGGATCGCCGTGCCCGAGCCGGATCCGCAGTCGCTGATCACCGGCGAGATCGTTCGGTTCAATCCCAAGACCGGGCAGATCACGCTTCGGTACACGCCGCAGCAGATGGGCGACTTCCGGCGCACCAATTCGCTTTACGTCCATCCGGCTTCCTTCGCCGGCCAGTACTCGATCGAGTTCGAGGACGTCGTCTACGCGACGGCACTCACCAAGCCGGTCGCCCTCGTGTGCATCTACGGAGACGAGTGGATCCAGGCCGAGTTCGGGCGCCGGTCGCAGTTCAGGAGCTCGACGACCAAGAAGCGCCGCGTGACCTACAAGACATCCGAGCTCAAGCACTGCCGAGGCAAGAGCGAGCCCGAAGTGCTCGACGAAGACGCCAAGCCCACGAACGACGGCACGGGCCCCCACAACCTGAAGGTGACGGTCAGCCGGACCCAGGTCTCGGCCCAGATCGCCGGCCGCACGGTGCTCCGCGGGAAGAAGCGCGCCGACCTCTGGGGCAGCTTCGGCTTCGCGCACATCCGCAGCCTGAAGTCGATCGAGATCCGAGGCACGATCAATTCGTCGTGGCTGCGCGGCCTCGCCGACAAGAAGATGCAGGCGGCCGATCAGAAGTTCTTCACGACCTACAACATCCACGAGGAGCTGCCGGAATGGTTCCGAGCGGCTCTTCAATCCTCGTCGAGCGCCGCGCCGCGAAGCCCGAGCTCGGCCGTGCCGATCGCCGACGCCTCGTTCGG
This sequence comes from uncultured Planctomycetota bacterium, assembly GCA_964597885.1. Classification (GTDB taxonomy): domain Bacteria; phylum Planctomycetota; class JACOTG01; order JACOTG01; family JAUIME01; genus CAZQZX01. The sequence goes on from CAZQZX010000083.1 coordinate 21,862, forward strand.
TGTCGACCTGATCCTGGCGCTCGCCGGCTCCCGAGAAGCGGCGATCACGCACATCCGGAACATGGTCGAGGGGTCGCCCACGAACCCCCTCCTGAACGCGCAGCTCGCGCTTCTACTTCTGCGAGCCGGCCGCCCCGAGGAAGCCACGAAGAGCCTCGACCGCGCGGCACGAGTGGGAGGCGACCATCCCTGGCTGGAGATGGCGCGCACGATCGTGGCCAAGCAGCAGCGCGGTCCATCGTTCACGCGCTCCTTCCGCCACGAGACGCGGCACTTCGAGATCGTCTCGGATATCGACCGCAAGACCTGCGAGGACGCAGGCAAGATCCTCGAGCAAGCCTTCGCGAAGTTCGACGATCAGCTTCCTTCGCTCCCCGAGGGACTCGAGCGCTCACGCGTCTATATCTTCTCGGGAGAGGCCGGCTACCTCCGCTACATCTCCGAAGTGCTCGGCGGGAAGCCCCACAGCACCGCGGGGATCTTCAGCCCGACTCTGAAGCAGCTGCTCATCTGGAACGTCCCGGACCGCGGCGACATGCTGAAGACCATCCGTCACGAGGGACTGCACCAGTATCTCGACGCTCTCGGTGCCGACCCGCCGCGGTGGTTCAACGAAGGGCTCGCCGAGTACTACGAGCACTCGAAGATCTACCACCGGAGCAACACGATCCAGGAGGGGCAGATCCACGAGCTCCACCTCAGAAACCTGTGGAACAAGTTCTTCCTCGACGAGTGGCTGACCCTCGACGATTTCGTCCGCACGACGCCGAAGACGTTCATGGCCAACGCGAGCCTGCACTACTCGCAGGCCTGGGCCCTCGTCCACTTCCTGCAGAAATCCACAGAAGACAATCAGAAGATCTTCGACCGCATCCTCCAGGGATCGATCGACGGGCTCGGCCACGAGGAATGCATCGCTCGTGCCTTCGAAGGCGTCGACACCCGGGAGCTCGGCTTCGAGTTCCGTAACTATATCCGTCAGCTCTTGCGGGAGCTCGACCGCTAGTCACGGAGAATCGAACGGACTCCGGATTTTTGTTGAGCCGATTCGAGCGGCGGCGGGCACGACCCCATGAAGTCATTCTCGTGCCTCGTTCGCCAGGATGGACCTTGCATGGACCCGAACCCGCTGACCGCCGATCTCGACGGCCTGCGTCGTCTCGCCCGGAGCCTCGTTCTCGATCCTTCGGAAGCGGACGACGTGGTGCAGGAGACCGTCGCGATCGCCCTCGAACGCTCGATTCCCGCCGGCGCGAGCGCCTCCCGGTGGCTCCGCGGAGTCTGCCGCAACGTGGCGCGGCGCCTGGCGCGGGGGGAAAGCCGTCGGCGCCGACGGGAAACCCTGGTGGCGCTCGAAGAGGCGACGCCGACGACCGATGAGATCGTGATCCGCGCCGCCGAGCAGCGAAGGATTCTCGATGCGCTGGTCTCGCTTCGGGAGCCGTATCGGTCCACCCTTTTTCGGCGGTACTTCGACGACCGGCCGCCGCGACGGATCGCAAGCGACGAGGGGATCCCGGTCGAAACGGTCCGCACACGCCTGACGAGAGGTCTATCCCTCCTGAGGCGCGAGCTCGACCGTCAGCACGGCGGCAACCGTAGCGCCTGGGTCGCCTTGCTGCTTCCGAACCTCCCGCCGCCGTCGCCGACGGGAAGCACGCTCACGGGGGTCTCGCTCCTCATGACGGTCAAGGCCAAGTCCACCGTTGCCCTTCTGCTTCTCGCCGCCATCGCCGTACTGGTCTGGTTCTCGACTCGTCCCCCGCATCCCGTCGATGAACCCTCGCTGCCGGGCGCCATGGTGGCCGACGCGCGGCGCGCGCCAGAGTTTCGAGACTCGGCGGTCGAGGCTTCGCGCGAGCGACCGGCGCCGGACTCGGCACCCGTACCCGTTGCGAGCGCGCACTCCGAGTCCTCGACTCCGGGCCAACGCCTCGAAGGAGTCGTTCTCACGACCGAGGGCGACCCCTTGCCGGGAGCACGCGTCTACGTCGGGCCCCCGGATACGACGCTGCACGCGTTCGGGACACCAAGCGTCACGACGGATGCGGGCGGATCGTTCACATTCGACCCGCCCGATCGCTGGCTCACCGTGCGGGTCGGCGCCGTCCTCGAAGGCCATGTCGCTTCGTCGAAGCTCGTCACGCCATCCCGTGGCTCGCTGGTCGAGCTCCGCCTTGCCGCGTGTCCCGAGGTCTCCCTCCTCGTGAGCGACGGCGACACCGGCGCGCCGATCGAGGGCGTGGAAGCGAGGATGATCGACTACCGCGACGAGTTCCAGATCACGCAGTACGCCCGCAGCGATCGAGAGGGCTTTCTCGCGCTCGACGACCGGGCCGGATCCAGCCGCGACGCCCCGAACATCCAGCTCTGGCATCCCGACTACGAACCGATCTTCTCGTACACGCCACGACGCAAACAGACGCGAACGGGAAGCTACGAGCTCGACGAGATCTATCTCTGGCGCGGCGAGCGAACCCGGGTGCGCGTCGTCGACGGGACGACCGGCGCGGTGGTCCCGGGTGCCGCCCTCGAAGCATGGATCGGACACACGAACTTCCTCGATCTGTCTCCCTCTTTGACGCCCAACGGGAGCCTGTCGCGCATCGGCAGCGCCCTTGCTGACGGCGAGGGGTTGGCGTCCGTCGGCGCCGTCAACCGAAAAACCGCGGTTCTCGTACTCGCGCGCTCGGGTGCGAGACTGGGAATCGTCAGTCGGAAGCGCCCTGCCGACGGCAGCCCGATCGAAGTCCCGCTCCACCCGGCGATCGCGATCGAGGGTGTCGTACTGGACTCCGAGGGGCGCGTGGTCGAGGGGACGTCGATCGAGCTCATGAACCCGCTCGAGGGCGACCTCTCCCCCGAGGTTCGATGGTGCCGTACGACGACATCCACGAACGCCGACGGGCGCTCTCGCTTCGACGCCGCTCCCTCCCCCCCGAGAGCGGCCACGGCGGTCGTGCGTGCGGG
>CAZQZX010000084.1:0-24786 GCA_964597885.1 uncultured Planctomycetota bacterium
TACACTCGTTCCCTTCCCCTCGAGCGAGGCCACTGCGGTCGTGCGTGCGGAAGCACGGGACGGTCGCCGCGCCGAGTCCACCGCTCGATTCCGCAAGGCCGGTACGAGTGTCACCCTGCGACTGAGCGAGCCGTCGAACGCGATCACGATTCGGGTCCTCGACGATCGACGCAACCCGATCGCGGGCGCGCGGGTCGCCGTCGCGGGACTCCAACGCTCGATCCGATCCGACTCCGACGGGATCGCCCGCCTTCCCGGAGACGACGAGACGGTCGAACACGCGTTGCACGTCACGGCACCGGGCTTCGCGCTTCGAGTCCTCCACCCCGAGCAATTCCCGCGTTCCGCGTCGACGGTCGACGTTCGCCTCGAGCGCGCCCCCTCGCGATCCGGTATCGTCGTCGACGCGAGCGGACATCCCGTCGTCGCGTACGTGGATGTCCACGAGCCGGACTTCGACCCGTCCGCAAGCGGCTACGGGCATGCGACGTCGGAAGAGGAGCTTCTCGCGCGGACGGAAACCGACGCCAGCGGACGATTCCGCTTCGACGCCCTGCCCCCCGGTCCCTGGTTCGTCCGAGCGTGGACCGTCGAATCCTATCGCGACGGGAACGACTGGAGCGGCCTCGTCACGCAGCTCGACGGCATCGAGATTCGCCTGCCGTTCGAGAACAAGCTCCCGCCTTCGGGGAGCCTCATCTCGGCCACCGTCGTCGATCTGGAAGGACGCCGAGTGTCCCGCTACGACGCGAAGTTGCTCCGGGGCGACGAACCGTTCTTTCCACGACTCTCCGGTTTCGAGCTTCGCTTCGAGGACATCCCGCCCGGGATCTACACGCTCGTCGTCGATGCGCGCGACCGGGGGATCCGCCGCACGGAAATCGACGTCCGCGCCGGTCAGGACATCCGCGGGCTCGAGGTCGTGCTGACTCCTCCCGCCGGCTTGAGCGGACGCCTGATTCGATCGGACGGCTCCCCGTGTTCCAGCGCGAAGCTCGCCCTCCAAACCCTCGATGGCCACTGGGTCACGGGTGACCGCACCGGTGCGGACGGGTCCTTCTCGATCCGGCGAGTCGACGCCGGCGAGTACCGGATGCGCGTGCTCGCACTCCCCGGCACCGCCCCCGCCCAGCTCCCCGGAGAGCCTTTCACGCTGACAGGTGGCGAGCGGATCGATCGCGACTTCGTCGTTCGCGCGGCCGGTCGCATCGCGCTACAGCTCGACGACCCTCGGTTCGCCGTCCGGCCACGGCACGACGATCCTCGCTCGCCACGCACATGGTCCACCCGGCTGACCCTGGTCGGAGACGGCGTCGAGATCCGCCGGGGCGGCCTCACCCGAGGCACGATCACGATCGACGAGCCGCTGTCACCCGGCACCTACGAGCTGCGGGTCGACGATCCACGCTCGGGCTCTTTCGAGACCCGGGTCGAGGTGTTTGCGGGTGAGACCACAGAAGTCCGCGTCGAGCTCCCGCCGGACAACCGCTAGGCGGCCTCGTCCTCCGCCGACGCCAGCCGGCCTCTGCGCATCCACAGGAACACGAGCGTCGCCAGCGTTGCCAGCGTCGCGCCGACGGCAACGCCGCTCGCGAACACGAGTGCGCCGTCGAACGGGTACCCCATGCCCACGCCCGGGCCGATGTATGCGAATGTCAGCATGCTTCACCTCCTCAAGGTCCTCTTCGGGTTTGCGGGTCCTCTCCTAGAACGAACGGGGCGCCCTTCTCTTGGTGGAGAATTCGCGGACGGATTGACGTGCCGGCGATCCCTCGACATGATGGGCGACCGAAACCCTCGGCCCTCGAATCATGAGGAAGAACCCCTTGGCCCGACACCGCCGTTCGCTTTCGCTTCCTGCCGCTGCTGCCTGGTGCGTGCTCTTCACCGCCGCAACCTTCCTGTCGTGCGCGAAGAAGTCCGATTCGTCGTCCGAGCTGCTGCTCTTCAACGCGCGGGTCTACACGCTCTCGTGGGGAGAGCCCGACCTCGAAGGGCGGCCCGCTGACGACGCGCCCTACCGCGACGACCGAGGGTGGTCTCCCGACGCCGATGCCGTACTCATTCGCGACGGCCGGATCGTGGTGGCGGGAACAGCCGACGAGGTCCGCGCGCAAGCCGGCGCAGACGCACGCTCGCTCGATCTCGGGGGTGCGACCGTCCTGCCGGGACTCGTCGAGTCGCACACCCACATCGCCGAGCTCGGCGGACAGCTTCGCCAGGTCGATCTCACCGGCGTCGACACCGAGGACGAAGCCGTCCGACGCGTGGCCGAGCGCTCTCGCAAGACGCCGGCCGGCGAATGGATCCTCGGCCACGGATGGGACGAGGGCGCGTGGGCCGATCGCTATCCGACCCTCGACAAGCTGAGCGACGCGGTGCCCGATCATCCGGTCGTGCTCGCGAGTCTTCATGGCTTCGCGGTCTGGGGGAACCGCAAGGCTCTCGAGATCGCCGGCATCGGGGCCGACACCGAGGATCCGTCCGGCGGCGAGATCCGACGCGACGGCCAGGGCCGCCCGACCGGCATCCTGCTGAACCGCGCGACGCGCCTCCTCCACGACGCCGTGCCCAAACCTTCGCTCGCCGAGCGGGAGCGTCAGATCCTCGCCGGTCTCGAAGCGATGGCCGAGGCCGGCTACGTCGCGGTCCACGAGGCCGGTGTCGGCGAGGCGATGCTCGAAGCGTTCGTGAGCCTCGACGAGCGCGGCGCGCTCCCCCTTCGCGTGCACGCGATGCTCTCGGCGCGCGAGCCCGACCTGATGGATACGTGGGTCGAGCGGGGCCCGAAGTCGAGTGAGGATCGCAAGCTCGCGATCCGCTCCGTGAAGGCCTACTACGACGGTGCGCTCGGCTCTCGCGGCGCAAGGCTGATCGAGGACTACGCCGACCGCCCCGGTCACCGCGGGGTCTCGGGAAGCGACTACGACTTCGACGCCGACCGGGTCGCGGCCATGATGCGGGCAGGCTTCCAGGTCGGCGTACACGCGATCGGCGACGCCGGAAACCGTGAGGTCCTCGACTTCCTCGAACACGTCTTCGAAGGCGACCCGGGCGCCGCCGCGCATCGCCATCGCATCGAGCACGCGCAGATCCTCCACCCCGACGACGTCGACCGTTTCGGCCGGCTCGGGGTCGTCGCCTCGATGCAGCCGCCCCACGCCATGGAGGACAAAGGATGGGCCGGTGATCGCCTCGGCCCCGAACGGCTGCGCGGCGCCTACGCCTGGCGATCGCTACGACGCGCCGGCGCTCGCCTCGCTTTCAACTCGGATCTTCCCGGGTCGAGCCACGACATCTTCTACGGCCTGCACTCGGCAATCACGCGCACCGACCCCTCGGGACAGCCCGCGGGCGGATGGCTTCCCGCCGAGAAGATGACGGCCGAGGAAGCGGTCCGCGGATACACGATCTGGGGATCCTATTCCGCATTCGACGAAGCCCGCGCCGGCACGATCGAGCCCGGCAAGCGTGCCGACCTCACCATCCTCGACGTCGACCCGTTCGTGCTCGGCGAGTCCGACCCGGCCAGGCTTCTCGACGGCCACGTGCTCGCGACGATCGTCGACGGCGAGGTGCTTCACGACGCTCTTCCGTAGGCCCTGAACGGAAGGCCCTCCATCGAGCTTCGCTGCGGAGGTATGATGGGCGGGCCGGCAGCCACCAGGGCCTCCGAAACGGATACGACGTCCATGAGCTCTTCGAATACCCCTCTCCACCTGATCCGCAAGACGATCGCACTCGCGTTTGTCGCGGTCGTCGTCCTGGCCTGCCAGTCCAACTCGGGCACCGAGACGCCCGACGGCGCAGGCGGAACCGAGGGTCTCGCGTCCGAACAGGTCGAGCCGGCCATGGAGACCTCCCTCGCCACGGAACGGGGGGCAGACACATCCGCGACCTCCCCCTCTCTCACCGGGGAAGAGATCGACGTGCGCATCGGCATCATCGACTGGACGCGCGACTACGATCGCGGGCTCGCAATTGCCAAGAGACTCGGCAAGCCGGTATTGCTACACTTCGGCGAGCACCCTGGCTGACGCGGTTGCCAGATTTTCGCGAGCGGTCCGCTCCGCGATCCGAAGGTGCTCGAGGCCACGAATGGGTACGTTCCGGTGTTCATCGATACCTTGAACGACGTTCCGACGACAAAGCGATTCGGCGAGAGCTACGGGAGCTACCCCGTCCTCCGCGTGCACGATCACGACGGGCGTGACATCGCCGGCCGTCTGGACGGCAACCCGGTCGCCGGCGAGATCCCCACCGATCAGGTGCTAGCGCTCCTCGAGCGCGGTCGCAAGGCTTTCGACGCTTCGTCGAAACCCAGATCGAAATCGAAACGCTGACGCGGCGGTAAGCCCACCCACCGCCGCCGGCGCACCTCGCGCCCTGCCGGATCCGAACGCCCCCTGAGGGATGAAAAACGCGTCGGATCTAGTAGACTACGCCATTCCCCGTGGACCATCCCCGGGTGTTTCCCTATTTCGCAAGTACGGATTTCAGCTAGAGGAGGCTCTTATGGCAACGACGACCTGCCCCGAATGCGGCGCGGAAGTGTCGTTTGATGAGACCACCGTGCAGGGCGAGATCCAGCCTTGTCCGGAATGCGGCGTCGAGCTCGAAGTCACGAAGCTCGAGCCGCTGACGGTCGCACTTGCTCCCGAAGAAGAAGAGGACTGGGGCGAATAACCGCCCCGACGACGGAGGTCGAAACCATGAAGATCGGTGTTCTCGCGTCCCGGATCCGTATCGAAGAGAAGCTCCTGTTCGAGGCGCTGAAAAAACACGATCTCCCTTTCGACATCATCGACGACCGCAAAGTCGTGTTCGATCTCGGCGAGAAACGCTTCGCCGACTACGACGTCATCCTCGAGCGCTGCATCAACCACAGCCGCGCGCTGTACGCGCTCGGCATCCTCGAAGATCAGGGCGTCCGCTGCATCAACTCGTCGCACGTCGCCGAGGTCTGCGGAAACAAGCTCCTCACCAGCCAGGCGCTGATGCGTGAGAACGTGCCTTCGCCCCGCGTGAAGGTGGCGTTCACGCCCGATTCGGCCATCGAGGCGATCGAGGACCTCGGCTACCCGGTCGTGCTGAAGCCGGCCGTCGGCTCGTGGGGACGCCTCCTGACGAAGGTCAACGACCGTGAGGCCGCCGAGGCCGTCCTCGAGCACAAGGAAATCCTCGGCACGTACCATCACAGCATCTTCTACATCCAGGAATTCATCGACAAGCCGGGCCGCGACATCCGCTCGTTCGTCGTCGGCGACCGCACCGTGGCGGCCATCTACCGCCACAGCAAGCACTGGATCACGAACACCGCGCGCGGCGGAACCGCCGAGAACTGCGAGGTGACCGACGAGCTCCACCGCATCTCGGTGGCTGCGGCGAAGGCCGTCGGCGGCGGTGTCGTCGCCGTCGACTTGCTCGAGACCCCGGACGGCCGCCTGGTCGTCAACGAGGTGAACTACACGATGGAGTTCCGCAACTCGATCGATACGACGGGCGTCGATATCCCGTCGAAGATCGTCGAGTACGCGACCGAGGTGGCGGGAGCCACCGCATGAGCGCGGTACGAGCTTCGATCGTGGGGGCCTCCGGGTACACCGGCGGGGAGCTGCTCCGTTTGCTGCTCGCCCATCCCGGTGTCGAGGTCGCCCAGATCACATCGGAAGCGAACGCGGGCAAGTTCGCGCGAAGCACGCACCCGAACCTTCGCGGTTACACCGACATCAAGTACGTGTCGGCCGCCGAGGTCGAAGCGTGCGACGTACTGTTCCTCGCTCTGCCCCACGGACACGCCGCCACGAAGATCGATCACTGGTCGAGCCTGGCGCCGCGGATCATCGATCTGTCGGCCGACTTCCGGCTCGACGACGCCGAGAGCTACAAGCGCTGGTACGGCAAGGATCATCCCGCGCCCGAGTGGCTCGAGCGCTTCGCGTACGGCCTTCCCGAATCGAACCGCGACAAGATCCGCGAGGCGACGCACGTGAGCGGCGTCGGCTGTAACGCGACGGCGTCGAACCTCGCGCTCCTGCCGCTCGTCCGGTCGGGCCTCGCGCTGGCCGATCGCCCGATCCTCGTCGATCTGAAAGTCGGATCATCCGAGGGCGGCAACAAGGCGAGCCTCGCGTCGCACCACCCGGAGCGAAGCGGCGCGGTACGCGCGTTCGCGCCGACCGGGCATCGCCACACGGCCGAGGTCGAGGCCGTCCTGGGTCGCGGCGACGTGCATCTGTCGGTGACGTCGATCGAGATGGTCCGGGGCGCGGTCGCCACCGCCCACGTCTGGCTCGAGAAAGGCACCGCCGACAAGGACCTGTGGGCGGCGTACCGCGGAGTCTACGGCGAGGAACCGTTCGTGCGGATCGTGAAGGATCGCGCGAGCCTGTACCGCTACCCCGAGCCGAAGATCGTGGCAGGGTCGAATCACGCCGACGTCGGCTTCGAGCTCGACCTGGACACCGGTCGCTGCGTCAGCATTTGCGCGATCGACAACCTCGTCAAAGGCGCCGCCGGATCCGCGGTCCAGTGTCTGAACCTGATGCTCGGCCGCGACGAGCGCGACGGGCTCGGCTTCCCGGGTCTGCACCCGGTCTGAGAGAGGCGAAGCCATGCTGATCCTGAAAGTGGGAGGCGCCGCCGGCGTCGACCTCGACTCCGTTTGCAACGACCTGGCGACGCTCGCGAAGGAGGGCCAGCCGTGGATCCTCGTCCACGGCGGCTCGCACGAGACGAACGTCGTCGCCGAGAAGCTCGGCCACCCGCCGAAGTTCGTGACGTCGGTGTCCGGCTACCAGAGCCGCTACACCGATCGCACCACCCTCGAGATCTTCGAGATGGTCTACTGCGGCAAGACGAACAAGGGCATCGTCGAGCGACTGCAGAAGCAAGGCGTCAACGCGGTGGGACTGTCCGGCATCGACGGGCGCCTGCTCGAGGGCAAGCGAAAGACCGCGATCCGCGTGCGCGAAGCCGGCAAGACGCGCATCATCCGGGACGACCTGTCGGGCAAGATCGACACGGTCAACACGGACCTGATCCGGCTCTTGACCGAGAACGGCTACCATCCCGTGATCTGCCCGCCGGGAATCGCCGACGACGGCACCGCGATCAATACCGACGGCGACCGAGCCGCCGCGCGCATCGCCGCCGCTCTCGGTGCCGACACGCTCGTCATCCTGAGCGACGTGCCCGGACTCCTTCGCGAGTTCCCCGACGAAGGCAGCCTGATTCGCGAGCTCAAGGCGAGCGAGGTCGACGACGCCGCCGAGAAGTACGCAAAGGGTAGAATGAAGATCAAGCTGCTCGGGGCCGCCGAAGCCGTTCGCGACGGTGTCGGTCGTGTCGTCCTCGGCGACAGTCGCCCCGACGCACCGGTACGCGCCGCACTCGATGGCGCCGGAACCACCATCGTCCCCTAGCGCGCCGTCGCGCCGGAGGACCTGAAACGCACAGACGAGAGGAGGCGAGATGAGCGCGCAAGAGCCATCCACGGTGAACGCACTCGACATCGAGAACCGCTACCAGAGCGGCGTCTACGCCAAACGCTCGATCACGCTCGTCGCCGGTAAAGGCGCGAAGGTCTGGGACGAGAACTGCAAGGAGTACATCGACGGCGTGGCCGGCATCTCGGTCGCGAACATCGGGCACTGCCATCCGAAGCTCGTCTCCGCGATCACCGATCAGGCGTCGCGGCTCATCACCTGCCAGGAGATCTTCCCGAACGATCGCCGCGCCGAGCTGATGGAGCGGCTCGTGAAGGCCGCTCCCGGCACGCTCGATCGCGTGTTCCTGTGCAACTCGGGAGCCGAGGCCATCGAGGCCGCGCTCAAGTTCGCTCGCGTCGCCACCGGCCGCACCGAAGTGGTCGCCACCATGCGCGGCTTCCACGGGCGAACGATGGGCGCCCTCTCGGCGACGTGGGACAAGAAGTACCGCGAGCCCTTCGGGCCGCTCGTTCCCGGCTTCTCGCACGTGCCCTACAACAACCTCGAGAAGCTCGACGCCGCGATCACCGACCAGACCGCGGCCGTGCTGCTCGAACCGATCCAGGGCGAAGGCGGCATCCGAAACGGCGATACCGAGTTCCTGCTCGGCGCGCAGAAGCTCTGCCGCGAGCGCGGCGCGCTTCTGATCATGGACGAGATCCAGTCCGCGTACGGGCGTACCGGTAAGCTCTTCGCGACCGAGCACCACGACGGGCTCGATCCGGATCTCCTCTGCATCGCGAAGTCGATGGCGGGCGGAATCCCGATGGGCGCGCTGCTCCTCGGTCCGCGCGTCGGCGATCTGCCGAAGAAGATCCACGGAAGCACCTTCGGCGGAAACCCGCTGGCGTGCGCGGCGGCGATCGCCACCCTCGACATCCTCGAGAGCGAGAATCTGTGCGAGCGCGCCACGCGCCTCGGCGAGCACGCCCTCTCGCGCCTGCGCGCGATGGATGTCCCGATGGTCCGCGAAGTCCGCGGACTCGGCCTGATGATCGGCGTCGACCTCCGTACGAAGGCCGGCCCGCTCATCCAGAAGCTTCAGGACAACGGGCTGCTCGCGCTCCTCGCCGGTCCGACCGTCGTGCGCATCCTTCCGCCGCTCGTCATCGAGGAGGCGGAGCTCGACCGCGCGATCGACATCCTCGAGGCGACCCTCCGCGAGCACGCCGCCGAAGAAGAGGCGAGCGGAGGCGGCGGCCGATGAGCACCGCCACCGCTCCGGCCGATTTCCTCGAGAGCCTGGTCCGCATCCGGAGCCACTCGCGCGAGGAATCCGAAGCGACCGCATGGCTCTCGGAGCAGATGAACGCGCTCGGGTACACGGACGCGCACGTCGACGAGGCCGGGAACGCCGTCGGCAAGATGGGCGACGGCGAGCGCCTGCTGGTCTTGCTCGGACACATCGACACCGTCACCGGCGAGGTCCCGGTGCGCCGCGAGGACGGCAAGCTCTACGGCCGCGGCACGGTCGACGCGAAGGGGCCGCTCGCCGCGTTCACGCTCGCCGTCGCGCGCGTCGGAGCGATCCCGGGGTGGACGATCGCGGTCATCGGCGCCGTCGAGGAAGAGTCGGCGACGTCGAAGGGCGCGCGCCACGTCGCCGCGACCTGGCCGCGTCCCGAAGCGTGCATCATCGGCGAGCCGAGCAGCTGGCGAAAGATCTGTCTCGGGTACAAGGGGCGCCTGCTCGTCGACTACCGGCTGACGCGCGAGATGACGCACACTGCCGCAGCCGACCGCAGCGCGAGCGAGTTTGCGGTCGACTTCTGGAACGCCGTGCGCGCCCACGCCGACACGTTCAATGAAGGGCGCGAGCGCGAGTTCGAGAAGCTCTCTCCTTCGATCCGTCGGATGGCATCGAGCTCCGACGGCCTCACCGAGACGGCGGAGATGTTCGTCGGCATCCGGATTCCGACCGCGGTGCGCGTCGACGACCTCGAGCGTGACCTACGCGCCTTCGCCACCGACGGAGCCGAGCTCACCTTCTCGAGCAAGGAAGAGGCGATCCGCACCGACAAGAACAACGCCCTCGTGCGCGCGTTCCTCGCGGCGATCCGCGAAGCCGACGGGCGTCCCGGGTTCTCGGTCAAGACGGGCACCGCCGACATGAACGTCGTCGGCCCGGTCTGGGGATGCCCGATCCTCGCCTACGGTCCCGGCGATTCCAACCTCGACCACACTCCGAACGAGCACATCGAGATCGACGAGCTCGACCGGTCGGTCACCATTCTCGAGAGCGCCGTCCGTCATCTGACGGCGGAGTAGAATCGGCGGCGCCGCGCGGTCGCCCCGTCTACTCGTCCTCGAGCTCGTCGCAGAAAGCGACGAGCAGGAACGTCGCGATCGGCCCGAGCAGCAGCGACAGCAGAAACCACGCGAAGCCGCTGCGATTCTTGCTCTGAGCCAGGCCCGCGTTGATCAACGCGAGCGTTCCCCAACCGACGAAGTATTCCTGGGTCTCCCCCATGATGGATATCCCTCCGGATCTCGTTTCCTAGGTCTCGCGATTCTGGAACCGCCGGCGAGCACCCTCTCGCTCGCCGGCAGGATGGATACGGTCCTCTCGCCCGGACATTCGATTGCGAATCCATGCCCGAACGCCCTCGATTCACGGATTCTCCTTGGAAGCGAAAGATCCGGCCGCTTTAATGGGGGCAGGCCGGCGAGGTGCACGCCTCACCGTATCGGACCGTCTCGCACACATTCGCGTCGAATTCGGCCCTGCGTCGTTCTCGGCCGGAAGGGGAATGTATGGTCGCAAGCCCGATTCTCGCCCTCCGTCTCCCGCTCGCGTGCTCGATTCTGATTCTGCTTCTCTCGGTCTGCGCGCAAGCCGGCGACTCCTGCTACCCCGACGTCGACCTCGCCTCGTTCGGCGATGCGCGCGTGTCGGAGCTCGTCGGCGATGCTCCTCTGGACACGACGGGACGCCGCGTCGCGGGAATCGGTGACTTCAACGGCGACGACATCGACGACCTTCTCATCACCGCCCCCGAGGCCGCTCCCGACGGACGAGCGCGCGCGGGCGTCGCATACGTCGTCTTCGGACGCCCCAGCGGCCTCCCCGGCTTCTTCAGCCTCACCGACCTCGACGGCTCGAACGGCTTTCGCATCGACGGGCTCGACGCCGTGGACCTGCTCGGCACCGGCGCCGAATCCGCCGGCGACGTGAACGATGACGGCATCGACGATCTCGTCCTCGGTGCCGTGCAGAATAGCGGCACCTTCGCCGGAAAGGCGTACGTCCTGTTCGGGCAGGCAGGCCCATTCCCCGCAGTCTTCGATCTCGCGTCTCTTGACGGGACCCACGGCTTTCGAGTGGACGGCCCGATCAACAGTCGTCTCGGGTCGGCGGTCGCGGGCGTCGGTGACGTCAACGACGACGGCATCGACGACGTCGCGTTCGGAGCCCCCTTCGCGTTCGGAGAGGACACGGCCTCCGGACAGACCTTCGTGCTCTTCGGTCGCACGTCGGGTTTCCCCGCCACGATCGACGCCACCTCGCTCGACGGGACGAACGGCTTCGTACTCAACGGCATCGGCGACAACGAGAACTCCGGTACAGCCGTCGGCGCCGCCGGGGACCTCAACTTCGACGGCATCGCCGATCTCATCCTCGGCGGTCCGAACCGATCGCTCGGTCCGATCACCGGTGCCGGAGCCGCGTACGTCGTCTTCGGTCGCAACACCGCGTTCCCGGCATCGCTCGATCTGTCGGCCCTCGACGGGACGAACGGCTTCGCGATCCCCGGGAAGGATTTCGGCGATGGCGCGGGATCGTCGGTCGGAGCGGCCGGTGACCTGAACGCCGACGGGATCGACGATGCCTTGATCGGTGCCCCCTTTGTCGACCAGCCCGGCCAGCTCTCGGTGGGCGAAGCCTACGTGCTCTTCGGATCCGATTCGGGCTTTCCGGCTTCGGTCGACCTCTCGGGGCTCGACGGCACGAACGGTCTGACGCTACGCGGCGGGAACGACAACGACTTCGGAAGCGTCGGGATCTCGGTTGCCGCCGCCGGGGACCTGACCGGAGACGGGATCGACGACGCCGTGATCGGCGGGCTCGGTACGTTCCTCGACGAAAGGCCTTTCGCAGGGGCAGCGTTCATCCTCTTCGGCTGCGACGACGGCTTTCCCGCCCTCCTCGAGCTGCCGAGCGGGCTCGACGGGACCAACGGCTTCATGATCGTCGGCGCGACCACGAGCGACCAGCTCGGGTTCGACGTGTCGAGCGCCGGCGACTTCGATGAAGACGGTCTCCAGGATCTTCTCCTCGGCGCGCCGAATGCACGCGGTCGAGGGTCGGCCTACGTCGTGTACGGCCGCCGCGGTCCCTTCCTCGACTTCATCGCGCCCACCCCGGCCGAGGACGCCGTGCTCAACATCTCGGCCGAGGCCCTCCTTTCGTTCGAGGTCCGGGCCGACGACGAGTGCGACTCGGAGACCGTGATGCTCGCGGCGTCGGTCCTTCCACCTGGTGGAGACTTCACGTCCGATCCCGGCAACCCGGCGGCCGGTACGTTCGAATGGACTCCCACCGTGAACGACATCGGCGATCATCTCGTCCGATTCGTCGCCACCAACGAAGCCGGCGATCTCGTGGAGCGAACCGTGACGGTGCGCGTGGCCGAGTGCTTCGCCCTGATCGCGACCGGGTTCGGCCGCGAGGTCTTCGAGGCGGGACACGCGTGGACCACCTGGCTCGACGACGTGCAGCAGGCGATCCCCGTCCTCATGGAGAGCCCGGCTTCGATCGACGTGCGCCTCCCGAAGCCGACCCAGCAAACGACCCCGCTCTCGCCGACACGCCCGGCAAGACTTCCGGGCGCCGGCCGCGTCGTCGGCCGCTACTTCGTCCAGATCGTGATGTGGAACCCGGTCGTCTACCCCGACCACCCCGAGCAGTCGAGCCAGGGACTACGCGTCGTGGTGCTCAGCGACGGAACGATTCGCTCCCGCCCGTTCGGTCTGCCCGACGGCATGCACGTGAGCGTCAGCTCCGAGCGGATCTCCGACGACACGGTTCGCCTGAGCTTCCCGTTCACGATCCAGGGAGACTGAGCCGCTTCAGGATCGCCCCGGCCTCGGGGCGATCGGGACGAGCCTTGCGCAGTCGCTCGAGCAGCCGGCGGGCCGCCCCGGGATCCGCGACGCGGAGCTCGTTCGCGTACTCGACCACCGCGTTGTAGCCGATCTGGAATCGATCGCTCGTCTCGAGGGCCTCGACGAGCGCCTCGTGTCCTGACGTGGTGTCGCCGGTCACCAGGGCGATCGAGCCGCGCAGGTAACGCTCTCTCGCCGCGAGGAACGCGTCGAGCTCTGCCAGCGTGGGCTCGTCCATGGTACCGGCATCGACGATCTCGGACGCCTGCGGACGGAATCGAGCGAGAAGCGCCTCGAGGTTCCGCCGGCCGGCGTCGGCCTCGCGGTAGGCGAAGCGCGGCGCGGCAAACGTGACGCGCGGATAGGTATCGGTGTTTCGCGGTGCGTCCTCGGCAAAGTCGACCAGCGAGGCGCGCGGGGCCAGGTAGCACCCGACGAGCTCCGAGACCCCGCCGAGGCCATCCGTGTCGAGAGCGGATCGAAGCCGCTCGTCGGCCAGACGGCGCTCGACCTCGCTCGGCTGCACGCGTAGGGGACCCTCGCTCCCGATCAGACCGAGCACCGGAGTCTCGACGTTGTAGTAGGCGAGGAAACCTGCCGCGTGCGGGAAGACGTCGACGAAGGTGCCGACGATCATCCGGAGGACGGGCTCGTCGAGCTGATAGAGCGGCAGCCACTGGCAGAAGAGACCCCCGGGCGCAAGTCGATCGCTCACCGTCTCGAAGTGCTCGGTGGTGTACAGCGATCCCGATCCGTCCCTCGAAGGATGGAACAGGTCCGCGACGATGACGTCATACGCGAGCGGCGTCGCCCGCACGAATCGCCGCGCGTCCGCCACGCGAAGCGTCAGGTCCTCCGAACTGAAGATCGCCCGGTTCGCCGCGCGAAAGTGCTCGAGCAGATCGACCACCACCGACAGCAGCTCGACGCCTTCCGCCTCGACGCCCGGATGGACATCCGCGGCGGCGAACGTGATTCCCGTCCCCACGCCGAGGAACAGCACCTGCTTCGGCTCGGGGTGAACCATGAGGGGAATGTGGGCCTGTCGCCGCTCGAGGAACTCGCCCGGGCCCGTGCCGCCCATCTGATACTTGTTGTTGACGCTCAGAACCAGCTCGCCGCTTCGCTTGGAGAGCACGGCGGCCGAGGCCACGACTCCCTCCTTCGACGCAATCGGGAACTCGCCGTGCTTCGGCCGGATCAGCAGGAGAGATCGGGGAGCGGCGGCCACGACCAAAACGAAGACGACGGCGACCGCGAACCTGGCGAAGTGCGTCCTCGGCGCGAGGAGCAGGTAGCCGCTCGCGAGAACCACGAGCGTGAACTTCGCGCCGAGCGCCGCGAACAAGACGACACCGATCACGACCGGCGCGAGCGCCCCGCCGAGCGTGTTGAGGGCCACGGCCGCACCGACCCCTCCCCGCTCGTGCCGCGCCGCCTGCGCAAGATGGCTGAACGTCGCGCCCATCAGGAGACACGGCGTGACGAACGCTGCCCCGGCAACGATCATCTCCGCGAGGATCGACGCCGCCAGACCGTTGCCGAGGGCATCGCTCAGCCGTTCGTAAAGAACGTCCGCGCCGAACAGGACCGCGACACCCGCCGCGCACGCCGCGCAAAGGCCGTGGAGCAGCCAGTCGAGTCCGACAAGACCCTGGTCGCGCGGAAACTTCCACTGGTAGAGTGCGGCGCCGACCGCCGTCCCGAGCAGATACACCGACAGGGTCGACGCAAAGCTGAAGACCGTGTTCTCGAGCACCTGCGCCAGAACGCGAACCACCACGACCTCGTAGCCGATGCCGAGGAATCCCGTGGCCAGGATCGTCGCGAAAAGGCGCGTCTGCGAGAGGGTCCGGGGGCCGGGATCGACCACGGGCTCCCGTTCCACCTCTCCGCGCGCCGGCCCGGCGAGAGCGAGCGCGGCGCACAGGAAGTTCAGCGCCGCGAGCCCGATCAGGGTCACCGGGTAGCCGAACGCAGGGATCAGCACCCACGCCGCGCCCAGGGTCCCCGCCACCGCGCCGAGGGTATTCGACGCGTACAGTCCGCCGACCGAGCGTCCGTCCCCTCGCATCCGGCTCGTGAGACGGTCCATCGCCGCGAGCGTCGCCCCCATCGCGGCCGTCGCCGGGAGCAGCGTCGCAAACGGAATCAGGAACGCGACCGCCCAGTGCCGGATCGGACCGGGCTCGACGCCGGTGAGACCGGACGCCCGCGCGTTGATCCAGGGGATCACGAAGATGCTGGCCAGGGCCCAGACACCGATCACGACCTCGAGCGCCGCGTACCAGTGCCCCGGCTTCCGCGAGGCGCTCACGCGGCGATCGAGCGCCACCGCTCCGAGGGCAAAGCCTCCGAAGAAGGCCGTGATCACGGCGAGCAAGCTCGGAAGCTCGTGCCCGAGGCCGACCGAGAACATCCGGGCCCAGACGATCTGGTACCCCAGACCGGCGATGCCCGAGAGAAAGAACAGCACGTACGGGGTGCGATGTGAGATGCGCGATGCCATGGCCCGGAGATCGTAGCCAAGTTTGCGACCGCCGACGAGTCCCTGGCGGCGGACGCGTCAGCGGATTGATCTCCGTCGGTGCTCCTGCGACACTGGGGAGCATCCGGTCAAGCGGCACGAACCTGTCGAACTGGAGGAGGCGAAGCGATGAGGAATCACCCCCCGGGATTCACGCTGGCCCCGTATCTGTTCGCGATGGCCCTTTGCTGGACCGTCGCGAGCTCGGCCCTCGCTCAACGCAGTGCCGAGGTCGACATGGTCCTCCCTCCCGTCTCGACGCAGCCGCCGACGTATCAGGCCGTGGAGGACATCAAGTGCCGCGTCGCCTTCTCGTCATCCTCCGATCCGGTCTTCGGCGTGTCGGAGATCAAGGGCACGTCGAACCCCGTCGAGTTCCTGGTGTCGGCGCAGCTGACCCCGTTCCGCGTCTTCCGGATCGACGAGAACTGCAGCATCCTGAGTAGCTGGAGCACCTCGACGAGCGCCACCAGCATGCTCGGCTGCGCCTACGACACCGCGACGACCACGACCTACTGGCTCGTGCAGAATTCCATCCCCAAATCGATCGTCGAGTTCGAGCTCGGGACCGGATCGCCGACCGGCCGAAGCTTCCCGATCGGGAACGTGGGCGTTCCCGCGCCGCTCTGCACGAACGACAACACCGCGGTCGCGAACGACATGGCGTACGAAAACATCGCCAGCGACATCATCCAGCTCGTCGATCCGGTCGCCGGTCAGTTCGACTGCACGTTCGCGAATCCGGACGACACCGGCGGCGGCGCGTTCGGCAACGGCATCGACGATTCGGTGGATGCCTCGATCGCCGACTTCGTCGTGAGCTCGGGCGCGATCAGCGACACGCAGGTCGTCCGCGCCGGAGAGTACGACTGCACGAGCTCCAACCCGGACACGTGGAACTTCATCAATTCCGTCGTCCCGATCGGTGGCACGTTCCCCCAGAGCTTCGCCGAGTTCACGGCCTCGGGCGGAGAGACATGCATGATGCTCGCCGAAGGAGCGCTCAACGAGGTGTTCGTGCTTCGCCCGTCCCGCGGCATCTCGGACTGCCAGGGGGTCGACAGCGCGGACGAGAAGATCGCGACGGTCAACTTCTCGAGCGGAAGTCGCGGGTTCTCGCTTCTACTCGGGGTCGCTTCGCCGCTGGTCTTCCGCATGGAACGGCCCGATGCCGGCGGCTCGGGCGAATACGTCGCCTACTGGAACGCCGGACCGCCGAACGACTCCTCGATCACGGTCTTGCCCGCGGACCTCGGTCCGATCTGCCATCCGATGCTGTCGACGCGCCCGCCTACCGAGATGGCGATCTTCAACAACGCCGGCAAGGAGCCCCGCATCGGCGCGTCGACCTACTTCGGGGCCGCGATCGCCGACCCGCCGCTCGCACCGACCGTCGTGCGTCAGAACGCGGCCGGCGACCCGTCCAACATGCCCGCGGGCTCGTGCTGGACGATGCAAGGCATCATCTACAACCCCGCCGCGAGCAGCTTCAAGGAAGCGAGCGTCACCAACGCGGTGCTCGTGTTCGTGCAGTGACCGGCGAACGCTAGCGTCGACCGCCGCGACCGCCTCCACGACCGCCGCCGTACGAACGGCCTCCGCCGCCTCGGTACGTGCGTCCGCCCCGGCTGCTTCCGTGCGAACGGTAGGTGCTGGCGCGCGAGGTGTGTCGCGTTCCCGTGGAGCGTCGGCTGGCCTGGCGATCGAGATGACCGACGTTTCCGGTGCTCGCGCGCGCGCTCCCGGACGTGCGGCCGCCCGTTCGCGGGCTGGCCGTTCGAGGCTGGCTCGGCAGCGTACGTCCGGTGCGATCCGCGAACGTCCCGCCACGCGCGTTGTCGGCGCTACTCGCCCGGTTCACGTTGTTCCACTTGCCGCCGTTGTACGACGACCATCCGCCGTCGCTATCTCGCTTGTACACGTTCCCGTCGCGACCGACGTAGACGTTGTCGTTCTTGTCCTTGGCGACGCCGAACGAGTTCCCGGTTCTCCGGTTGTATCCGCCGACGGCTTTCCCGCCCTTGCTGTTCTCGCCCGCGACCACGGTTCCGCGTCGCGTCGACTTGTGCCCGACGCGCGCCCACTTGTTCCCGTCCGCGACCACCGTGCTCCCGCGCGAACCGTACGGCGTTCGCACGCCACGGTGCGATGCATAGGTCCCCGTCCTCGGGTTGTAGGCTTCGCCTGCCCATGCACTCCCTCGAGGGCCGTACGCGTATCCGCCACGGGCGTAGGTCCCGGTGTGCGGGTTGTACCAGGACGCGCGTCCCGCTCCGCCGTAGGGGCCGTAGTATCGAGCGCTGCGGTAGTAGCCGCCGTGGTAATGGTTGTAGTGCGCGCCGCACCCGTACGAGTACCAGCACGAGTGGTAGTGGTAGCAGTAGTAGTGGTGGTGATGATCGTCCGCGAGCTCATAGCCGAGCCAGACGCCCGCGCCGAACAGCAGGACGCCCGACGCCACGTACGCCCCCGTGTAGCCCGACGTGTAGCCGACGCGGACGTAGTCGTCGTCATAGTCGTAGACGTAGACGTACGTCACGTTGTGCTTCGGGTGCGTCGCCGGAATCTGATAGAGGACCGCCGGGATCTCCGTGGCGACCACCCAGGGGCCGCTCGCGGAGCTCGACTCGAACCAGATCCCCCCGTTGCAGCAGTAGTACCGGCCGTCCACCCGGAAGACGTCGTAGGGCGTGTTCACCGCGTAGTAGACGGTGGGAACGTCCTTCACGACGATGAACTCGGGATCGCCGTCGTAGGCCACGCTCACCGAGGCCTTCTTCCGGTCGACCGTCGCCTTGCGCGGGATCGACGCCTGGATCACCGCGAGCTCGGCGTCTTCCGTTCCCGGGACCGACGCGAGCACGTCGCCCATCGGGCTGTCGTGCGGGATCTTCGCGAAGTCTTCCGGCAGGTCCTTCATCGCCGACGACCACGGTCCGTCGAGGCCGTCCGATCGGAACCAGCGGCCCGCGACGAGGAAGTAGTACTTGCCCTCCCCCGAGTGCAGGAAGAGGTACGAATCGGTATCGCTCGCGTACAGGAGCTGCGTGCCCTTGATGGCGACGAAGCTCGGCGGGCCATCCGTCTCGATGAGCTCGGCGGGTCGGTCCGTCGCGATCACCTTCGGCACCGCCAGCGGCTGCACGCCCGGAACGTTCTTGCGGACGTCGGCCCAGTTGTCGTCGGAAGGCAGGCGCCCGAGATCGCCGGGAAGCTTCTTCGCCGCGGTCCACGGGCCCTTCATCGGATCGGGCGCCGTGAGCCAGCTTCCCTCGTTCAGCAGGTAGTACGCCGAACGCTTCGGATCGAGGAAGACATCCCAGTTCGTGTTCACCGCGAAGAGGAGCCCTGTGCCCTTGACCGGCTCGAACGCGGGCTCGCCGATAAAGATGACGAGGATCGCGGGGCTCTCGCTGCGATAGATCGGCGGCGGGTCGAGGCTCACGTCGATCTCGCGCTGCTGCTGCTCGGTCCGCTCGAGCCCCGCGAGCACGCGATCGAGTGAGATCTCCCAGCCGCGTTCCGGGACGAGCTTTCGAACGGCCGCCTCGAGATCCTCCGCGATGCCGTCTTCCACGCTCGGGAACCGGACTTCGCCGATCGAGAGCTGCTCGATCCGGACGCTTCGCGACTGGAAGTTCGTCGCGGTGTCGGCGATCAGCTCGACGCTGCCGTAGTAGGGATCGGCGTCTCCCTTGGCGAGCTCGACCGCGCATCGGCCGACGAGGCGCTCGTGGTCCTTCCAGTCATCGAGCTGCGGCTGGTAGACGGTGACCTTGTACCCGTCCGCTTCGCTCTCCCGAGGCCACTCGAGCTCGTCGTCCGTGGCGCTCGCCCCCGCGGACTCCTGCGGGAACCACGCCAGAGCGGGCCTGGCCACGAAACCGGCGGCGAGTAGCAGTGAGACGGCGATCCAGAGACGGACGGACGGGCGCATCGGCAGCAGCATCATGGCGGAGCTCCTTCGCGGGAATGGAAGAACCGGATCTCCGCAGGATAGATCGTCCGAGCCCCGAGTGACAAGAACCCGAGAATCGCGCCGTGGCGGCGCGTCAGTCTCGGGCGTCCGTGGACGGTAAAGCCCCCTCGAGGAGCCAGGCCTCCAGAAGGAGCCGACGGAGGTCGGTCCGTCCCCGGCGACGGACGGGCTCGAGTCGCGTGGCGAGCGCGCGCGCGCCCTCGGGATCGCTCTTGGCGAGGCGAGCGAGCAGCAAGCCGTCGGCCAGAAGGTCCGTCGGCACCCAGGTGCGGCCCTCCTCGAGCTCGACGATCAGGGTCGCCCCCGCGCCGCTCACCGCGTCGAAGTCTCCGCGAGACCACGCCACGAAGAGCTCGAGGGCCGCGAGCGCGCCTTCGGGCGCTCCCTGGTCCCTCGCGTACTTCGCGATCTCTTCGTGGAATCCCGGCACGGCCTCGTTCGCCGTGCCCGCGTGCAGCGTGGCCTCGACGCCGAGTGCCTCTCCCACGAACCGCCGCCAGTCGGACGGCGGCGCTCCCGAGTCGAGCAGCCGCCGCAGGCGCCACAGTCGGTACGCGCGCTCGGCCTGCTCGGGCCACGTCACTTCCGCGCGACCCTCGGCGAGCGCATCCCAGACCTCACGCGCCCGCCACGCGATGCTCCGCGCCTCGAGCCGCGGATGCCCGGGCACCGGGCACGCTCGTGACGCTTCCCCGAGGCGAGGCCGGCCGACGATCGTCGACACGAGATCGAAGCGGTCGATCGCGAACGAACGGATCCCGTCCGCGCTCTGTCCGAGGTAGCGCGCGTGCTCGCCGCCGAGGTCGAGGTACGGCATGAAGTCCGAGTTGACTTCCGGCCACCGTTCGAGCAACGGGGCGAGCACATTCCGGTCGAGGATGCGCATCGCCTCGAAGTGCTCCTCGCCGAAGGGCAGGAAGCGACCGAGATCCTCCCGGACCGGGGCGGAATCGAACACCGACCAGTCTGGCGGAGCGAGCTCGTCGCCGCGGGTCGCGACGATCAACAGATCGTCCCCGTTCAGCAGATAGATCGAGTAGTCCGGGAAGTTGCGATGGATGGCCGCGAGGACTCCGAGCACGAGACGATCGTTCATCTCGTACAGGTGGATCCACTGGCCGAACACACCACGCTCGGTGAGACTCCCCTTCACCCGCGCGTAGAACTCGGTCGTGAACAGGCCGGCGACCCCGCTTACCCAAGGATTCGACGGCTCGGAGAGGACAAGATCGAATCGTGCGCCCCCCGCGGCGAGGAACGAGCGCGCGTCGTCGAGGACGAATCGCGCCCGCGCGTCGTCGAACACGCGCCGGTTCGCCGGATAGAAGACCCGCGAGCCCTCGATCATCGCGGGCTCGATCTCGATCGTGACGACCTCTTCGACTTCGGGCACACCGAGCACGAAGTGCGAGGTCATCCCCGAGCCCTGTCCGATCACCGCCACGTTGCGAACGTCGGGAACATGCGCGAGCGCGACCAGCCCGGACAGCGCCTGCGTGGAATCGTCGCCGGCAAGGCCGACCGGCGGAAGCCCGTCCTCGAACCACTCGCGCGGCAGCGACGCGTCGGGCTTGCCGTTCGTCGAGATCCGGACCTCGCCCGCTACGGACCGGCTCGCCGAGACCGTGGCCGTGCGGCCGTCGAGGTAGTAGAGGCTCTCGAGCGAGCCGATCGTCGGGATGAGGCCTCGCCGGTACACGCCGCTCGTGAGGATCCGACGATCGAAGCTCGCACCGAACGCCACGAGCAAGACGATGGCCGCGCCGACCGCAACCGCGATCGTGGCCTTTCGCCTGGCCCCGGATCGATCGCGCATCCGGAAGAAGATCGCCGCACCGAGCACCATGTCGATCGACGCGCCGAGCACCAGCGTCCCCTTCAGCCCGACGAGGGGCAGGAGCAGCGCGCCCGCAAGCACCACGCCGGCGATCGACCCGAGCGTGTTGACGCCGTAGACCCACCCCACCGCTCGTTCGCCGCGCCCCGACGTCACGAGGATCCTCGTGAGGAGCGGCAGCGTCATGCCTGCGCAGAACGTCGAGGGCAGCATCACGGCGAGGCACAGGGTGTAGCGCGCGAGGTTGAAGGCGCGGTAACCCTCCTCCGTCTTCTGGAACGCGGAAAGCCAATCGGCCATCCATCCGAAGCTCGCGAGATACACCGGGAGCGTCGCGAGCGCGGCGGCTCCCATCCACCACTGGACCTTCGCGAGTGTCCGTACCGGAGACTCGAGGCTGTCGATCCGACGCCGGATCCACGCCGCACCGAGCGCCAGTCCGAGGATGAACGCCGAAAGCATCAGCTCGAACGAATGCGTCGCGCTCCCGAGGACGAGCGAGAGCCTGCGGATCCCCGCGATCTCGTACAGGAACGACGCGACCGCCGTCCCGAACGCGATGCCGAGCAGGAATCGCCACGGGTCCCGGCCGCGCGGCTCGGGAGCTTCCACGGCGAACGCCGCGGCCGCGCCCGCATCCCCGGCCGGCGCGTCGAGCGCATGGCCACCGTCCAGGGCGCGTCGCCTCAGGAGCACCGCCCCGATCGCGGCGAGCGCATTCAGGAACGCGGCCGTTCGCACCGTGCCGGGAAGTCCCGTGGCGGCCACGAGCACGAATCCAGAAAGCAGGACCCCGACCGCCGCGCCCAGACTGTTCGAGAAGTACAGCAGCGAGACCGAGCGTCCGGGCTCTCCGGGACGCATCCGCAGGAGCGCCGAGCTCATCAGCGGGAACGTCATGCCGAGGAGCACCGATTGCGGAAACACGAGGGCCGCGGCCAGCGTCCACTTGACGAGTGGCAGCAACGGCCCGCCTTCGAGCGTCGGGAACAGCGAACCGTACGCGAAGCCGGTCGTCGCCGTGAAGATCTCGTGGAAGAAGAAGCCAAGAGCGCCGACGATCAGCTCGATCGCCACGTAGCCGAGCAGCGGATCGCGAATCCGATCCGAGCGCGCGCCGATCCAGGTCGCGCCGAGGGACATTCCACCGAGGAAGATCGTGAGCACGAGCATCTGCGCGTACGCGCCATGCCCCACGAACAGTCCGAGGTAGCGGCTCCAGATGGACTCGTAGACGAGGCCGGCGGCTCCGGAGAGAAAGAACAGGACGAAGACGGCGCGCGACATGGGATCTCGGATCAGTAGCTGTGGTGATGCGGCTTGCGGCGGGTGTCGAGCGCCTCGTTCGTGACGAACACTTGTCCGAAGAAGCCCCGGGCCCCGCGTCTCAGGAACGAGATCAGGACGAGGATCATGACGAGTACGAGGGAGATGCGCGACAGCCGATTCTTCAGACGGTCGGCAACGTCCTCCCCACCATGGGCCGGATGATCGTGCGCATGCTCGTCGTGTGCGTGCCCTTCGTGAGAATGATCCTCGTGCGCGTGCCCATCCCCCGCGCCCTCGGCGTGATCGTCTGCGTGATCGTCTGCGTGCGCCGAATCCTCGTGCGCGTGCGTATCCTCGGTGATGAGTCCCTCGGTGACCGGGCGCGTCGACGGATCGAGAAGCGCGTCGACGCCGAGCCCGAGGCCGGCCGCGAGCACGACGATTGTCACGAGGAACATCAGGACCGCAGATCGCCCGTACTGCCGGGCCAGCGTCACGAGCGTGGTCACCCCGGCAATCGGCGACGTCAGGCACATCGCGAACGCTCCGCCCGCGCTCGCGCCCATGGCGACGACCACCGCGAGCACCGGGAGGCAACCGGCCGGTCCGAGGTTGATGAACGCACCGGCCAGCGCGAACAACGGCACCTGAACGATCGGCGGCAGAGCCGCGAGCGCGCCGACATCCACGACGTGCCAGAACCCGGAGGCGACACCGGTACCGAAGAGGATCCACGGGGCCGTGCGATCGACCACCTCGAACGCGTGGTCTGCAGCCACCCTCAACCGAGGGCCGCTCCTCACCTCGGGCGACTCCTCCTCCGATCCGGCATCGGACGCGGTATCCGCACGATGCAGGCGCGGCCCGAGAAGCCAGGCCGCGAGGAGCGCGACCGCGAGCACGCCGAGCACCTTGGCGACGGCGAACGGAAAACCGAACAACGGCACCGAGAGAAAGATCGCGTCCAGCGAAAGCCCGGGCGCGGCGACGAGCAGGATGAGGATCACGGTCGGCGAGATCCCGGCACGCACGCGCTTGGCGAGCACGGGGAGGCTACAGTCGGTGCAGACGGGGCTCTTCACCGCGATCGCGAGGCCCGACGAGACCTGTTTCAGGAATCCACCCGGCCGACTCGAAAGAGCGCTGCGAAGGGTCCGCTCCCACTCGAATGCCCGCGCGAATCCCGCGATCACCCAGGCGAGCAGCAGCGCGGGGGCCATCGCGAGCGCCAGCTCTCCAAGCACCCCGACGATGTGGATATGCCCTTCGTGGCCGCCCGACGCATGATCACCGTGCGTCGACATCATCACCGCGACCGTCACCACGCCCGCGAGCGAGCCGAGCGCGTCGGACCGCCGCCGATGCTTCTCGAGCGTCCCCCCGTCGATGGCGATGCCGGCGTAGTGCGGCGCGTGGAACACGACGTGGATGAGCGAGCCGGCCACGAGCGCTTCGAACGCACCGAGCACCGGGCCGGCAAGTGCATCCCGGAGCTCCTCACCGACGCCGTAGCCCATGATCGTGGCGGCGGCGACGACGTTGAGCACGAACAGCGCGATCGGGATCCCGAACGCCGGTCGCACGAGCGCCCAGAGCACGACGGCAACCGGAAGACGATGAAGGACCACGGCGAGCGCGAGGCTGCCCCCGCTCGCGCCGGCCGGCCGAGCCAGCGCGGCTCCGTCGAGGCTCGCGTGCGCGGCCAGTCCGACGACCGCGAGCAGAAGCGTGATGAGGTGGGTCTTTCGCGCCGCGGCGCGGAGATATCGCTCGCCGAGCCCCGGGCCGAGCAGCCCGACCATCGCGGCCACGAGAGCGGTGATTCCGCCGAGGTTCAGACTACCCGGCAGGATCTCCAGGAATACGAGGCCGCCGATCGTGACCAGGACGTACCCGTCGACGAAGGAGACGAGACCGGGCTTTCCCCGCGCGAAGCGCTCGAGCAGCGGACCGACCCCGAGAACGAGAAGACTGAGGAACAGAAACACCATTCCCGCAACGGGCCTTCCACCTCAAAGCGTCGCGGTCACCCCGATTCTCTCGACGGGCCGCCGCGAACGTCTGGCTCTATTCGATCCCGTTCAGGCGAGACTGAGCGGGGCGGAACTCGGGATTCAGCTCGAGGCACATCGTGAACATGCGGATCGCCTCGTCGCGGTTCCCGGCCGCCTCTTCCACAAGCCCCTGGTTGTAAGCGATGCGCCACTCGTCCGCGCCCAGTCGACGCGCGGACTCGAGATGGGCGCGCGCCTCGTCGTACTCGTTCTCGAGACGAGCGACGGCGGCGAGCGCCGCTCGGAGCTCGCCATCATCGGGCGCCATCTGGATCTGCTCTTCGAGCAAGCGACGGGCGTACGGAGTGTTGCCCTCGGCGAGCGCGATGCGGCTGCGCAGAATCGCGGCGCCCGGGTGCATCGGTTCCAGTTCGAAGACGCGATCGAGATAGCGGGCCGAGGACTCGAACTCGCGCATCTCGAAGGCAATGATCCCGCACGCGAGAAGCGACGGCACGTGTTCCGGGTACTCGAACGCGATACGCTCGAGCTGCCGACGAATCTCGTTGGAGGCCAGCATGCGG
>CAZQZX010000085.1:0-24784 GCA_964597885.1 uncultured Planctomycetota bacterium
GGGGGATCCGACACGCGCCCCGCGGGCACCCTTCCATTCACAAACCGCGTACCACAAACCTGTCGACCCACCAAAAACCGTCAACACCCCAAGATGGTGGGCTCCGAGCGGCTCGGGACCCCCAAGGCCACCCTTCGACCGGTCCGAGGCGTGCGCGACGCGTTCAATCGCGTGAACACGCGTCGAGTTTTCTCGACATCCGCTTCCTGCTGGAGGGCCCCGGAAGCGCCGGCCACGCCCCGGCGATCCGAACCGATTGGCCGCGCGGCCGGGGCTTTCCTACGATGCCGCGACCATGAGACCCCTCGGAAGAGAGTTCATCCGGTTGCTCGCGCGCGAGATCCCGTTCCCGGAGCCGATCGTCGAGCTCGGCAGCTACGGCGTCGACGGCCAGGAAGATCTCTCGGACCTGCGCGGCTTCTTTCCCGGCAAGACCTACATCGGGTGTGACCTGCGCCCAGGGCCGGGCGTCGACCGGGTCGAAGACATCGAGGCGCTCACGTTCGAGGCCGACTCCGTCGGGAGCCTGATCTCGGTCGACGCGCTCGAGCACGTGAAGCGCCCCTGGAAGGCCGCGGCCGAAGCGCATCGCGTCCTCGCTCCGGGGGGCACCGGTGTCTTCCTCACGTGCCTGAACTTCAAGATCCACCACCATCCCGATGACTACTGGCGATTCACGCCCTCGGCGATGGACCTCCTCTTCGCGGACTTCCCCTACCGATTGATCGGCTCGCAGGGCGCGCCGGACTTCCCCCACACCGTGTTCGCGATCGTCTACAAGGACCCGCCGGCCGACGGGATCGATACGGTCGTGTCCCGGCTCCGCGATGTCCTCACCGACGAGTGCCGCCTGCCGGTACCCGCAGGCCGGCGTCTCAAGTGGAAGCTCGGCGAGCTCCTGCTGAGCCGCCGACTCTTCCGCCGCCTGCGCGAATCGCAGGACGTTCGCATCGAACGCACCAGCTGACACCGACGTACCCGCCGCCACCGACGCACCCGCCGACACAAGGCAGAGCCGAGCCACCCGCGCAGCGGTGCTTGCCCATGAAAAAAGCGCCGCCCCCCGCATGGGGGACGGCGCTCGGTAAAGCGTTACAGATGTGTTGCTGGATACTACTCGACGATGACGAGAATACCGTTCGTCACACTGTACGGCTTGTTACCCGCCGAGCACTTATCCTCGATGATGCCCTGGACCGTCGCGGTGATCGCCTGTCCGGCTCCGCCGTTGCGGCGCGCGAACTGGAAGTTACCGCCCTCGGGGATACCCGGGATGAATCCACCACCCGAGCTCTGGCCGAGGTCCGACGGACGACCAATACCGTTGAAGATCTTCTTCGGGTTCTTGGTCGCGATCGAGAAGTATCCGAAGCACATCGTGCCGGTGTTCGCCGGCAGCGCAACCACGTCAGCCGACTCGGGCTCGCCGAGCCAGATGTACATGCACGCGTCCGAACCCGCCGCGTCACCCTGGTTACCCGGGGCTTCGTCGAGGCGGAAATCGATCGGGTCGGACTGGCCGAGGGTCTCGGTGAAGTCATCGCCACCGGTACCTTCGTTCTCGCCCGTCGCGACGAACGAGAGGCTGTCGACTTCCCAGCCGACCGACGAAACACTCGCGTCGGTCGCGAGACGCCAGCGGATGATCGCGCCGACCGTACCCGCCTGCGGCGCGAGGTCGACGAGAACGCGCGTCATGGCGCCAATCGCGCCACCGGTCCAAGCGAGCTGACCCTGGATCGGGTTACCGCAGCACGCGCTGATCGGACCGCCGTTGTAGCCACCTTCGACAATCTGGGCACCCAGATCGTTGAAGACCGTACCGCCATCCGTCGAGATCTCGAGCACACCACCGTCGAAGTTATTTTCGAGCTGGAAGGTGTGATAGAACTCGAGGTTGGTCTCACCCGAAGCCGGGATGTCGACCGTCAGGTCCAGGTACTTGTCGGTGAGGGTTCCCTCGTTCGACGCGAACCAGACATTGACCGGCGATTCGGCGTTACCGGACGAGATGACCGTCCAGTTCTGCGCGAAGCCCGTACCGTTGACCGCCCAGTTGGCGTCGGCCGTCGGCTCGAGATCGTCGATCTCGGTCGAGGTCGGGACAACGCGGTTCAGGAACAGCGTGTTGGCGAGCGGGCCGCCGGTGCACGGGTTGTTCGGGTCGAACGAAGCGACGTCATCGACGTCCCACTCGAGCGCGGCGACCGAGTCGTCACTTCCGTGACGCCAGCGGACAACGCGACCGGAGCCGGCGTAGGCCGACAGGTCAACAGCAACGCGCGTCATGGTGCCGAGCGTTCCGCCCGTCCACGCGTCGCGACCGCTCAGCGGGTTGCCGAAGCGGGTGTCGATCGTACCGTTGTAGCCACCCTCGAGGATGTCCGCGCCGAGATCGTTGAACGTCGATCCGCCGTCGGTCGAGATCTCGAGGACACCGCCGTCGAAGCCCGACTCCATCGAGAACGTGTGGTAGAACTCGAGGCCGGTATCCGGGGCGTTGATGTCGATCGTGAGATCGAGGTACTTGTCGGCGAGCGTCGCCTCATCCAGAACGTTCCAGACGTTCGGCGCCGAACGCGCGAAGCCCGAGCTCAGGACGGCCCAGGGCGTACCGAAGCCCGAGCCGCTGACGGCCCAGTTCGCTTCGGCGGACGGATCCATGTCGTCGATGAGGTCCGAGCCCGGGAGACCCAGGTTGACGGAACCCGGCGCGCACTGCAGGATCGCCGGCTCTTCACCGATGAGAACGATCGCGTTGCCCGCGTTGTCGACCAGGTAGACCTGATCATCCGGCGCGCTGGCGAGACCGTTGATGAACGTCGAGATCGCCGCAACGTCGAAGATCTCGGCGTAGGCGCGCGGGAGACCCGGCGCGTTCGGCTGACCGGCCGAAAGGCGGACAACCGCACCTTCACCGAGCGTACCGGACGAGATGATCATGTTGCCCGGGTTGGCGAAGGAGTCGTTGACGTCGTGACCGAGGCCGTTACCGAAGGCACCGGCGCCGGTGTTGTCCGGGTTGCCGTGCGTGTTGAGCACGCTACCCGTCGTCAGGTCGAGCTGGAACACGGCGTCGAGGCCGATGTCCTCGCACCAGACCGTACCCGGGTTGGAATCCGGGTCGATCGTCGCCGGACCGACAAGGCCACCCGGCGCGAAGAACAGCGTGTTACCCGTCGAGGCGCCCGTCTTGTCGACCTCGGTGAACGTACCCGTCGTGGCAATGTAGAGCCAGAACGTGTCGTTCGCAGCGTCGTAGGCGAAACCACTGGTCGTGTTTCCGGCCATGGCGGGCGGCGAGAGCGTCTGCAGGAAGGTGAGATCCGCCGCGTACTGGTGGATGCTTCCCGAGAACAGGTCCGCAACCCAAACGGAGTCGTCCGTCGTGTCGATCGTGATGCCGAACGGCGCCGACCCGACGTGCGGGGTCGAGTTGACGACGAAAGCGACGGCGTCATACGAACCCTCAGTCTTCACCGGCGAATCGATAGCGTTCACCAGTGCATTTCCCTCCTCCGCCACAGCGACCGGGGCGAGCAGCCCCATCGTCGCCAAGCAGAGGAGTACCCAAGTGCTCCTCTTCATACTCTCTCTCCTACACAAAAACGACCAGCGGTGACAGCGAAACGGTTCCAATACCAAACCGTGGACAGGTGACTTTGACGGGGGAGCGGAAGGCGAGGTGGCTGTAGCCTCGAGCGTGGGAGTCGATACGACGATCGCCGGGAGGATGCCCGACGCAGTCCTCGCGTTCGATTCGTGAGCCCCTCTTACCCCCTTTCGAGCGCCCTCGGCCTCGGTTTTCCCCGGGCTGCTCGTGTGTGAGCGACCCGCCGAGATTCGGACGCGACCCTTCGATCTATCCCCACCAGCCGTCCCGGTTCCATCCGCACGGGAAGACTGGCTATGCCCTAGCATCGAGCGTCGACTGTAAAGCTCGGCGTCCCTGATGTCAAGCGTCGTTTCGGTTTACGCACTTTCGCCCACGGCCCGAAGCGACCGGGGTGCCGCCCCCGACGCGACGCTCGAGGCACGTCGCACCTCCTAATTGATTCCAAAAACACGGTTTACGCCCCGGCGCGAGGGAAGCCCGAGAGCCCGCTTCCGGCCATTGCCGGGGACACCGCCTCGACGCCCGCCCGGGCCCGTGTTCACGAATCTCGACAATCTCCGCGGATCGCCCGTTTTTCTTGACATCGAAGGGACCACGGGTATACTTCTGCGCCTTCCGAAAAGGGGCACATCGCAAGGGGTCGTACCAAGCACTACGCCGGTTCGCTGGCTTCCTCCCGTGGCACGGAGGCTGCCGCGCACAGTTCTCTGCTTCTGCAATACGACAAGGAGTTTCTGGCACAGGAGGCGACGACGGTCATTCAAGGGGACCGCTCGTCAGCCGCACCGACATCCCGAGCTCATCCAAGCTCACGTCTGTACGGTCTCTCCTCCCCCGCCCGCATCTCTCATCATCATCACGCTCCGGCTCGCTCTCTGCGCATCCGGAACGTCCCACGGCTTCAATCCTGAGATCCACCGCGAGGACCGCTTCACGCCCGGACTCTGTCCGCACCGACGCTCCCGGTCCGTGAACGCTTCGCGACCGACACCGCAACTCTGGAGGTTCTTGATAGATGATGCGTGACCTGAACGCATCCTTCCCATCCCCCGACATACCGGCGCGTTCGCCGCCTAGGAGGGGAGAGCATGACGGTCGAGTCGTAGCGTGATCTTCCCTTTCGCGTTCGACGCGTCGGCCTGAAACACATCCCCATTCACATCGAACTGGTTGGCCGTTCGGTCAACCCATCCCTACCCTACCAAGGAGGTTTCTGGTGAAGAATCTCGCAAAGTTCTTCTTCGTTCTCGCTGCCATGACGCTCGTGCTCGGTTTCGGCACGAACGCCTCGGCGCAGCCGGTCCACGCGCAGCCGTCGAGTGCGCTGTTCTTCCCGGTGTTCGACTCGGGTACCAACACGGATACGCTCATCACCGTGACGAACATCAACTCCAGTCTCATCTCGTGCGGAAACAGCTTCCGCCAGGGTGACATCAACCTGCACTACGTGTACTACAACTCGGAAGATTGCAACGAGTTCGACCGTACCGAGTCGCTCACGCCGGGTGACACCCTCACGATCCTCGCGTCGGCCCACAACCCGGAAACGGAAGAGGGCTTCCTCTGGATCGAAGCGCAGGACCCGGAAACGGGCGAAGCGGTCGTGTACAACTACCTCATCGGTAGCGCGCACATCGTGAAGACGGCCGGTGGTGGCGCCGATGGCGACTTCCTCTGGGCCTACACCCCGTACGGTTTCCGCTCGACGGTCAACACCGGCTCGACGGTCACCTGTGGCTACTACGAGACCGACGTCGACGGCGACAGCCGCGCGGACTTCAACGGTGTCGAGTACGACTTCTTCCCGGATGAGCTCTACCTCGACCTGTTCTTCGCCGAGGACGGCGCCGCGCTGGACCTCGACAACCGTCTCTACCTGATGGTTGCCGACCGCACCAGCACGGACACCACGCTCCTCGCCTGGGACAACAACGAGAACCGCTTCTCGGTCGGCACCGAGTTCGATTGCTGGTTCGGTGACGCCCTCCAGGCGATCTCGCTGCTCTTCCTCGAAGAGAACATGGATGACGACGCGGTTGCCGAGCTGACGCTCGGTGGTGGCTCGGTCATCTACACCGGTTGGCTGCACATCATTCCGGAGACCTCGCCGATGCTCGGCGCGTTCTACTCGGTCAAGCAGGACACGGATCTCGGAGCCGGTCGTGAGCTCCAGTACCGCGGTACCTGGGACGCCGATAACGACGGTGTCGGTGACGGCATCGAGTTCCCGCGCTTCTAAGGTACCCCCGCTACACCAATCCCACCTTCCCCCGCATTCCGAGGTGACAAACCTGAAGCTCCTCAGGGGGGCCCTTTCGGGGTCCTTCATCTCGAGAATGTCAGTCTTCGGCGGCCGGACGAGCTCCCACTCGTTCGGCCGCTTCCTCTCCGCCCCTCCCCGCGTTTCCCCGCTGTTCTTCTCTCCCTTCCCCCCTTTTCCTCGACGTCCAGAAAAATGCCGCGCAGTTTCTTGCCCACCGACGGTTCCGGGGTAATCTTCGTAGGCCCGGTAACCCCGATCGGCCATCCGCGCGAAACTGCGACGCGCCACGATCGGGTCCACCGGTAAGGATCAGAGTTCGAGGATCAGGGAAATCCAGTCTGGCCCGACGCGCTCCGGCGAGAGCGCCAAGGAGACAGGTATTTTCATGGATCCTCGTATTCGCACGCTCTCGGTCCTTCTTCCGGTGCTCCTCTTCCTCGCCCGCCCCTCGTCGGCCGACACCCTGTACGTCCCGGCCCAGTACTCGACGATCCAGGCCGCGATCCAGGCGTCGACCCACGGCGATCAGATCCGAGTCTCCCCAGGCGTCTATGCAGAGACTCTCGATTTCGGCGGGCGCGCCATCCACGTCGTGAGCGAGGACGGCCCCGAGACGACCATCCTCGACGGCGGCCAGCGCGGCGGCAGCGTCGTGCTCTTCCGATCCGGCGAGGAGGCCGACAGCATCCTCGAGGGATTCACCGTGACCGGCGGCCTCGGCACGTCACTCGGTACGGTGACCTACGGCGGCGGGATCCAGATCGAAAGCTCGTCTCCCACGATCCGCGGGAACATCGTGCGCGACAACCTCGCGGTGCTCGGCGCGGGGATCTCGTGCTGGCAGCACGCGAACCCTGTCATCGAGAACAACCAGATCCTCGACAACAACGCGGCTTCCAAGGGCGGCGCGATCCACTGCGAAGGCTACTCGTTCCCGGAGATTCGAGGCAACGAGATCCGAGGCAACGAAGCCATCCTCTCGGGTGGCGGGATCTACCTCATCGAATCGTCGCCCACGATCCGCGACAACCGCATCGTCGAGAACCAGGTGCAGAGCGGAGGCGGCGGCATCTTCTGCGACGCGGACTGCTTCGCGATCATCGAGAGCAACGAGATTCGCGGGAACGTCTCGGCGCACGCGGCCGGCGGCGGCGTGAGCATCGCGTCTTCCGCTCCGATCGTCCTGAAGAACCACGTGGTCGGCAACCGCGCCGAGAACGACTCGGATGGCGGCGGCGTGAGCTGCTTCAAGGCGGACGCGGTCATCCGCGACAACCTCATCGAAGACAACTTCGCCGAGTGGGACGGAGGCGGCGTGTTCGTGTGGTTCCGGTCGAACCCCGAGATTCGCGACAACGTCATCCGTCGAAACGAGGCGATGCACGCCGGCGCGGGAGTCGCCGTGTCGTGGTTCTGTACTCCCGACATCGTGAACAACCGCATCGTCGACAACTTCACCGAACGATCCGGCGGCGGAATCTCGCTGGCGAGCTTCGGCGACGCGTCGGTGACCGACAACGAGATCGTCGGCAATCGAGCGAAGTCCGGCGCCGGTATCCTCTGCAACGAGTCGAAGCCCAGGCTCAGCAACAACATCATCGCCTACAACATCGCCGAGAAGACGGCCGGTGGCGCGTACTTCCTGTGGGAGTCCGAAGCGCTCCTCGTGAACAACACGATCACGCGGAACGAGGCCGGTGAGCAGGCGGGCTGCATCCTCGCGAGCCGATCGACGGTGACGATCGTGAACTCGATCCTCTTCGAGAACGACGCACCGCTCAGCCCCGAGCTCCGGATCCTGTCCGGCGGCCAGGCCGACGTGACGCGCTCGCTCGTGAGCGGCGGATGGCCCGGCGACGGGAACATCGACGAGGACGCCCGCTTCGTCAACATCGAGAACCAGGACTTCCGGCTTCGCGTCGACTCGCCCTGCGTCGATCGTGGCGACAGCTCGGGCGTCCCGCTGCCCGATCACGACAAGGACGGCGGCGACCGCATCCTGGACGGCAACGCCGACGGCAACCGGATCGTGGACCTCGGCGCGCACGAGCTCGCGCTGCACAACGCGGCCCGCTACGGAACGGTCAACGCCGGCGTGGGAAGCCTGACCGACGTCGTGTTCCTGAACGGGAGTGCGGGAGACACGAAGCGGGTCTATCGCGCCGGACTGCGCGATCAGCTGACGCTGAGCGTCGAAGCACCGCCGGCCGGTCCTGCGGTGGCGCCGTTCGTGCTGTACGTCTGGATCGGTGAACCCGACGACGATCGGGTCATCATGCCCCAGCCGCGCAACCTCGGCCTCATGTGCTTCGGTAGCCCCATGACGGGCGGCATCCAGCCCGAGCGCATCTGGAACAACCTCGGCCACCGTCGCGTGCTCGGCTCGCCGGACCGCAACTCCGAGCCGGCGCCCTCCGGCGTGTTCGACGTGGTGCAGGGTGCGCGCTATCCGCTGACGGCCACGATCCAGGGCTTCATCGCGGATCGCGGGTCCGCTGCGGACGGACCGCTCAGCATCACCAACGCGATCGTCCTGCACGTCGAAGAGTAGGCGCCCGCGCGGGCCTCAGGGAAAAGAAAAACGGCGGATCGTCAGGAGACGACCCGCCGTCACTTCTCTCTCTTGTTCTTCGGTACCGCTATCAGCCGATCGAGTCGAGCACCTTCTGCGCCTTGTCGGCGAGATCGGTTCCTCGAAGCTCGGCCGTGATCTTGCGCAGGCCGCGCTTGGCCCCGTTCGGATCGCTCGCGGAGAGCGCCCGCAGATCACCAATGGCCTTGTCGGCCGCCGACTCGAGCGTTTCCTTCATGTTGTCGATCTTCGACGTGAGGACCTCGGGCCAGTTCTTGTTCTTCTTCTGGAGACCCGACAGGATCGCGGCGGCCTTCTTCCACTCGCCGGCGCCGGAAAGCCGCGCGACATCCGCCTCGCCTTCCGTGACGCTGCGGTACTCGGCTCGCGTGATGCCCTTGCCGTGTTCCTTGTCGAGCTTCTTCTTCGCGACGGAGACCTGCGCCATCAGCGTCTTCGCGCTCTGGCCGCCCACGAAGCCCTTGATCTCCTCGAGGGAGTGGGGGTCGATGATGGCGGTGTACGGGATCTTGCCGGACTTGTTGTAGGAGCGCGCCTTGCTTCGGACGAGGCCCTGCATGTCGTCCACGGTCAGGCCCGGGAACTCGACGAGGTACTCGACCTTGTCGCCATCCGGTCCCTTGGCTTCGTACGTCGAAGCTTTGCGGTCACCGGCTTCGATGCCTCGCTCGAGCGAGGACATCGCCATCACTTCGACCGTGTTCTTGTTCGAAAACGAGATGTACTTCTTGTTCTGCAGCACGGCAGAATGCATGCCCCAGCAGGGGCCTCAGTAGAAGCCGTGACTGTGCACCACGATCGGCAGGTTCAGAAGCTTCGCTTCCTCGACGGCGGCATCCCAGCTCTTCGCGTAGCTCACGGAAGGCGCGGGCTTTCCACCTGCGAGCACCGCCGGAATGAAGGCGATGGCGAGCAAGGCGGCCGCCAGAAGAGCCGCGGGGGCGAATCTCTTCATGTTCGTTCGTCCTTTCCCTCGGTTGATGATCCGGACCATGAAGGCAATTACGGAAGGACAGAGCTCCTTCCGATCTGCCCTTATCGGATTGTAGACCGCCCCAACCCGAGTGCAAGCAGGATTATTCCACCGCCGCACGCCTGAGCGGGTTATTGGCTGCCACAGAAGGACTTGCGCCACGGTTCGAGCGAACCGGCAGCGCGCGGCGCCTTCCCGGTCGGGCGGGCCCGGATCCGGGGCTTCGAGGGGACGCGAGGGGGAGATGCGAGGGCAAAGCCTCGTGGAATGGTTGCCCGGTCAGGACTCGAACCTGAAACGAGAGTTCCAAAGACTCCTGTGTTACCGATTACACCACCGGGCACCGGCGACGACGGTAACAAACCCGCGGAGACGGTGTAAAGAACGACCGGCGTGTCGGATCGGTCAGGAAGAACCGCCGGCGCCGCGCAGCGCTCGCAGAACCTGGAACAGCGCCTCGAGGGCGGCGCGACGGCGGATCGCCGCGCGATCCCCGCGGAACACGTGGCGGTCGACGCGGACCTCCCCACGAACCGCGTACCCGATGTACACGAGCCCGACCGGCTTGTCGTCCGAGCCGCCGCCAGGGCCGGCGATGCCCGTGATCCCCACGCCGATATCGGTCCCGGCGCGGCGCGCGATCCCCGCCGCCATCGCCTGCGCCACCGGCTCGCTCACCGCACCGTGCTCGGCCAGGGTCGCCGGGTCGACGCCGAGAGTCCGCACCTTCGCCTCGTTGGAGTACGTTACCGCGCCCGCGCGGCAGAGCGAGGAGATCCCCGGCACGTTCGTGGCCGCCCGTGCAGGACTCGGCGAGCGCGACGGTCGTGCCCGTTCGCACGAGCTCGGCTCCCACGACATCGGCGAGACTCGCTTCGCCCTCCCCGAAGACATGCTCGCCGAAACGCTCGCGAACGTCGGCGGCGCATCGATCGAGACGACGCGATCGTTCGGCCTCGTCGGGATGGCGCGACGTCAGGTACACCGAAAGCTCGCCACGCGACACCGTGATCCCGACGCGCGGGTCGGCCGACTCCCCCATCGCCTCGGCGAGCGGCTCGTCCACGCGCGACTCGGCGATCCCGAACAGTCGCAGCACGCGCGTCGAGACGTGGGCCCCGAGCTCCATCCGCGCGGTCATCCACGGGACGAGCTCGTCGCGGAACATGCGATGCATCTCGGACGGCACACCGGGAAGCGCGGCGAGGAAGGTCCCCTCGTGCTCGACCACGAAACCGGGGGCGGTCCCGAGCGCGTTGACGAGAACGTGCGCGCCCCGCGGGATGCGAGCCTGCTCGCGATGCCCGGGCACCTCGGGAATGGAACGCGACGCGAGCCACCCGCGGATCTCGCCCCAGCAGGCCTCATCGAAGTCGAGCTCGACGGAGGTCGCCGCTGCGATCATGTCGCGCGTGCGATCGTCTCCGGTCGGGCCGAGGCCGCCCGTCACGACGACGAAGCGCGCGCGTCCGAGGATCGCCTCGAACAGCGCGGCACCGATCGTCGGATCATCTCCGATCGTGTGGTGATGGGTCACGCGAAGGCCGAGCGCCCGGAGCTCTCGCGCGAGAAAGGCCGCGTGCCGGTCGACGGTGAAACCGTCCGCGAGCTCGCTGCCGATCGAGACGATCTCGGCGAGCGGAGCCGGGGAAGCCGCGTCGCTCATCGGCCTCGCGTCCGCCGCTTCTGCAGAGCTTCCCGCTGCTGCGGAAGCTTCCAGATGTCGAAGAAGCCCTTCGCGAACTGGTAGCCGAACGAGTCGGCCATTCCGCGACGGGCGAGCTCGGCGTCGTACAGCGAATAGTCGGACTTGCGGCCCGACACCGTCGCCGAGCCCTTGTGGAGGCGGATCCGCACCGTGCCGCTGACGCTGTCCTGCGTGCTCGCGCAGAACGCCTCGAGCGCCTCGCGGAGCTTCGTGAACCACATGCCGTCGTAGATGCACGCAGCGTAGCGCTGCGCGACCTGTCGCTTGTAGTGCATCAGGTCCTTGCTGAGCGTGAGATCTTCGAGCGCCTGGTGCGCGATCGTGAGCACGGTCGCGGCGGGAGCCTCGTAGACCTCGCGCGACTTGATTCCGATCACGCGGTTCTCGAGCAGATCCGTCCGTCCCACACCATGGGCGCCCGCGATCTCGTTCAGATGGGCCACGAGCTTCCACGACTCCATCCGCGTCCCGTCGACGGCGAAGGGAATCCCGTTCTCGAATTCGACCTCGACTTCCTGGGGAGCCGCCGGTGCCTTCTTCGCTGGAACGGTCCAGGCGAAGACTTCCTCGGGCGGGGCTTCCCACGGATCCTCGAGAGAACCGCCGGCGACGCCCCGTCCCCAGGCACACTCATCGACCGTGTAGAGGTCTTCGACGGGCTTGAGCGGACGGATCCCGAAGCTCTCGGCGAACCGGACCTGCTGATCCTTGGAGCCGAAGCTCCATTCGAGGAGCGGCTGGATGATCTTCTGACGCGGCGCCAGCGAGGCGAGCGCGGCTTCGAGGCGATGCTGGTCGTTGCCGCGGCCGGTGCACCCGTGCGCGATGTACTCGCATCCCTCCTCGCGCGCGATGTCCACGAGCTCTTCGGCCACGAGCGGACGCGTGAGCGCATTCGCGAGCAGGTAGCCCGACTCGTACACGGCGCCGGCACGCAGGGCGGGAAAGACGTAGTCGTCGATGAGCCGATCCCGCAAGTCGCGGATGTGCGCCGCCTGGGCGCCCATCTCGATCGCGTGCTCGCCCATCGGCTCGAGATCGATGCCCTGGCCCACGTTCGCGCTGAAGGTGACGACCTGCAGGTTGCGCGTGGTCTTGAGCCAGTGGATGCAAAGCGCGGTAGCGAGGCTCCCGGTGTAGGCGAGGAGGACCTTGGCCATGGTCGTCTAGCGGCTCCGGTGGGATCGATCA
The DNA here is from genome assembly GCA_964597885.1 of uncultured Planctomycetota bacterium. Taxonomy (GTDB): domain Bacteria; phylum Planctomycetota; class JACOTG01; order JACOTG01; family JAUIME01; genus CAZQZX01. Next base: position 12,345 of record CAZQZX010000085.1, read on the forward strand.
GAAGCGCGCGGAATGTACCACAGGCCCCTCGAGACTGTCAAAACCGTCGAGAGTGTCAAGAGTCGTCAGGCCTCTCCGCGGGCTGCTTGCCGAAGCCGAGCTTGCCGACCCAGATCCCGAGCTCATACAGAATCGCCATCGGACCGACCGTGACGAGCAGCGTGACCCAGTCCGGCGGCGTGAACGCGGCCGCGAAGATGCACATGCCGAGGATCGCGTGCTTGCGGTAGTGACGCAGCTTGTCCGCGGTCAGGATGCGCATCGACTGAAGCGCCAGCGAGACGAGCGGAATCTGGAAGACGAAGCCCATCAGGAGCTCCATCATCAGGAAGAACGAGAGGTACTTCGAGAGATCGACGTTCGTCTCGATCCAGGCGGTTCCGTAGTTGTAGAGGAAGCGCAAGGCATACGGGAGCAGCACGAAGTACGCGAAGGCGATTCCGGCCAGGAACAGTCCGCTCGAGAACGGGACGATCGTGTAGACGAGCCGTCGCTCGTGGGAGTAGAGGCCGGCGCCGACGAAGCTCCAGATCAGCCAGGCCACGATCGGCGAGACGATCACCAGCCCGGCGAGCGCGCACACCTTGAGGTACGCGATGATTCGCGTCTGCGGTGCGAGCGCCTGCGGCGGCGACACCGTGGCGAGCCCCTCCTTCTCCTGGACCCACCGGACGACGTCGTTGTGGGGCTCGAGGACCGCCGTCATCAGCGGCTCGCGCAGGAAGACGAAGCACACGAGGAACGCGATGCCGATCGCGATGAGGGAACGGAGCACCACCCGGCGGAGCTCCTCGAGGTGCTCCCCGAACGACATCCGGACATCGTCGACGTCGTTGCGCTCCATCGAAGCTTCGCTGCGCATCCGAAGGAAAGGAAGGGGGACGAAATGAATCGGGCCCCGGTTGCCTGAAAGCAACCGGGGCCCGAGGAGTCTACTTTACTTCAGCGAAGAATCGCCTTCAGCTCTTAGTAGTGGATGTAATCCACCAGCTGCGAGCCCTGGAGGATCTCGACGCCGTAGAGCTCCGCGAGGCGGAACGTCTCGGTCTCTTCGAGGGCTTCGCTCTCATCGCCCGCCGGCTTGCTGCCGACGACGAGGAAGTCGGTGTTGGCCGAGACGCTGTCGGCGACGTCCGCGCCCTTGGCGAGGAGGATACGCGTGGCTTCTTCGTTGTTGTAGCGGCCCGGGAGCTCGCCCAGGAACACGAACTCGACCTTCTTGTCGCGGTCGAAGTACACGTTCGAGATCTGGTCGCCCTTGCCGATCGGGTTGTACTTGTCGAACGAGGTGACGACACCGCACACCGCGTAGTCATCCTTAAGCTTCTGAACTTCGATCTCGCCCTTCTGCGTCTTGGAGCGGCCCTTGCCGTACGACCAGACCTTGAAGCGCGTGCCGCGCTTGAGTCCGTGCTTGGCGCCCGCGTCGATGTAGACGAGGCCGAGCTTGTCATCGGCGCCGACGACCGAGCCGTCCGGGCCGAGGTTCTCGCGGATGATGCGGTTGCGCGTGTTGATCTCCATCATGCGCGCATCCATCGCGAGCAGCTTGTTCTCGAGCTGGTTCTTCTCGCGCTTGTGATCTTCCGTCTGCGACGCCGACGTGTTCTCGAGCGTCGAGATGCGATCGCGCTGCGAGTCGACCGTCGACTGCGCCTGACCCTGCGCGCGCGCCGCGCGGTCCTGCTCGGCGGTCAGCTGCTGACGAAGCTGGTCGATCTCGGAATCCTTCTGATCCGAAACGGCCTGCGTCTCGTCTTCGGCGGCCTGCTCGGCCTGCCGCGCTTCCTGATACTTGCTGTTGGCGTCGGCGGTCGCGCGGACCGAGTCGTCGTACGCCTTCTCCATACCCGTGAGAACGGACTCGAGGTTTCCGTCCGCGTCGGTCAGCGTGTTGAACTTGCCGACCTTCGCCGCGATCGTGTCCTTCACGAGCTGCAGGTTCGAACGCTCACCGTACTGTGAGGCGCCGAAGCCGATCGCCATGTACGCCTCGGAACGTTCTTTAATCGCCGTCTCGAGGTCGGCCTGAACCTTGTCGCGCTCGGCCGCAATCTTGTCCATCTCCAGCTGGAGGTCCGTGTTGTTCACGAACTGCGTGTACCCCAGGACGGCCGAGATCGCAAACAGCACGATCATTACGATGAACATCCACATGATCAGGGCAACGCCACGCTCGGCATTCATTATCGCCTCGCCTCCTTGCTCGCTCGGATTCGCCAAATCGAAACGTGTGGACCGGGGAACAGCTCCCGCCACGCCCCGCCGCGAACGGCCTGGCTCCGCCTTCTCGCAGAAGCCCCGACCGCCTCGGTGGGATGGACGCACCCGCAACGGGCGCGCAGGAACCGGGACGCCGCTAAGGCATCGCTCTGACATGCTTTTCCCTTTTTTCGGTTCCGTCGGCGCGCATTGTGAGTCTCGCCCCAAGTTGTGTCAACCAAAAAATGTACGGCCTTGACACTCCTCCGGGCCCTTGATATCAAGAAAACTACGAGCGGATCCCGCCCGTACCACCTTGTCATCCCATAACCGTATCTTCCTGCCACGATTCCGGCATTCGCATCTTCTCTCGGTCCCGCGTGTGGACCCACCGTCCCCCGCGTCCTCGAGCACGCGATGCACGATGCCGTTCCGTGAGGCCAACGCCCCATGAGCCGCACTCGTCCGGCGCCGGTCCTGGGAATCATCGGAGGGATCGGCAGCGGTAAGAGCTGGGTATCGAGGGGGTTCGAAGAGCATGGTGCCGTCTGCATCAACGCCGACGCGCTGGCTCACCGCGCCCTCGACGATTCCGGTGTGAAGGAACGGATCCGCGCGCGTATCGGCGACGACGTCTTCGGCCCCGGAGGCGGCATCGATCGCGGGCTCCTCGGACAGCGTGTATTCCACGCCCCCGAAGAGCTCGAAGCGCTCGAAGCCATCGTCCATCCGTGGGTGGAAACGGAGCTCGTCCGAGAGTTGCAACGAGCGCAGTCCGACGCGTCGGTCGAGCTGGTGGTCCTCGACGTGCCGCTGCTGCTCGAGACGGGTCTCGATCGCCTCTGCGATCGGATCCTGTTCGTGGACGCCGATGAGGAGACGCGGCTGACGCGAGTCAAGCAAAACAGGGGTTGGGACTTAGACGAGCTGAAGAGGCGCGAAAAGTTTCAGAAACCCCTCAAAGAGAAGAAAATGCGTGCCGATTACAGAATAGAGAACAACCTGTCGGCCGGGCGGGTCCGAACCCGGATCGACGAGATCAAGCGTCAAATCGTATCGGACAGTCTCATCCCGTAACTGCACCCTTTCGACTCCGACCTTCCTCGCATCCTCCGCGCGAGATCACCTCGGTCGCTTCCGGGGCGAGGAACGAGGGGTTCGACAGCACACAATTCACTCACCCCGCAGGGGCATCGGGACGGCGCAAGACCGTCCCCTTCCGACCCAGGAACCAGGAGAACCGCGATGTCGGACAAGAAGGCGAGCAAGAAAAAGGACTCGAAGGGGAAGAGCGCGGTCACCGACACGGAAGCGGCGGTGGACATCGTCGAAGAAGAGGAAGACGTTCTCGACGAAGAAATCGAGGATGAGCTCGACGAAGAGCTTGAAGACGAGGATGGTGAACCGACCGAAGGCGGCGGGGATACCAACCGGAAGTACGAAGAGGTCAAGCGCGGCGAGCTCCACCTCGCGAATCTCCAGCGCATGACCATCGCCGAGCTCCACGAGACCGCCGTCCAGGAAGGCATCGAGGAGTTCACCGGCCTCAAGAAGCAGGACCTGATCTTCAAGATCCTGAAGGACCGGGTCAACAAGAACGGCCTGATGTTCGGCGAGGGCGTCCTCGAAGTCCTTCCCGACGGATTCGGGTTCCTGCGATCCCCCGACTACAACTACCTCCCCTGCCCCGATGACATCTACATCTCGCCGTCGCAGATCCGACGCTTCGGAATGCGAACCGGTGCGACGGTGTCCGGGCAGATCCGCCCCCCGAAGGAGAACGAGCGCTACTTCGCTCTGCTCCGGGTCGAGGCGATCAACTACGAAGCTCCCGAGAAGCTCCAGGACAAGGTCGTCTTCGAGGACCTCACTCCGCTCTACCCCGAGAATCGGCTCGTCCTCGAGACCGATCCGAAGGAGACCGAGATGCGCATCATGGACATGATCGCGCCGATCGGCATGGGACAGCGAGGACTCATCGTCGCGCCGCCTCGAACCGGTAAGACGGTTCTGCTGCAGAAGCTCGCGAACGCGATCGCGACGAACTATCCGAAGCTCGACCTCATCGTGCTGCTCATCGACGAGCGCCCGGAAGAGGTCACGGACATGGAGCGCAACGTCCGCGGCGAGGTCATCAGCTCGACGTTCGACGAGCCCGCGAGCCGGCACATCCAGGTCGCCGAGATGGTCATCGAGAAGGCGCGCCGCATGGTCGAGTACGGCCGCGACGTTCTCATCCTGCTCGATTCGATCACGCGCCTGGCGCGCGCCTACAACACCGAAGCGCCGCACAGCGGCAAGATCCTCTCCGGTGGTGTCGACGCGAGCGCGCTGCAGAAGCCGAAGAAGTTCTTCGGTTCCGCACGAAACGTCGAAGAAGGCGGAAGCCTGACGATCCTCGCGACGGCGCTCATCGAGACCGGAAGCCGGATGGACGAGGTCATCTTCGAGGAGTTCAAGGGCACCGGCAACATGGAGCTCGTCCTCGATCGGAAGATCGCCGACAAGCGCATCTGGCCGGCCATCGACATCAACCGTTCGGGAACCCGTAAGGAAGACCTGCTCTTCGAAGCGAACGAGATCCAGCTGATCTGGAGGCTTCGCAAGGTTCTCAACGAGATGAACCCGATGGAGGCGATGGACCTTCTGATCCAGAAGATCAAGAAGACGCAGAACAACGCCGAGTTCCTGCTGAGCCTGACGGGCAAGTAGGCGCGGCCGGGTCAGCTCAAGACGAGGGCACGTCCTCGAGGATCTGTCGGTATCGGCCGAGCACGCGTGCGACGTAGGTGCGCGTCTCGTCGAACGCCACTTCCTCGACCAGGCGATCCGGCGGAAGGTCGGGATTATCGCGCCGCCACTTGGCCACGCGCCCCGGGCCGGCGTTGTACGCGGCAAGCGTCAGTTCGAGGGAGTCGTACTGCCCTCGCAGCCAGCCCAGATACTCGATGCCGAGCCGCAGGTTGAGCTCGGGATCGCGCAGCATCGCCGCGTTGACCTCGTCGTACCCGAGCCAGGCGCCGACCTCGCGCGCGGTCGCGGGCATGAGCTGCATCAGCCCGACCGCTCCCTTCGGTGAAACCGCGCCCATCCGATGCCCGCTCTCCGCGAGGATGACGGCCTCGACGAGGCGCGGATCGATCCCCTTCTCGGCGCTGAACTGCTCGATCCAGCCGTGGTAGCCGGTCTTCTTGCGCTTCGATTCGGTCACGAGGAGAGCGCACACGCTCACAAAGACGATCGACGCAAGGACGAAGATCTTCGCGCGAGTGCTCATACGGTGAGCGTACCTCGCCGGCCGCTTGCCGACCAGAGAGTCACGATGCCGGCCTGTCACGATGCCGGTCTCTCCTGATCCAGGAGCCCACGCACACGATCGACGAGATCTTCCGCGCGGAACGGCTTGGAGAGATACCGGAGCGAGCGCTCGTCGTCCGTGCGGCCCTCGAGGTGAGGCTCTCCTGTGCAGACGATCGCCGGGCAATCGATTCCGCGCGCCGAGAGCGCGAGGATGAGCTCGGTCCCCGAGAGCCCGGGCATCCGCTCATCGGTGACGACCGCCTGGATCCGTCCGTCCGCGGCGATCTCGAGGGCCTCCTCGGCACTCGACGCCTCGGCGACCACGAAGCCGGCCAGCTCGAGAAACGACCGGACCAGGAGGCGCTGCTCGGCGTCGTCGTCCACGACGAGCACGCGGCTTGCTCGAATGTCGTTCACGCGTCGACCACTCTCTCAGTCATCGGGTCCGGTGGGACGACGCCGATTCGACTTCCGGCTCGACTGACGGCGCTTCGCTTCGAGGCGCCTCTCCACCGACGCACGCGTGGGTCTGGTCTTCACCCTCTTCTTGCGCTGCGTGAGGGCGCCGCGGATCACCTCGGCGAATCGTTCGAGGATGTCTTCGATGTTCCGGGCTCTCGTGCGATGCTTCTGGGACGCCAGCCGCAGCACGCCCTCGCCGGTGATCCGATTGGAGAGGCGCGAGCGGATCATGCGCTTCTGTCCGTCCGAAAGCGCCGCCGATTCGTCGACCGAGAACGCGAGCTCCACCTTCGTCTCGACCTTGTTGACGTTCTGCCCGCCCGGGCCGCTGGCGCGCACGAAGCTCAGCTCGACCTCGGATCGGGGGATCGAAAGCCCTTCGCGGATCGGGATGTCGCTTCGTTCGGATTCGCTCACGGTTCAGGTCCTTCGTCGTAACTCCAGGCTCGGCTTGCCTAGCTCCAGGGGGAATCCTACAGTCTGCACGACGCCGAGCGGAACCCCCTGTCGTGACGGAAGCGCAAGCCCTGTCTGAAACGAAACGCCTCGAAGACACGGAGTTGATCCGGATGTCGCAGGACGGCGATGTCGCCGCCTTCGAGGTCCTGGTCAACCGCTATCGAGAGCGCGCCTACTTCGTCGCCTACGGCTACCTTCACAACCGTGAAGACGCTCTCGACGCCGTCCAGGATGCCTTCCTCCGCGCCTTCAAGGCGATCAAGACGTTCGATCTCGAGCGCCAATTCTACCCCTGGATGTACAAGATCCTGAAGAACCTCTGCTTCAGCAAGCTACGCAAGAGGTACAGGAAGCGGGAGTACTCGATCGACGCCCGGGAGGAGGGCGAGCAGCCCTGGGAGCTCCCGGATTTCACGATGAATCCCGAGGTGGAAGTCCACCGCGGCGAGCTTCGCTCCCGGCTGAAGAAGGCCATCTCGGAGCTTCGCCCGAACGACCGCGAGATCATCGTTCTGCAGCACTTCCAGGGGTGCTCCTACCAGGAGATCGCCGAGATTCTCGGGATCCCCATCGGAACCGTCATGTCGCGCCTGTTCCACGCGAGGCGCCGGCTGCGGGAAAAAATCGAAGATTACCTGAATCCTCAATAGGGACCTGGATATACGGCAGCTTGGGCCCATCGGGGCCAGACAAGGCCGTGGGGGCGGCCTGATCCGGAAGCGAACGTATCGCACCTGGAGAAACGGATGGACCGGGACGACTACCTGATCGAGATGATGGGCTACGTCGACGGCGAGCTCGATGACGAGCGCCGGCGACGTTTCGAGGAAAAGCTCGCGAGCGATCCCGAGCTGGCCGCGGAATTGTCGCGCTATCAGCGGATGTCCGAGCTGACCGGCGCGATGGAGTTCCAAGAGCCCACCGATCTCGAGTGGCAGGACTTCTGGAACCGTCTCTACAACTGCCTCGAGCGGAAGACCGCCTGGATCCTCCTGGTCCTCGGAGCGGTCCTCGTCACCGCCTACGGCGTCCGCGAGCTGATCGTTTCCCCCGAGATCCGCCCCCTGCTCAAGAGTGGCGTCCTGCTGATGCTGGCCGGTTTCGCGGTCCTGTTCGTTTCGGTGTACCGCGGCAAGGCCCACATCACCAAGGTCGACCGCTACAGGAGGGTTCGACGATGATCATCACCACCGGAACCGACATTCCCGGTCACGACGTGCACCGCGTCATCGGTATCGTGAAGGGAAGCTCGATCCGGTCCAGCCACGTCGGCAAGGACATCACCGCCTTCATGAAGAACCTGATCGGCGGCGAGATCGAGGAATACACGAAGATGATGGCCGAGGCCCGCGAACAGGCCTTCGACCGCATGGCCGACCAGGCGCGCCTTCACGGTGCGACCGCGATCATCGGCGTCCGCTTCAGCACGTCGTTCATCGTTTCCGGCGCGGCCGAGTTCCTCGCCTACGGGACCGCGGTCGAGGTCCGGAACGACGGAAGCCGGCCCGACTAGCGCTCGCCGGCGCCGGGACCTCGGCCGGGCGAAGGCGCCACCTCGATCCATCGAATCCAGATCACCACGCGCTCCGGCCGGTTCGGTTTCCCTGCGGACTCCGCCTGGTTCTCCGGCCGATCCTTCTTCCCGGAAGGCCCCCGCCCGCCAGTCGGCCCCGGCTCCTTGGTTGGAACGGCGCGGGGCAATCGGAAGTCCCGCCCCGACGCCCCTTCGATGGGCGGACCGGCATCCCACGTCGTCTCCCCCGTGGCAGGGTCCTTCCCCGGATAGGCGGGGACGACTTCCGCTCCGAGCTCTCGGAGGCGGGATTCGAGCCGGCTCAGCTCGAGGGGCGTGAGCTCGACGCGCACCACGGCCGGGTCGGCACTCGACTCCTGGACGCTCGTCCCCGCCTGCGCGCCACCGAGCACGGTTCCGCCCGCCTGGTCTTCGACTCGGCCAGCACCACCCGCACGGCCCACACTCGGGCGGCCTCCGCCGCCGGTCGCGGGTGCGCTGCCTGCCGACTTCGCGCCGGGGCTCGATTTCTGGGCGGGACTCGTAACGGATCGAGGAGAGGCCGGGGCGCGACCGCGAGCCGGAGCTCCACCACCGGCGAGAGGACTCGCAGGGACTCCGCGCTTGCGCTGCGAGGTCGCCCCCGGGCTGCTCGGCGGCGTCGTCGGGGCCTGTTCCTCGCTCTTCTTCGCGGCCCGCCGATCGAGGTTGTCTCGAATCGTCTCATCGTCCGCCAGCTCTCGAAGAGTGGCACCCGGAGACCTCTCGAGCTGTTCCTTGGATCGAGCGACGGCATCGTCCACCGCGCGGCGCAGCACCGACGAATCGGTGCGACCTCGCGCAAACCGAACCTCGACGACCCGAGGGGTCGATCGGGACGCGTCTTCTTCGAGCGTGACCGCTCCTTCGAACGGACGCGATCGGTCCCGCTTCTCGCCGGACATCGGTGCGGTCGGTGCGGGAGCCGCGGTATCGGATCGGGTTTCGCTCTTGGCTCCCGTGACCGGTGTGCGCGGAGTCGGCATCGTTCCCCCGCTCAACGAACGCGCCGAGCGCGCGCGAACGAGAGGCGAACCGTCCGGCGCATCACCCGCCGCCGCCTTCTTCTCGGACCGCGCCGTGTTCTCGCGTGGCGCGGCGTCGCGCGACACCGAGCCCTTGCTCTCACGTATCGGGCCGTCCCCCTTCACCCCTCCGCTCACCCTCTCGAGTGCTTCGAGCGAGCGCTCGCCGGACTCCTTCGCGAGCTCCGGAGCGCCGACCGACTTCCCCTTGCCGGGGCCCGCGTCCCCTCCGAATCGATCCGCCGCGCCATCCGCCGGCTCGCGATTCTCCGACTCGAGCTCGGCCGGCCGCCCTTCCTCGGGAGCGATGGCGTCCTCGTCGCCGTCGACATCGACCGACTCCTCGAACCTCGCCACGGAGTCCGCCGGCGCAGGAGCTTTCGGCGACAGGAGCTCGGGGATCCACACTACGGCAATGACGAGGGCCGCGACCGCCGACACGAAAGTCGCGACGCGGATAATCACGGGCGTCGGCTCCGGGGTCACTTCCGCGTCGGCCGCGGCCGCAGGACGGCTTTCCGCGCGCTCGATCTCCTCATCGATACGCGCCAGGATCCCGGCACGGAAGTCCGTGGGAGCTCGCTGCTCGGAGTCCCCTCGGCGCCCCTCGTCCTGGACGAAGCGCACCGCCGACTGAAAGCCCTCGACCTCGTCGCGAAGCTCGGGATTCTCCCGGAGGAGCTTCTCGAGGCGTCGTTCCTCTTCGGCGCCGAGCTCACCGTCGAGCTTCGCCGAGAACAGCTCGAGGATCTCGTCGCGAGCGTTCGGGTCGTTCATCGATCCTGCCCTCCGAGCACGCGTTCCAGTCGCCGCCGAATCTCGGAACGCGCGCGGAACAACCGCGAGCGCACCGTCCCGACCGGGCAGTCGAGAATCTCGGCGATCTCCTGGTAGCTCAGACCGTGAAAGTCGCGGAGCGTGACGATCTCTCGTTGATCGTCGTCGATCGCCTCCATCGCCGCGTCGAGCAGCCGCTTGCGCTCGGCTTCTTCCAGCCGATCGAGCGGATTCGTCGTGACGTCGGCGTGCTCGCGCTCCGGTTCGTCCGGATCCCCGGACTGTCCGATGCCGAACGTCCCGATCCGCCTCTGGCGCTGGCGGCGGCGACGCTCGGACTGACAGACGTTGATGGCGATCCGATACAGCCACGTCATGAACGACGAGTCGCGCTTGAAGGACGAGAGGCCGCGATAGGCGAGCAGGAACGTCTCCTGGGCAAGGTCGCGGATCGCATCGGGGTCGGACACCATCCGCGCCACGAGCGCAAAAATCCGATCCTGGTAGCGATCGACCAGCACCCCGAAGGAGTCCGCGCTCCCTTTCAGGCACTCATCGATGCAGGCGAAGTCGTCCAATCGGTCGTCTCTTCGATCGTTCAAGTCTAGACGGCCGCCTTCGACGTGGGTCTCCCTTCGGAGTTCCCGGGTTTGTCGGCAATCGAGGGGTCGGCGGTCGGATGCGCGCGCCAGGGAGCAGGAGAGCGCTCCAGCTTCGCCCTCGTCGTGCCGTCGGCCCCGTGCTCCAGATCGACGAGCCGCCCCCCATCGGCGGCCATCTCGGCCAGGATCGAGGCCAGGTGGGCCTTCCGAGGCGTTTCCGAGCGGCCGGGCGGGTCTCCCTGGAGAGGTCGGCATTCGAGCCGTAGCCGCCGAACGGACACCGCGAGACCGGGCTCGCGGTCCATCGCGCCGCCGGGCGCCCGGCGCTCACCGGCGCCCCGGATCCGGATGCCGAGCGCGCGGGCCCGATCCCGGGCCAGATCCGTCATCCGATCCTCCGGACCGAGGACGAGAGCCTCCCCTTCCCGAAGGGACTCGACGTCTTCGACCGTCCAGAATCGGACGCGGCTCATCCGAGCTCCTCCTCGCCCCGGGCGAGCCCCTCCATCCCGTCATGGGTCAGGAGGAAGTCGATCAGCTCCGGATGGACCCGCGGAATCACGACGCGGCTCTGCAGGAGGTCCTCCGGCTCGATCCGGGCCGCCGCCGCATCGATCGAGGCTTCGACATCCTCGACCGCGCCCTCGATCAGGAAGTAACCCTTGCCGCCGAGCCCGTTCGCGAGTCGCACCAGGGCGAGCCGGGCGGATGTGGTCTTGGCCGCCGCATCGGCCGCCACCAGCGTCGAAGCGAGGGTGAGCGCCTCGAGGATCCCGAGCGCGTCGTGCCCGACGATACTCGGCGTCTCATAGGCCGTGAAGATCGAAGGATGCGCATTCGGAAGGAAGAGATCGTCGACGAGCTTCTCGGCGGCAACGGCACGGCCGCGGTCGTACGCGCGCCGCACCTCTTCCACCTCGCCCGAGAAGAGGGTCGCGTAGCGTCCCGGCTGAATCGGACGCGAGAACCTCAGGCGGACCGGGGATTCCTTCAGCATCGCGTCCGCGGCCGCGATGCCACGCGCGACCGAGATCGTCTCCAGGAGACCGATACACGCTTCCATGGGAGACCGTTCCCCCCGATCGCTCAGCGACGCGCCTCGTCGCCCACGCCTTCGACGGTTTCGAGCGCGCGGATCGCCGCACGCTCGGCCTCTCGGATCTCCGCCTCTCCACCGCCCATCCAGAGCCGTCCGAAGGCTCCGTACGGACGCAGATGCAGCAGCCGGACCGGCGAGTGCTTCTCGGCCTCGTTCGCGGCGAGGACGGCGTACCCGGCCGGCTGCACCTCGAGCGAGAGAAGCGTCTCGTGATGCTCGAGCATCGACCCGCCACGCATGCGATTGACGAGCATCGCGTGGTGATCCTCCAGTCGCTCGATCACGTCGCACGAAAGGACCTGCGGCCGCATGCGATCGTTCTCGCTCTTGCCCATCCGCTCGAGGATCTGACGGCCCGCCTCGCGAACCTCGGCCGGATCTTCGTCGTGCACCTCGAGCAATCCGTACGCGCGCTCGATGATCTGCAGCGACGGTCGCACGCGGGTGTTCTTGAGCGCCACGTCCGTCAGCCCGAGGAGCGACATCGCGGGCTCGACCTCGACGTACAGCGCAGCCTGTCCGGTCACGGGGAGATAGCCGCGCACGTTCGAAGCCACGAAGGCGGCGAACTGCGGCTGCATCCGATTGAGGAACGCATAGCTGCGCAGGCGGATGTCGGCACTCGTCATGAGGGGATCGCGGCTCACTCGGCCGGTGCGTCACCGGGAAGAATCGACTCGACCTCGGCGTGCGGCCTCGGGATCACGTGCGTCGACACGAGCTCTCCGACGCGACGCGCCGCCGCGGATCCGGCGTCGGTCGCCGCCTTCACGGCCCCGACCTCGCCCCGCACCATCACCGTGACGTAGCCGCCGCCGATCGTCTCCTTGCCGATGAGAGTCACGCGCGCCGCCTTGACCATGGCATCCGCCGCTTCGACGGCGCCCACGAGCCCCTTGGTCTCGATGAGGCCCAGCGCATTCTTGTGCATCGATCACTCCTTGGTGAAACCAGCCGTGGTT